>JANPJD010000231.1:0-3400 GCA_031425325.1 Rhodobacterales bacterium | reverse complement strand
AGCGATCCGCTCGCCGAGTTCAACTTGCCCCTGCAGTTTCTCGGCCGCTTCGCTTGGGAAATGCGATAGATTGTACACGTCGTGTGGCGTCAGAGAGTTGCGGTGCCTCAATGTTGCTAGTCTCGATCCAGTCGGAGACGTGGAGCGGCGGCTTCAAGGTCGGCAAGTCGGGAGCGGGGACATGAGAGTGTTAGCGTCAATACTTGTTGCTGCCCTGTTGTCTGTTGGTCCGATCAATCTGCTCGCCGTGCTGCTGCGCCGGCACTTCTGGTCGCTGCTCGCCAGCATCTTTGCGGCTCAGCCTGCAGATGTTACCATTCGCGATGTAGACTAGGCGGACAGGCCGATGCGATGCGGGACGATCCACCGAAGGTATTCAGGTTCTCGACCTTTACCCTAGACCTCGCTCGGGGACGGCTACTCGACGGCTCGAAGGATGTCGCCCTGAGGGCAAAAGCATTCTCTCTGCTCTCCTACCTCGTGCGGGAACGAGGACGGGTCATACCTAAAGCCGAACTGCTGTCCGAACTCTGGCCTGATGTCACAGTGACGGAGGAGTCGCTGACCCAATGCGTGCGCGATGTGCGAAAAGCTCTTGGACACCACGCCGCCATGTTGCGCACGATTCCGAGGCGCGGCTACATGTTTGACGGTTCGCTGCCCGGGACTGTCGTGCCCAATACCGTGGCTGGCGCCCAGACGCCGGTCGCACCCACCGACGCAGACGCGTGGCCCTCCCCGCTCGGCCAGGCGCTGCGCCGCGACGGCGTCGCCGTCCTGCCGATCGTCCTGTCTGAAGGCGATCCGAGAAACGTACAGCTTCTGGACGGCTTGACCCACGACGTCATCAGCCGTCTCGCGCGGCTACGCAGTTTTCACGTCATTGCGCGCGGAAGTACCTTCGCCCTTCGTCACATGGCAGACGATCCCGTTTCGGCTGGACGGGCGCTCAATGTCGGATACGTCGTGACGGGAGCCGCGGCAGTGCAGGAGAAGCGCATCGACCTGCGGATCGAGATTACCGACGTGGCGGGCACCTCGGTTCTCTGGACGAACGAATTTACCGCAGATCGTAGGGCTTTTGCGGAGCTAATCGCCGATCTTGTGGACCACATCGTCGAAAGCGTGGACCTGCATGTGACTGCTGCAGAAGCGCGCCGCGTAAGGACGATGCCGGTCGAGACACTTGACGCTTGGGAGATGTACCACTCCGCTCTGCCCCACTTCTACAGCACCGACCCAAGCGTCTCAGGCGTCGCCTTGGAACGCTTCGGAATGGCTGTTCGGCTCGCACCGGATTTCGCTCGTGCGCACGCGATGAAGGCCGCGTGTCACTACGTCAGGGCCTTTGTCGGCCGGACCGGAAACTCGAAGATCGAGGCAGATGACACTAGACGCTCTGCCGAAAACGCATTGGCGGCGGATCAGCATAATCCAGCTTCACACATGGCCCATGGCCTTGCTTTGTGGCTGGAACGGGACGTGGACGGATGCCTGCACTCCCTGAGAACCGCCGTTGCCCTCAGTCCGAGTTTTGCTCGCGGACACAGCCAACTTGCGGGTGCGGAAACCCTGTCGGGTGATCCCGGCCGGGGCCTCGCTCACGTAGACATTGCTTTGTCCCTGAGCCCGCTTGATGCCACCTTGGCATCCATGGAGGTTACGAAGGCATTCGCACTTCATCGGCTTGCCCGGGTAGACGAGGCGGCGGTGTGGGCGCAGAAAGTCGCTCGACATGCACAGACTTTCGGAACGATCCTTGCGCCGGCCGCACTGATCTTGGCAAGTGCGGGACAACTCGCAGACGCTCGGAAGGTTAGCACGAGGATTCGCGCCGCAACGCCGCAGTACAAAAGCGAGACGATGCAGTACGCACTTACGGCGATGTCCGATGACCTCGGATCACTGTTTCAACAGCATGCAGTGCGTATCGGATTATGATCGATTTTACTGCACTTGACGCCGCGAGACGAGCAACGCGATGCGGCTCGGTTCGCCGAGTGCCATGGCGATCTTCCAGAATCAGTAATCTTCTTTTAATGTTCCGTCCATAGCCAGACGCTCTACCACGCAGGTCTGAGGACCATGCGCGTCAGTTTCCAAAATGAACTTTTGGACGTCTTGCGGGACAGAATAGGAAATGCCCTGCTGTAAGTCGTGATGTTGGTCCCTCTAGTGTGGAGTACCTGAAATGCGCATGACCGTATCTCTGGCCGCCGGGTTCTGTCTTTTTGCAGGCGTTGCATTCTCTGAAGGCGGCAAGCTGCCTGCCGACGCGGTTCAGTTGAAAGGTGCCGAGATTGGCACCTGGTTGGATGGAAAGTCTTTCGACGTGGTGGTTCACGATGCCGGTGCTCCGCTGACTGCGGTAACGAATTTCGACCTTGGGTCGAAGCGCGTGACCGGATCGTTCGTGTACGACGGGACGCCCGGAGAGTTCGAGAACGAGTGGGTGATCAAGGGCGATACCAGCTGCGGCGAGAAGGATGCGGCTGGGGATTTGATCTGCCAGAGAATCTATGTTCGGGAAGACGTGATGTACGAGGTCACGAAGGACGGCATCGTTCACGCGACGTCTCGCGTCCGCAACTGAATGAAGGTCGCTCTGGGGCGGCTAGCCGTTCCCCGACGCGCGAAGAGCGCGGCATGTTCGGTCGCAGGGCGGATGGCGCGGACGGGTCCGGACCTGGGGTAGAGGACGACGCCGGCATGACCACGTTCGGTCGCAGGTTTCCAACAAATTTTTTGGCGGGTATCTATGCCCTCCATCGGGTGCACGTCCCCCTTGCGCCCCGCCCGACCTGACTGAACCGTTAATGAAACCTAACCGCATGGGTGAGCATAACCATCTTCTCTTCTCGACCTATCGGACAGAGGGCACGAGAGCTGCGGTGTGCAAGAACTGCCTTTCACCCTATGTGACCGTTGGAGTATGCCCCAACTTCTCATCGCCGCAGAAGACCAAGCGATCACCTTCCACCGTCAAGCGTAGCTTTCCGCCGCGCGAGCCGCTTGGGCCCAGGACTCCCGGCGAGCCTGTTGGAATAGGGCATGCCTAAGTAGATCTGCTGGGTCGCATGGGGTGGGAGAGCTGCTCGCCAAGGCCATGGCTGAAATCTGACCGACTGGATGCGAATGCTCGGCATTGGCGTTATTGCGTCGTGCAAAGGGGGGCACCTAGATACACGACGGCGTTTGCCGTGATTTATATTGAGCGCGACCGCGACCGGGCGTATCCACAATCATGATCACCCAGAAAATGAAGTATGCCCTCAAGGCCCTCATGACACTCGCTGCTGAACGCGCGGGGGAGGGTAGGTCCTTACGGATTGAAGAGATCGCTACGCTGTCCGACACACCAAAGCGGTTCCTCGAACACATCCTGCTGGAGATCCGGAAC
>JANPJD010000230.1:0-9707 GCA_031425325.1 Rhodobacterales bacterium | reverse complement strand
AACAGTCGCGTCGTTGTCCAGCGTCAGGCACCACGCACCGTCCTGCGGCACGATCGACGATACCCGGTGCGGGATGGCAAAACGGGTGCCGAACTTCATCGCCTGCACCTCGCCACGGAAACACAGGTCCGCCCCCGAAATCCCGGTCGGAAAGCCCATGTAATTTTCGATCCGGCTTGATGTGCCCGCCTGCCCGCCCACCGCCAGATCCTCGATCACCAGCGCGTGCAGCCCCTCCGCCCCGGCATAAACCGCCGCCGAAACCCCGGATGGCCCGCCACCCACGATCACCACGTCGAACGCCGTGTCGGTGGGCGTGTAGGCAATCCCGATCCGCTCCGCCAAGGCGAGCGGCGAGGCCTCCAACACCTCACCCGCGCCAAAGATCACCTTCGGCGTCTCGCCCTGAAACCCGCAGGTCCGCGCCAGCGACCCCGCCTCTTCCGACGCAGGCTCCACCAACCGCACGGGCAGCTTGTTGCGCGTGCAGAACGCCACCACCTCGCGCACCGCCCGGTCGTCGGCCGGTCCGACCACGGTAATCGCACTCGCCCAGCGTTCCAGCATCGCCCGCCGCCGCGCGGCAAAGACCGACACGATGATGTCCGACATCTCGGGTTCCGCCGCCATCAGCCGCAACATCGGCTCGCGCGGGACCGCGATCACCTTCGACGGCGCAAGGCAGCGCAGCGTGTAAAGACTGCCGCCCCCGGTCAGGAACGCAACCTCGCCGATGAACTGGCCCGGGCCAAGCGTGTGCGGGCTCAGCGGCACCTCCCGCGCCTCGTCCCACAGCTGGAACTCGCCCTCCAGCACATGGACAAATTCATCCGCCGGGTCGCCACTGCGCAAAAAGATCGCGCCCTCCGGCACGTCCCGTTCCTCCCCGATGGCACGCAGGGCGCCAACCAGCCGCTCGCTGAACGGGCGGCGCTGCAACGACGCAAGGTCTTCGGCAAGGCTTTCCATCACGCTCCCTTTCAGCGATCCTGTGTCCTTCCGGCCCCCCGGGGCCACCCCGAACCACGAGGCCACCATGAAGGAACCCTCTGTCAACGTTCTTGGCGGCGTTTTGGAGCCATGCTCCAACGATCCCGTCACCGGTTTTTTCCGCAACGGCTGCTGCGACACCGGCCCGATGGATCGTGGCGTCCATACGGTCTGCGCCACGATGACGGCTGAATTTCTCGCCCTGTCGAAATACCTCGGCAACGATCTGTCGACCCCGCGCCCGGAATTCGGCTTCGCGGGCCTCAAACCCGGCGACCAGTGGTGCCTTTGCGCCGCACGCTTCCTGCAAGCGCACGAGGAAGGTGCCGCCCCCTTGGTCCGCCTCGACGCCACGCATCAGGCAACCCTGTCCATCGTCCCGCTCGACATCCTGCAACTGTACACCCTGCCCACGGCATGATCCCGCCCCGGTTTCAGGTGACCGATGCCGAAATTACCGCCGTTGTCGCTGCCTTCTACGCCTCGGTGCGCCAGCACCCGGTGCTCGGCCCGGTCTTTGCCGCCCATGTCCACGACTGGCCAACGCATGAGGCGAAGATCACCCGTTTCTGGCGCAACGCCATCCTGCATGAACGCGTCTATGACGGAAATCCCCTCGCGGTCCATCGTGCGGCGGGTGATGTGAAAACCGCGATGTTCGCCGACTGGCTGTCGCTTTTCGACCAGACCCTCGCCCGCGAATTGCCGCCCGAGATGGCCGCCGCTTGGTCCGCCCTTGCCCACCGCATCGGGCGCGGGCTCCTCTTCGGCTTGGGCCATCAGGACGGCCCGCCAAGCTTGCGCTAAGCCGCGTCCCTCGATCCGTTGGCCGCTGACCGCACTGCCCCGTCTTCACGCATCAGATCGTCGATGAACAGGCTCAGCAATTGCGGCCGCCCCGTCACCCCCGCCTTGCGGTAAATCGCATTGGTCTGCGCCTTCACCGTGCCTTCGCTGGTGGACCGCAACGTCGCAATCTCGGCCGTCGACATGCCCTTGATGGCAAACAGCGCCACATCCCGCTCCGCCGTGGTCAGCCCCCATTCGGCAAAGCGCTCCTCCAACAGATCCAGAAACGCGCCCGACGCCCGGCGCAGCCGTTCCTCGGCGAGGTTGCGCTGGATCAGCACGCGCCGCACCATCACAACGCCCAGAAACACGCCCATGACCAGACCGACAGCCGCGCCCACTTCCAGAAGCTCTCGCATCTCCCAGCTGATCGGCGTGGTTCGGATGCCCAGAACCGAGGCAAGGATGTCCGCCACGAAAAAGAACGCGCAGGCCACCTGAATGATGAACACCACGATGATCGGTGCTGCGCGCTTCACAGATCGCACACTCGCACCATCGCCATCTCAGTCATCGTTACCATCACTGCCCGAACCGCTGTTTTCGCTGCCGCTGCCTGAACCGCTGTTGTCGCCGCCGCTGCCCGAACCGCTGCTGTCATCATCGTCATCGTCATCATCGTCATCGTCGTCATCATCGTCGTCATCGTCCGATCCATCCCGATCGCTGACGATGTTGGCCGACCCGCCGCCGCTCTCCGCCATCCACAGGTCGCGCAGAATCTCACCGCTGTTCGGGTTGACGATGATTTCGCGCGTGCCAGTGCTGCGCTTCGCCACGATCCGGACCCGCCCCAAAAGCGTGCGCGAGGTTGAAATCTCACGATATCCCTGACGCTTCAACTGCGCCAGAATGTTTTCCACCAGATCCCGCGCAAAGGCAGGCCCGGCAGCGGCCACCGCAGCGGCAGCCCCGATCAATCCCAGAAAATTGCGTCTTTGCATTTCGTCCTCCCGGGAAATCACCCGGTTGCTGAAAACTATGCTGGAAAGGACAAGCCCCGGCAAGGCCGGGGCTCGCATCATCGCCAGATCAGCGATCAGTTGTCGTCATCATCGTCATCATCATCATCATCGTCGTCGTGGTCGGAACCGTGGTCGCTGCCGCTGCCGCTGTTGTCATCATCATCATCATCATCGTCATCGTCATCATCGTGATCCGAACCGTGATGATCGCTGCTGTCATCATCGTCGTCACCGTTGCGGCCCTCGAAGTCGCGGCTGACGTCACGGACCTGAACCCCGGTGCGGCCGATGTCGCCGGCATCCGCGCGTTCGGTCTCCTGCTTGATGATCGCGCCGGTGGCGTTGTCGTAGACGATCTCCACCTTGGTCGTGCCCTTGATCGCCTCGACCTTGGTCTGCGTCGGGCCGCGCTTGACCTCGACAAAGTCGTAGCCCTCGGCGATGTAGCTGTCGGCCAGCGATTGCGGGTTCACCGCACCTGCCACGGGCATCGGCGACACCGGGGAAACCGGCGATGCGCTGCCTTCGAAATCGCGCGACACGGTGCGCAGTTGCACGCCGCTGCGTCCGACCTCGTTGGCGTCCGCCCGCTCGCGTTCCTGCTTGATGATCGCGCCAGTGCCGTTGTCGTACACCACTTCAACCTTGGTGGTGCCCTGAATGGCTTCGAGCTTGGTCTGCGTCGGACCGGTCTTCACTTCGACGAAATTGTAGCCTTCGGCGATATAGCTGTCGGCAAGCGCGCGGGCGTCAATGGCGGCGAAGGCCATGTTCCCCGACAGCGCTGCCGCTGCGGTGAAAAGCATCAGTCTGGTTCTGTGTTTCATCGCGGTGTCCTCTCGTTGGTCGGTTGTGTCTATGGTGGCTGCCGGTCCGTTGATGCGACCGACGCCGTGTTAGCCAGACCAACCAACGCCGAATCGTGGCGCCCGCATATTGACCGGGGGTTTAAACCGCCCGCCTAAGCCGACGGTTTGCAGCCATAAACCACAGTTTACGGGCCCCACCCGCCAGACATGCAAAAGCCCCGCCTTTCGGGCGGGGCCGTGCTTTGCGGCGGCGGAAGGCTCAGACCTTCATGTCCTGGCCCAGGTGCTTGGCCACGGTGAAGATATCCTTGTCGCCCCGTCCGCACATGTTCATCACGATGATATGGTCGCGCGGCAGCCCCGGCGCGATCTTCATCACATGCGCCAGGGCATGGCTCGGCTCCAGCGCCGGGATGATTCCTTCCAGCTTGCAGCACAGCTGGAACGCCTCCAGCGCCTCGGCATCGGTGATCGACACATATTTCGCCCTGCCAATATCGTGCAGCCAGGCATGCTCCGGCCCGATCCCCGGATAATCCAGACCCGCCGAAATCGAGAAGCCTTCCAGAATCTGCCCGTCGTCATCCTGCAACAGATAGGTCCGGTTGCCGTGCAGCACCCCCGGCCGCCCGCCCGTCAGGCTGGCACAATGCTCCATCCGGTCGTCGACACCCTTGCCGCCCGCCTCGACGCCGATGATGTTCACCGACGGATCATCAAGGAACGGGTAGAACAACCCCATCGCGTTCGACCCGCCACCGATCGCGGCGATGATCGTGTCGGGCAACCGCCCCTCGCCTTCCTGCTCGGCCATCTGCCAGCGCACTTCCTTGCCGATGATCGACTGGAAGTCCCGCACCATCGCCGGATAGGGATGCGGTCCCGCCACCGTGCCGATGCAGTAGAACGTGTCGCGCACGTTGGTCACCCAGTCGCGCAGCGCATCGTTCATCGCATCCTTCAGCGTGCCGCGCCCCGAGGTGACGGGGATCACCTCGGCCCCCAGCAGCCGCATGCGGAACACGTTTGGCGCCTGCCGTTCGACGTCATGCGCGCCCATATAGACGACGCATTTCAGGCCGAACTTGGCGCAGACGGTGGCCGTCGCCACCCCATGCTGACCCGCGCCCGTCTCGGCGATGATGCGCTCTTTGCCCATGCGACGCGCAAGGATGATCTGGCCCAGCACGTTGTTGATCTTGTGCGCGCCGGTGTGGTTCAGCTCGTCGCGTTTCATGTAGATCTTGGCACCGCCAAGGTGCTGCGTCAGCCGCTCGGCATGATAGAGCGGCGAGGGGCGGCCGACATAGTGGGTCCAGAGGTCGTGCATCTTGGCCCAGAACGTCGGATCGGTCTTGGCATGCTCGTAGCGCTCCTCGAGTTCGAGGATCAGCGGCATGAGCGTCTCGCTGACGAAGCGCCCGCCGAACTGGCCGAAACGGCCCTGCTCGTCGGGTCCGGTCATATAGCTGTTGGGCAGGTCTTCGGGCATTCTTCAATCGCTCCGGTGCGGGTCTCTGGGATGTAGCGTCTCGACCCGGTCAGGTAAAGCGGCAGGCAGATCAGATGCCTGCCGCCCTTACGAACGCCGCCATCCTTGCGTGATCCTTCACGCCGACCGCGCCCTCGACGCCCGACGACACGTCGACCTGCCGCGCGCCTGTCAGGCGGACCGCCTCGGCCACGTTGTCGGCGGTCAGCCCCCCTGCCAGCATCCAGGGCCGAAGCCAGCGGCGGCCCGCGATCAGCCGCCAGTCGAAGGACAGGCCGTTTCCGCCAGGCAGGTCCGCGTCGGGCGAGGGCTTCGCGTCGATCAGGAGTTGATCGGCAACCGTCGAGAAGTCGAGGATCGCGGGCAGATCACCCTCATCCCGGACACCGATGGCTTTCATGACCGGCAGGCCATAGCGCGCGCGCACAGCCTCGACCCGGTCGGGCGTCTCATGCCCGTGAAGCTGCCACAGGTCGAGCGGGACAGCCTCGAAGATCGCATCGAGTTCCGCATCCGGCGCATCGACCACAAGCGCGACCTTGGCCAGCCCGGGCGGGGCGGCAAGCGCTGCGACGCGCGCCTCTGGAATGGTCAGGTTGCGCGGCGAGCGGGCGAAGAAGACGAACCCAACATAAGCCGCTCCCGCCTCGGCCGCAGCCGTGACATCGGCCGCTGTCCGCAGGCCGCAGAGCTTCACGCGCGTGACGGTCACTGGCCTAGCCGGCCTTGCGCTTGTCGAAGAGGGCGAGCACCTCGTCCTCGGGTTCGGCACGGTCGCGGCGCAGCCGGGCGATCTCGCGCTCCAGCCGAGCGACCTCGCGCGAGTTGCGGGAGGCGGCACCCCGGTGCTTGGCCTCGCGCGCCCATTCCCAGACGAAGCCGATCAGAAGACCCATGACCACCCCGCCGAACACGACGAGGAACAACGGAACCTCTGCAGCCCCCCCGAAGCCAAGGAACAGCGCCATGTCTTCGGGCAAGGCGCGCACCGTCACCAGCGAGCGGTTTGCCAGCGCGACCGTCAGCACGGCAAGCGCAAGCACCGCAAGAATCAGGTATCTGAACGATCGGATCATCGCGACGCCCCTCCGGGGTCAGTTGCCGTTCAGCCGGTCGCGCAACAGCTTTCCGGTCTTGAAGAACGGGACGTTCTTCTGTTCCACCTCAACGGACTCGCCGGTTCTGGGGTTCCGTCCCATCCGGGCATCGCGCGCTTTCACAGAGAATGCGCCGAAACCCCGAAGTTCGACCCTGTCGCCCTTGGCCAGGGCCTCGATGATCTCCTCGAACACCGTGTTGACGATGCGCTCGACATGGCGCTGCGTCAGGTGCGGGTTCTCGTCCGCGATCTTCTGAATCAGTTCAGACCGGATCATCCGTCATGTCCCCCCGTGGTCGAGCGCCACCTTTGGCGAAGACTATAGGTAAACTTGCGTACGGCACAAAGGGGAAAACCGTTCATGCGCCGATGCTTGGCGGCGGGCAGCGCAAATGCGAAGGGCCCCGCACAGCGACGGGGCCCTTGCGATCATCGAGACCGGGGATCAGGTACGGTCAGAGCTTTTCAGCGCTGCACCCAGGATGTCGCCCAGCGACGCACCCGAGTCGGACGATCCGTACTGCTCGACCGCTTCCTTTTCTTCCGCGATTTCGCGCGCCTTGATCGACAGGCCCAAACGACGTGTCTTGGGGTCGATGTTGGTCACGCGCGCGTCGATGTGGTCGCCCACCTGGAAACGCTCGGGCCGCTGTTCGGAGCGGTCGCGCGACAGGTCCGAGCGACGGATGAACGACTTCGCGCCGTTATACTCGACCTCGACCCCGCCTTCCTCGATCGCCGTCACTGTGACGGTCACGATCGAGCCGCGCTTCATGCCGTCGACGGCATCGGTGAAGCTGTCGTCGCCCAGCGCCTTCACGGAAAGCGAGATGCGCTCTTTCTCGACATCCACTTCGGTGACGGCGGCTTTCACCGTGTCGCCCTTGCGGTAGTTGGCGATGGCATCCTCGCCGCGCTGGTCCCACGACAGGTCCGACAGGTGGACCATGCCGTCGATGTCGTTGTCGAGGCCGACGAACAGACCGAACTCGGTGATGTTCTTGACCTCGCCCTCGATCACCGCACCGACCGGGTGCGTCTCGGCGAAGACTTCCCACGGGTTGCGCTGCGTCTGCTTCAGGCCAAGGCTGACCCGACGCTTGGCGCTGTCGATCTCAAGCACCATGACCTCGACCTCTTGCGAGGTGGAGACGATCTTGCCGGGATGGACGTTCTTCTTGGTCCAGGACATCTCGCTGACGTGGACAAGCCCCTCGACCCCGGCTTCCAGCTCCACGAAGGCGCCGTAGTCGGTGATGTTGGTAACGCGGCCCTTGTGGACCGACTCCAGCGGGTAGGCATTCTCGACAGCATCCCACGGATCGGCCTGAAGCTGCTTCATGCCAAGCGAGATGCGGTGCGTCTCCTTGTTGATCTTGATGACCTGAACCTTCAGGGTCTCGCCGATCGCAAGGATTTCGGACGGGTGGTTGACGCGGCGCCACGCCATGTCCGTGACGTGCAGCAGGCCGTCGACACCGCCGAGATCCACGAAGGCCCCGTATTCGGTGATGTTCTTCACCACACCGTCGACCACTTGGCCTTCGGTCAGGTTCGATATCACCTCGGCGCGCTGTTCGGCGCGGCTTTCTTCCAGGATCGCGCGACGCGAGACAACGATGTTGCCGCGACGACGGTCCATCTTCAGGATCTGGAAGGGCTGCTTCATGCCCATCAGCGGGCCTGCGTCGCGCACCGGGCGCACGTCGACCTGGCTGCCGGGCAGGAACGCGACTGCGCCGCCCAGATCGACCGTGAAGCCGCCCTTGACGCGCCCGAAGATCGCGCCCTCGACGCGGGTCTCGTCGGCATAGGCCTTCTCGAGCCGGTCCCAGGCCTCTTCGCGCTTGGCCTTGTCGCGGCTGATGACAGCCTCGCCACGCACGTTCTCGACACGGTCGAGGAAGACCTCGACCTCGTCACCGACCTTGATGTCGGCGGTGCCGCCGAGATCGGCAAATTCCTTGAGGTCGACGCGGCCTTCCATCTTGTAGCCGACGTCGATGATGGCCTGTCCCGCCTCGATGGCGATGACGCGGCCCTTTACGACAGACCCCTCCTGGGGAGTGTCAATCTCGAGGCTCTCCTTCAGAAGGGCTTCGAATTCTTCCATTGTCGCTTTGGCGCACATGTGGGTCAGTTTTCCTTTTCAAGCGATGTCACGGGCCGGGCGGTTGTCTCCGCCGGTCTTTCGGGTTGGTATCGTAGCAGGCCGGACCCGGAAAACGAGAAGGGCCGGATGCGATCCGACCCTGCAGTCCTCATGATCCCCAGGCTCTTCGGTGGCCTGATCGACGTCGTGGCGTATAGGCGAGGCATGGCCCTTTGGCAAGCGTCGATAGCCTTTGGCAGGCGTCCGGGCGTGACAGACGGGTTCCACGTCTTCATCATGCCGAACGGCGCGCCAGAGGGGGCATGATGAACGGCCTACCCGCAATCGTCAGCTTCACCTGTGGCCTGACACTCTGGGTCATCGCCACGCTGGTCGGGGGCCGGACCGAGGTATGGGACAATCCGGCCTTCTGGACCGTGGCCTACCCTGCGTCCCTCGGGCTTTCGTGCGTGCTCGGCTTCGCCTTTCCGTTCAGGACATGGCTCTGGCCGCTCCTCGTCTTCGCGGCGCTGGAGCTCGTCATCACGACCACGGGCCTTGCGCGGGGCGGTGGGGCGGGCCTTCTGCCGTTCGGCCTTGCCGTCATTGCCGTCCTCGCCCTGCCGGGGATCGCCGCGTCCGCGATCGCGGGCTGGGTTGCGCGCCGCCGCTAGGCGCACCGGAGGGTCAGCGGGCAGCCGGAGGCAGCGCTGCCGCCACCGCCTGCAGCGCCCGCTCGACTGCCTCTTCAATCCGCATCGCGCTCGTGTCGAGCCAGAGAGCATCCTCGGCGGGCCGCAGCGGTGCGACATTGCGCGCCGCGTCCCGTGCGTCCCGCGCCCGCACGTCGTCAAGCATCTCGGCCAGCGTCATGGCGGCGGCATCGCCGCCAAGCTCGCGCCAGCGGCGCTCGGCCCGAACGAGGTCATCGGCCGTCACGAACAGCTTCACCTCGGCCTCGGGGCAGATCACCGTCCCGATGTCGCGCCCGTCAAGAACGGCACCTCCCTCGGCCCGCGCGAAGCGGCGCTGGAACCCGAGCAACTCCGCCCGCACCTCGGGGATCGTCGCGACCCGGCTTGCGGCCTGCCCGGCCTCGGGCGAGCGCAGGTCCTCGCGCGAAAGGTCAGCGACGGTCAGACCGCGCGCTGCCGCCACCGGATCGCCGCCCTTCGCCCCGACCGCCCGGTAAAGCAGCCCAGTGTCGAGATGTGCGAAGCCAAAGCGCGCGGCCACGGCCCTCGCAATCGTCCCTTTGCCCGCCGCAGCCGGTCCGTCGATTGCCACAGTGAAAGCCATGGGGAAGATCATGGGCCAAGGCTCCTTGCCAAGCCCCGCTTCTTGCCCAAGGCTCGGCCCCTGTCAAACCGGAGGGCCCGATGGGCATAGGATCACCCCCGCCCGCCTGGGC
>JANPJD010000229.1:0-44336 GCA_031425325.1 Rhodobacterales bacterium | reverse complement strand
GAAGGTCTTCATCCGGCGCACCTCGTCGACGGTGATGACCGTCTTGTGGCGCGGAGGCTTCGGTTCGGTGTCCCAGACGCGGCGAAGAAGGAAAAGCCGCGCTTCGCTTTGTGCCGCGATCCGGCGTGCGACGGGGTGGTCAGAGGGCACGTCGAGCGTCGCGGGCGGGGGCGGGGCGAACATGCCGCCCTCGTCCTCGGGCGTCGCCAGCAGGAAGCGCGCGATCCGCCAGGCGAGCGTCGCCGTGCCGACGCCGCGCGGCCCGGTCAGGAGCCAGCCATGCGGCAGACGGCCCCCGCAGAAGGCGTCGAGGAAGGCGGCTTCAGCACGCTCCTGCCCGATCAGGATAGGCGTGTCGCGCGGGTGGGGGGCGCCCTCGACCCGGTCGGCCTCTGGCGGCGCCTCTTCGATTGCGACGGGCGCGCGGGCCATCAGGCCCGCGCCTCGTGCCGGGCAAGGGCGGCGATGACGGCGGCGGCGACGGCTTCGGTCGGTCCGGTGCCTTCGATCACCGCGATCCGCGATGGGTGGCGCGCGGCGAGGTCTAGGAACCCGGCCCGCATCCGCGTCTGCATCGCAAGACCCATCTCTTCGAACCGCTGTTCCGAGCCTGCCCGCGCCACGGCGCGCCCAAGGCCGAGGGCGGGGTCGATGTCGATCAGCAGAGTCAGGTCCGGCTCCAGCCCGATCATCAGGTCGTGCAGGCGGTCCACCGTCGCCGACAGATCGCCCCGCGTCAGGCCCTGATAGACGCGGGTGGAATCGGCGAAGCGGTCGGTGATGACGACCTCGCCTCGTGCCAGCGCGGGGCGGATCGTACGCTCCAGATGGTCGCGGCGGGCGGCGGTGAACAGCAGGATCTCTGTCTCGGGCGACCAGCGGTCAGGATCGCCCTCGAGCACCAGACGGCGGATCTCTTCGGCCCCCGGACTGCCGCCCGGCTCGCGGGTCAGGGTGACGGTGCGGCCCGCCGCGCGAAGATGCTCGGCCAGAAGGCGGGCCTGCGTGGACTTGCCCGAGCCGTCGATCCCCTCGACGCTGACGAAGAGACCGGCCCGTTCGTCGGGCATTCAGCTTGCCGGGGCTTCTTCGGCGGGCTCGGCGTCCCGTGCCGCATCGGCCTCGGCGAGGAAGCGGCTCGTCAGCACTTCCGCCGCCGTCGTCAGCCGACGCAGGACGCCCGCACGCTCGACCGCCGTTTCGGTCACCAAGGGGATGCGCGCATCGGGCAACTCGGGCACATGGACGATCAGCTCGGCAACCGGATGGCCCGCGGGCAGGGGGGCTGCCAGCGGTCCGGTATAGACCACCTCAGCGGTCATGCCCTCTTGTACTAGGGCCGGGACCAGCAGCGACACGTCGGCGGCAGGCACAAGCCCGACGCTGTCTTCGGCCCCAAGCCAGACCGAGGCTTCGGCCACGCGTTGCCCGGCCTTGGCGACGGTCTTTTGCACGAACTGGCGGAAGGCCCAGTTGACGATCCGCTCGGCCTCTTCGGCGCGCGCGACGTCGCTTTCGAGCCCGGTGATGACGAAGACGACGCGGCGCTCACCCTGCTTGGCCGACCCGACAAGCCCGTATCCCGCCTCGGAGGTGTGGCCGGTCTTGAGCCCATCCGCCCCGATCCCGAGATCAAGCAGCGGATTGCGGTTGAAGCGGTTCGCCTCGGACCGGTCGGCATAGTTGAACTCGGTCTCGGCGAAGATGCGATACTCTTCGGGAAACTCCTCGATCAGCCGGACGGCGATGATCCCCAGATCACGCATGCTCATGCGGTGCTGCGGGTCCGGCCAGCCCGACGAGTTTGCGAAGACCGACTGCGTCATGCCAAGCGCGCGGGCCCGCTCGGTCATCTGTGCGGCGAACGCTTCTTCGGTGCCAGCCAGGCCCTCGGCCACCACGACACAGGCATCGTTGCCCGAATTGATGATGATTCCGTGGATCAGGTCGCGTGCGGTCGGGCGGTCCTGCTCGTTCAGGAACATGGTCGACCCGCCCATCTCCCGCGCGCGGGTCGAAACGGCAAAGGTCGTGTCCATCGTGATGCGCCCGTCCTTGAGCGCCTCGAACAGCATGTTCAGCGTCATCAGCTTGGACATCGAGGCGGGGGGCAAGGGCATCTGCGCGTTCTTGTCCAGAAGCACGGTGTCGGTCGTCGCGTCGAAAACCCAGGCGGCGGTCGCGCGGGTTTCGAACGCCTGAACGGGCAGCGCAATCAGGGTGGCCGCAAGGGCGAGGGCAAATCTGAGCATGGGCAGTTCCGTATGCATTCGGGGTCGGATCGGCGGGCCGACAGGTCAGCCCGCCGTTATCTCAGCGCGAAACGAAGTAGGCGTCGGTGAAGCCAAGACCCTTGATCTTGGCGAGCAGCGCATCGCGACCGCCCTCGGTCGTGGCAGGGCCGGCCACGACACTCCAGTAGGTCTTGCCGTTGCTCGTCTCCTCGCGCACCTGTGCGGGCTCGCCCGCCTTCGTGACCATGGCCGCTGCGCGTTCGGCATTCTCCTCGACGCTGAAGATGCCAAGCTGGATCAGCGACCGGCCGCGCGGCGCTGAAGCTGCGGCGGGTGCTGCAGCAGGTTCGAGCGGGGCGGTCGTGACGGCGGCCACATCAGCCTCGAGTGCTGCGGGGTCGCCGACGGGCGCTTCGGCGACGGCGGCGGTTTCGGCGACGGGCCGGGGCGCGCGCTGCCACCAGCGCCGTTTCTGCGGGGCAGGGGCAGGTGCCGCCTCGGCTGCGGCGGCTGCCGCCTCGGCAGGCAAGGCGGCAGCGTCGGCAGCGTCGATCGCCGCAGCGACAGCGGCGGTATCGAGCGCGCCGCCGGTTGCGGCGGGTGTCTCTTCCTCTGAAGTCTCGCTCGTCGCGGTGACCGCCGTTGCAGGCGCGGCGGCGGCAGCCGCAGGCGCCTCGTCCTGCCGCCGCAGCGCCGTCACGCTGATCGTCGCGGGCTGCCCTGCAAGCAGGCCAAGCGCCGCCGCCGCGTCGGACGAGATCTGGATCGGCGGACCGGGATTGTCACGCTCGCGCCGGAAAAGGGCACCGACGACGGACTGCCCGTTGCCGGGGTTGCGGATCAGCACCCGCTCGGGGTCGGTCGCCTCTGCCGAAGCAACCCAGACGCCGCCGAGCGACGGTCGGCCGTCCCACAGGCCCTGCTGGGTGGCCTGGAACACCTCGGGCGCTTCAACGTCCGCGCCCGCCTGAGCGGTTGCGGCCTGGCTCGCGGGGCCGGTGGCGGATGCGCCGCCGCCCCCCGCGAAAGGGCCCTGGCCCTCGACGCATCCGGCAAGGGCGAGAATGGCGGCTGCGGCCGCGATGTGACGTGCTGCTCGTGACATGATCTTGCCCCCATCCTGCACGGTCTCGTGCCGCGCTTGCGTGTGTCCGCCCCTTGCCGGGGCGGCCTGCCTCATGACCGGCGAACTGCCGCCGGACCATATCGGACCATACTGCCTCGGTGCGCCGGTGGGAAGTCCGGGAGGGGGTTTCGGCGGATTTCCCCGTGGGCAGGGCACCCTTTCCGAATCGCGGCGTCGCCGCTAGGGCAGTGATGTCGGAGAAGTGGCAGAGTGGTTTATTGCACCGGTCTTGAAAACCGACGTGGGTGAAAGCCCACCGTGGGTTCAAATCCCACCTTCTCCGCCATCCCGCGCGCCGTTGAACGCGATGCGTCATTGGTCATGGATCGCGCCGACCGCCGCAAATCCTTCTGATTCTGGAACCATACCTGCCCGATGACGTCCTTGTCCGGACAGAGATGCTCCTGCGGATGCAGGCAGGACGAGGACGTGTGTCATGGAAAGATTGCATTCCGGTAGGATCAGGCGGCTCGAGGGCCCGGTGCAGGTCGGTCCGCCCGGCTTGTTGCGCCCGTCCGGCCAAAACGATCCCTGGGCCGCGCCCGACCCATCCCCGCCGCGCCTGTCCTATCTGACCGGCTTCGAGGGGACGCAGATTTTCGGCCATGGCGTCGATGTGCTTGATACCAGCGAGCACACGCTGCGCTACAAGGAGGATCTCGGCCGCCTTGTCGCCGACGGGATCACCGAGTTTCGCTGCTGCATCCCCTGGCACAAGATCGAACGGGTGCGGGGCGTCTACGACTGGGGCTGGACCGACCGCTACCTCGGCCATGTCCGGCGCCTCGGGCTGAAGCCCATCGCCGACCCACTGCATCACACGAGTTTTCCCGACTGGCTCGAGCATGGCTTCGCCCATCCCGAGTTTCCCGACCTCTACGAGCGCTTCGTGCGCGCCTTTGCGCTGCGCTACCCCTGGGTCACCGACTATACCGTCATCAACGAGCCCGTCGCGACCGCGATCCTGTCGGGCTTCATGGGCGAGTGGTATCCGCACTGGCGGAACCGCGAGGGCGTCGCGCGGATCATCCTTGGCAAGGTGCGGGCGATCCACCGCGTCACCGCAATGCTGGAAGGCATGGTCCGGGGGCTGCGGATCGTGCATGTCGATACCTGCGAGCGGCACTACGCGCTCGACGCGGCGTCGCAGCGCCATACGGATTTCGGCAACGACCTGCGCTTTGCCGTCCTAGACCTGCTGTTGGGGCGGATGGACCGGGAGCATCCGCTTTACCGGCTGTTTCGCACGCATGGTCTGACGGACGAGGATGTCGCGCGGTTCCGCGACGCGCCTGCCCGGATCGACGTGCTCGGACTCGACTTCTACGCCCATAGCGAGCTTGGCTGGACCGTCGCGGGGCAGAGCGACGAATTCCACCCTCTGGGCTTCGTGGCCGTCGCGCGCGACTATGTCGAGCGCTATCCGTTCGACATGATGCTGTCCGAGACGAACGTGAGGGGGCGGATCGAGGACCGCATCACCTGGCTGAAATACATGGTCGGGGAAAGCGAGCGCCTGACGCTCGAATTGGCGGAACGGGGCAGGCGCTTCGAGGGGTTCTGCTGGTATCCCTACATCGACTCGACCGACTGGTGCACGCTCTGCCGCGAGCCGAACCGGCGGATCGATCCGCAGGGCGTCTACTATCTGTCGGAGACGTTCGAGCGGAAGGCCTCCGAACTGACCCAACTCTATGCCCGCCTCACCGCTGGAGAGATCGGCTCGGCGGACCTGCCCGCTTATCGCTTCGAGGACGCCGTCCTCGTTGACCGCAGGGTGGGAAAGTACCTCGTCCACATGCAGGGCTTCGACTGGCGCGACGGCGAGCGGAGCCCCGGCTGATCGAGAACGGGTTTCGCGCCCGCGCTGTTCAGCGTCTCGCGCCGCAGCGGGGCTGCCGCGGCGGCCTGGCAGGGTGCGTATATTTTCAGCCAGCGCTCTGAAACCGCTTGGGATTCTGCAGGGACCCCTAAGTAAATTCACTGCCTATGGTCTGGCTTGTCAAGTGATTGACAGGAAATCCCATGGATTCTAGGGGCTTGCGGAAAGTTTTACACTTCGTATAAGACTTCAACTTGTCGAGATGATCCGGGGGGAGACCGATGATCGAGGCCCAGGCAGACGCCGCCCGCGCGGCCGCGCCAGAGTTCGTGGCACGTGCCCATGTCGATCCAGCAGGCTATGAGCGCCGCTACGCGGCTTCGCTGGCTGATCCCGAAGCGTTCTGGCGGCATGAGGGCCAGCGGATCGACTGGATCACGCCCTATTCCCGCGTCAAGAACACCGACTTCGCGCTCGGCCGCGTGTCGATCAAGTGGTTCGAGGACGGCACCCTGAACGTCTCGGCCAATTGCGTCGACCGCCATGTCGCGACACGGGGTACTCAGACCGCGATCATCTGGGAGCCGGACGATCCCAAGGCGCCCGCGCGCCACATTAGCTATATCGAGTTGCTCGACGGCGTGTGCCGGATGGCCAACGTGCTGAAGGCCAACGGTGTGCAGAAGGGCGACCGGGTGGTCATGTATCTGCCCATGATCCCCGAGGCGGCCTATGCGATGCTCGCCTGCGCGCGGATCGGGGCGATCCACTCGATCGTCTTTGCGGGCTTCTCGCCCGACGCACTCGCGAACCGGATCAACGACAGCGAGGCCAAGGTCGTCATCACAGCCGATTTCGCCCCGCGCGGCGGCAAGAAGACGGCGCTCAAGGCGAACACGGACGCAGCACTTCTGCATTGCGATGACGACGTGAAGTGCCTTGTCGTCAAGCACACCGGCGATCAGACAAGCTGGGTTCAGGGCCGCGACATTGACGTGAAGGCCGAGATGGCCGCAGCCCAGCCCTATTGCGCCTATGCCGAGATCGGGGCCGAAGACCCGCTTTTCATCCTCTATACCTCGGGCTCTACGGGCAAGCCGAAGGGGGTGGTCCATACCTCGGGCGGCTACCTCGTCTACGCCGCGATGACACATCAGATGACGTTCGACTACCATGACGGCGATGTCTTCTGGTGCACCGCCGATGTCGGCTGGGTCACGGGGCACAGCTACATCGTCTACGGCCCGCTTGCGAACGGGGCCACGACCCTGATGTTCGAGGGCGTGCCGACCTGGCCCGACGCGGGCCGCTTTTGGGAGGTCTGCGCCAAGCACAAGGTGACGCAGTTCTACACCGCCCCGACCGCGATCCGCAGCCTGATGGCGATGGGCCCGCAGCATGTCGAAAAGCACGACCTGTCGTCGCTGCGCCTCTTGGGCACCGTCGGAGAGCCGATCAACCCCGAGGCGTGGAACTGGTACGACACCCATGTCGGCAAGGGCCGCTGCCCGATCGTCGATACGTTCTGGCAGACAGAGACGGGCGGTCACATCATCACGCCGCTGCCCGGCGCGACCCCGACCAAGCCCGGCTCGGCGACGAAGCCTTTCTTCGGTGTGCGCCCCATCGTGCTCGACCCCGCGACCGCACAGGTCCTGACCGAGACGGCGACCGAGGGCGTGCTGTGCATCGCCGACAGCTGGCCAGGCCAGATGCGGACGCTCTGGGGCGACCACAAGCGCTTCGAGGAGGCGTATTTCAGCCAGTATCCGGGCTACTACTTCACCGGCGACGGCTGCCGCCGCGATGCGGACGGCTATTACTGGATCACCGGCCGGGTCGATGACGTGATCAACGTCTCGGGCCACCGGATGGGCACGGCCGAGGTCGAAAGCGCCCTTGTCGCGCACCCGAAGGTCGCGGAAAGCGCAGTCGTCGGCTATCCGCACGACATCAAGGGGCAGGGCATCTACGCCTATGTGACCCTGATGAACGGCGAGACGCCCAGCGATGAGTTGAAGAAAGAACTCGAAGCCTGGGTCCGTACCGAGATCGGCCCGATCGCCAAGCCCGACCTCATCCAGTGGGCACCGGGCCTTCCCAAGACACGCTCGGGCAAGATCATGCGCCGCATCCTTCGCAAGATCGCCGAGAACGACTTCGCCACGTTGGGCGACACGTCGACACTGGCCGATCCGTCGGTTGTCGAGGATCTGATCGCGAACCGCATGAACAAGGCATGACTGACCGTCACGAACCGAACGCGGAAACGAAAGGCAACGGGCAGTGACCCGGGAACAGGGAGAGAAGCCAAATGGCAACCTTTGACACGAACGTGCGGGACAGATCCCGCCCGATGACCTCGGAGGAGAAGAAGGTCATTCTCGCCTCCTCGGCCGGAACGATCTTCGAGTGGTACGATTTCTATCTTTACGGCTCGCTGGCGGCAATCATCGGGGCGCAGTTCTTCACGCCGTTCCCCGAAGCCACCCGTAACGTCTTTGCGCTTCTCGCGTTTGCGGCGGGCTTCATCGTCCGGCCGTTCGGTGCGCTCGTCTTCGGTGCGCTGGGCGACATCGTCGGGCGGAAATACACGTTCCTGATGACGATCGTCATCATGGGCGCCTCGACCTTCCTCGTCGGCCTGCTGCCCAACTACTACGCCTGGGGGGCCGCGGCCCCGATCATCCTCATCATCCTGCGAATGCTCCAGGGCCTCGCCTTGGGCGGCGAGTATGGCGGGGCGGCGGTCTATGTGGCCGAACACGCGCCCGCGAACCAGCGCGGCTACTTCACCGCCTTCATCCAGACCACGGCGACGCTGGGCCTTTTGCTGTCTCTCATCGTCATCCTGTCGGTCCAGGGCTACATCAACGGCAACTATCCCGACCAGCCTGTGCTGGACGCGGCGGGCGCTGCGGTCATGAACGCCGATGGCACGCCGTCAATGATGAAGGCCTTCAACGCCTGGGGCTGGCGCATCCCCTTCATCGGCTCGGCAATCCTGCTGGGCATCTCGCTCTACATCCGTCTGCAGATGAACGAATCTCCGGCCTTCAAGAAGATGAAGGAAGAGGGTTCGGCGTCGAAGGCACCGCTGCGCGAGGCCTTCGGCCCCGGACGCAACGCGATGGTGCTGCTGATCGCCCCGATCCTCATGATCGTGCTCGCGATCTCGGGCGCGCTGACCGGATCGCTCGCCATGTACATCGGCATCGCCTTCGTCGTGATCGCGATCATCTGGGGCTGGCTGAACGCCAAGATCGCGCTGATCGCACTGCTTGGTCTGGTCGCGGGGCAGGCGGTCGTCTGGTACACGGGACAGTTCTACGCGCTGTTCTTTCTGCAGAACGTCATCAAGGTCGACAGCTTCACCGCGAACGTGCTCGTCGCGTGGTCGCTGATCCTCGGCACCGGGGGCTTCCTGTTCTTCGGCGCACTTTCGGACCGGATCGGCCGCAAGCCGATCATCCTCGCCGGCTGTGCAATCGCGGCGCTGACCTATCAGTTCGTGTTCCCGCTGCTGACGCAGACCGCAAACCCGATGCTGCACGCCGCACACCAGGTTCCGGTCGTGGTGACCGCCGATCCGGCTGACTGCTCGTTCCAGTTCAACCCGGTCGGCACCGCGAAGTTCACCAACTCTTGCGACATCACCAAGGCGCTGCTCTCGCGTGCCTCGGTCAACTACGAGACGGTGGCAGCACCCGCCGGCACAGTCGCTTCGGTCCGGATCGGCGAGACGGAAATCCCGGCCTTCGCAGGAACCGCAAATACGGCAGCGGTAGCTGAACTGACCGCGGCACTCGAAGCGGCCCAGGCCGGCACGGACCAAGCGGCAATCGACGCGGCACAGGCGGCGCTCGACGCCGAGAAGGGCCGTCCCGCCGCATTCACCAAGTCGGTGAATGACGCGATCGCTGCCGCGGGCTACCCGCTGGTTGCGGCCGACAATACGACGGTGGCGGTGGCGCAGAACTTCTTCGACATCTTCACCGCACAGAAGCTGACCATCGTCGCCATCCTGACCTACCTCATCATCCTGGTGACGATGGTCTATGGCCCGATCGCCGCGATGCTGGTCGAACTCTTCCCGACCCGCATCCGCTACTCCGGCCTGTCGCTGCCCTACCACATTGGCAACGGCTGGTTCGGGGGCCTGATGCCCGCAACCGCCTTCGCCATCTCGGCGCAGACGGGATCGGTCTATGGCGGCCTCTGGTATCCCATCGTCATCGCATCGGCGACGGTGATCATCGGCCTGCTCCTCGTGCCGGGCGGGACGCACAAGAAGGACATCTTCGCCGACGACGCAGCGCAGCGCTGACATCGAAGGGAGGGCTCCGGGGTGAAACCCGGAGCCCTCTCAATTCGACCGGCACGCCACGATGCAGATGGGGGACGTGATGGACAGCTCTCGGCCAAAGCGCGTCCTCGTCATAGAAGACGACGACAACATCGCGACCGCGCTCGAGGTTGTTATCGGACGCGAGGGGCTGGCCCAGGATCGGCTTGCCAGCGGAGCCGGCGCGTTGGGGGCGATCCGCGAAACACGCCCCGACCTTGTCCTTCTCGACGTCATGCTGCCGGGAAAGTCGGGCTACGAGATCTGCCGTGAGGTCAGACACGATCCGGCCCTTGGCGGAGTGAAGATCATCCTCATGACGGCGGGCGGGGCACCAAGTGGCCGCAAGCGCAGTCTGGAATTGGGTGCGGACGGGTTCCTTGCCAAACCCTTCGATCTGGCCGAACTGCGCCAGGAGCTGCGCCGACTGCTGAGCTAGGTTCGCAGCCGCAGGACGATCTTCGCGATCGCCAGAACCCCTGTGAGAATGACGATGTTTGCGACAAATCCGGTCGCGATCAGCCGCCACAGCGGCTCGGTCGGATTCTGCGGCATCGTGGATGGAATAATCACGGCCACGAACAGCAGCCCTGCAAGAAGCGGCAGCCACAGCCCGGTCTGTTGCGCCGTGCGTCGCGTCGTCCAGACGAGCGCCACGATCAAGCCGATCCGGAAAGGATCCGACAGCTGGTCAACGACGAGATCGGCCAACGGCATTCACGTACCCCCAACTTCTTTTGACGCGCCGGGCCCCGAGGATCAAGCCTGACATGCCCTCGACCGGGTGACGAAACTAAGATGAGCAGGGGCGACCGCAACTAAGGGACAGGTTTACGGCAGGTTAAGACTGACTTACATTTGCATAAGTAGCTGAAATAAAGTGATTTTCATGAACAATAACAATGAGCGCCCGCGTTTGTTTCCTTCGCTGCCCAAGCCGCATCCTGGCAAGCATCGCGATGCGGCACAGGGACTTGCCGTCAAGGGATTGAATACGATCGAAAGGGCGGTGACGGATTTTGTCGCGGCTCTACCCGTGATCGACATGGCCTTCCTTTTGCTTGTCATCACCTACGTCAAGACCGCCTGACCGCCCGATTAGTCTTACACACGGTCCGTGTGCGCGGCGTCCATCGGGTGATGCGAACAGCGGCGTGACCGTCCCGCCCTTTGCCGCATTGCAGCACTGCAGGGCGTACGCCTGCCCGAAGGGAACAAATGCTGGTCCGCGTCGTTTGTCTCGGGACACGGCGCGCGGGGATTTGCGCGGAACCGGTCGCGCATTTCCTCAGGAGACTAAAGGATGAATACGGTTCTTGGCACGTCGCAGATCATGCCCGCGTCACTTCTGGTGTGCTTTTCCCATCTTCGTTGGGACTTCGTTGTCCAAAGACCGCATCATCTGCTGAAGCGCGCGGCCAGGGTCTATCGGGTCGTCTATTTCGAAGAGGCAATGCGCGAAGATGTGGCCGCCCCTGTCCTTCGGATGCGGGACGATCCTTCGGGTGTGACGATCGCCACCCCCATCCTGCCCTGGCACATCGCGGACGAGCTGTCCGCGGTCCGTGACCTGCTGGACGACATGCTTGCCCAAAGCCCGCAGGATGGTCTGATCACTTGGTATTACACGCCGATGGCACTCGAGTTCTCGGACCACCTTAAGCCTGATGTCTGTGTCTACGATTGCATGGACGAGCTTGCTGCCTTCGACAATCCGCCCCCGGGTCTGGTCGCGAACGAGAACCGTCTGTTCGAGCGGAGCGATCTTGTCTTTACCGGCGGGCGCAGCCTGTACGAGGCCAAGCAGAACCGGCACCCGTCAGTGCATTGTTTTCCGTCGAGCATCGACTTCGACCACTTCCATGTCGCGCGCTTCACGCAACCTGATCCCGCCGATCAGGAAGGCATTCCCTTTCCACGCATAGGCTTCTTCGGCGTCATCGACGAGCGCATGGATCTTGGGCTGGTACGCCATGCGGCCAACCAGATGCCCGACGTGCAGTTCGTGATGCTGGGGCCCGTCTGCAAGATCGACGCCGCCGCCCTGCCGCAGGCCCCGAACCTGCACTGGCTTGGGCCCAAGGCCTATGCCGACCTGCCGGGCTATCTTGCCAACTGGCAGGCCGGTTGGATGCCTTTTGCCCTGAACGAGGCGACGCGCTTCATCAGCCCGACCAAGACACCGGAATTCCTGGCTGCCGGTCTGCCGCTCACCTCGACCGCGATCCGGGACGTGGTGGAGCCATACGGTTCGGCGGGTATCGTCGCCATCGCAGACCGCGACGGCATCGTCGCGGCCCTGCGGACCTCGCTTCTGCCGCGGCCGCAGGGGTGGCAGGAAAAGGCGGACCGGATGCTGGGCGAGACGTCGTGGAACCGCACCTGGGCCACGATGCACCGTCATATGTCGCGCATGCAGATCCATCGGTCCGCCGTCGGCACCGGCCTTCGTGCGGTCGTCCGGCCCGCGCTGGAGGCCGTCTGATGCATGACTGGCTTGTCGTCGGTGCCGGTTTCGCCGGCAGCGTCCTTGCAGAGCGGATCGCGTCGCAGCGCGGCGAGAAGGTGCTTGTCATCGACCGCCGCGAGCATATCGCGGGCAATGCCTACGATCATCTCGACGAGGCGGGACTGCTTATTCACCGCTATGGACCGCATATCTTCCATACGAACTCGCAGGCCGTGGTCGCCTATCTTTCGCAGTTCACCGAGTGGCGCGACTACGAACATCGCGTGCTGGCGCAGGTGGACGGCATGCTGGTTCCGATCCCCATCAACCTCGACACCGTCAACAAGCTTTATGGCTTGAACCTGACCTCCGAGGGGATGGAGGCTTTTCTGGCGAGCCGCCGTGAGGACCTGCCCGAGATCGTCACCTCGGAGGACGTGGTCGTCTCGACGGTGGGACGCGAGCTATATGAAAAGTTCTTCCGGGGTTACACGCGCAAGCAGTGGGGACTCGATCCGTCGGAACTGTCTAGGACCGTAACGGCCCGGATTCCAACCAGGACCGACCGGGATGACCGATACTTCAACGACAGCTTCCAGAAGATGCCGGCCGAAGGCTACACCCGGATGTTCGAGCGGATGCTGTCGCACCCCAACATCGAGGTCCGGCTGGGCACCGACTATCGCGACATCTGCGATACGGTGGACGCGCCGCGCACGATCTTCACCGGCCCGATCGACGAGTTTTTCGATTTCCGCCTGGGCCGCCTGCCGTATCGCTCGCTCCGCTTCGAGCATGTCACGCGCGACGTCGAATGGGCACAGCCGGTTGCAGTGGTCAACTATCCGCAGACCGAAGAGTATACCCGCGTCACCGAATACAAGCACCTGACCGGGCAGACGCATCCCAAGACGAGCCTGACCTACGAGTATCCTTCGGCCGAGGGCGATCCCTACTACCCGATCCCCCGGCCCGAAAACCAGGAGCTGTTCGCGCGCTATCAGGCGCTTGCAACCCGCACGAACGGGGTGTGGTTCGTAGGGCGACTTGCCACCTATCGCTACTACAACATGGACCAGGTTGTCGGTCAGGCGCTGGCGACGTTCGACCGGATCAACGCGACCCGCTCTGCGACGCCGAATGCTCCGGCGGCGGGCAGCCCCGTCGCCGCCCCCCTGAGGGTCGCCTCGGGCGCTGGGTCCTGACAGCACGGTCCGGCGGGAACATAACCCGCCGGACCTTGTTTCGAACGCGGTCCTACAATCCAAGGAGACTGCCGCGAATGCGTACAACCACACTTATCACACAGATTCTGCTTATCGTCGGGGGTCTCAATTGGCTGCTCGTCGGCCTGTTCGAATGGGATCTGGTCGCCGCCCTGTTCGGTGGTCAGACTGCCGCGCTTTCCAAGATCGTTTACATCCTCGTCGGCCTCTGCGCGATCTGGCAACTCATCAAGATCCCGTCGCTCTACGAAGACCGCGCGTCGTCGCATGTGTCGACAACGGGAAGCACGCGTCCGACGGACCGCACCTGAGATAGCTGAACACAGGGTCTCGCACCCGAGGCCCTGTTGACGCCCGCTCTTTCCCCTGGAGTCGGGCGTCTGCCCCGGATCGTCGCTGCGCCGATCCGGGGCTTTTTCATGGGTGCAAGCTACCGCGGTCAGGCTTTCTCGGGCTGGGCCATCAGAAGCGGAAACTCAAGCCGCAGCAGATGCGAGTTCTTCAATTCGCTGAAGTGCAGCACCCCTTCCAGCTGGGCCGCGAACGCTGCGATGAGTTGCCCGCCAAGGCCTGACTTCAGGCCCGCGCCTGGTTCGACCAGCGCCGAGGCGATCACGGAATGGCTGATCTCCAGGATCGCGCGGTTGCCGGATGCCTGGCGAAGCGAAACGCCGATCCACGGCAGACCCTCGCCGCCCGTATCGGCCTCTTGCCGGGTGTGCGTCAGGGCTTCGGCCACCAGAAGCGCCAATGGCACGGCCTGATCGGCGGTCAGCGCGACGGGCTCGAGATCGGTCCGCAGGTCGACGTCCCGGTCTGGCTGGGACGACAGGGTCATCAACTGGCGCAAGATGTCAGGCAGCAGTTCGTCCGCGCGCACCTCGGTCAAGTCCGACGTAAGGTAAAGGTCCTTGTGGACCGTGGCCAGGCTGATGACCCGGTCCTGAACCGCCTTCAGCAAGGTGCGCGCCTCGCCCGACGACATCTCTCGCATTTGCAGGCTGATGATCGACGCGATCAGTTGCAGATTGTTTTTCACCCGGTGGTGCATCTCGCGCAGGAGCACCTCTTTCTGGTGAACCGAGTTCTCCAGCTCGGCCTCGTCGTGCAGGATGATGTCGGTCATCGAGACGAAGGCGGCGGCGGTGTCGCGGATCTCGTGCGGGGCGAGCGAGAGATCGAGGGGCCGGATGGTGCGCTGCCCGCCCGCGAACTGCATGATCGCCCGCCGCAGTTCCCGGATGTGCCGGGCGACCAACACCTCGGCGGCGAGGACCGCCAAAACCAGGCTGCCGAGCCACATGAGGGCCGCAGGCAGGGCAACCGCGACCGGACTCGCGGCGGTGCCATTGCCGCTTGCAGGCCAGCTTCCGAAGGCGATCAGGTCCCGCCCGCCAAGTTCGATGATCGAATAGGCCCGCTGCTGGCCCGTCGCTGCAGCGGACCCGTAAACCAGCCCCGACGTCGCAGCGATGCTTGCAAGCGTGGCGCCCTGGGGCAACAGGCCGTTCAGGACCTCCAGTTCCTGATTGGCTGCAATGACCTGACCGTCACGGGACAGGATCGCCAGGGCGACATCGCCAATCTCGGAAAAACCTTCGGCGGTCTCGAGGAACTCGGCGTTTGCAAGCATCACGGTCACGACCCCGGACAGAAGTCCGTTCGCACCGATGACCGGGTGGCTTGCCAGCAGCATCGAGGCCGACGTCCCCGGATCGACCGCGCGGATCGTCGGTCCGTCGCGCATCTGCGGTGTCGGAACCATCCCGAGCGGACCGGCGCGATCCGCCGAGCGAATGCAGACGAATTCGCCCGAAACATCGAAGTAGGAAAAGCCCCGGATTACGCCGCCAGCGGAAGCGGCCTCGGCCAAGGCTTCACACTGTCCGGGGATCGACAGGATGGCGGGCGAGAGCGAGGCCAGCGCCGCCGCCGATCCCCGCAACCGCTCGATCAGGGCAACCTCGGGCGAGACGGCGCGCTGCGTCTCGCCCATCAAGGCGGCCTCGATGCTGGCGTTCGCGCCGCGCACGGCCTTGTTCGACTGGACAAGCGCCACGATACCAACCGGAAGCAAGGCGACCGAAAGCACCAGCCCTAGTCGGAATCCAAGCCTGCCGGACAGGCGGGGCGCGGTCTTGTCAGCCAATTTCAGGCCGCCTGAACCACAGACTGGCTCATGACCGCCTGGGTCGCCCCGTCCATGTCGGCAACGAGAAGTTCGCCCGCAGCCAGGCCGAGCAACTCGGCCAGGCGCAGCCGCGCCCGGTTCGCCCGGCTCTTCACCGTTCCCACGGCGACGCCCGTCATTTCAGCCGCCTGTTCGTAGGAAAAGCCCGACGCGCCGACCAGCATCAGGACCTCGCGGTGTTCAGGGCTGAGCACATTGAAGGCTGCCATGAACTCGTTGAACGCAAGGCGCGAGTCGTGCGCGGGCTTTTCGAACAGCTTGGCTGCATGAATGCCGTCCGAGTCCGCCACCTCTCGCCTGCGCTTGCGGCGGTCGGAATAGAAGGTGTTGCGGAGGATGGTGAACAGCCAGGCGCGCATGTTCGTGTTGGGCTGGAACTTGTCGAAGTTGCTCCACGCCTTGACGATGGTGTCCTGCACCAGATCGTCGGCAGCCGTCACATCGCGCGTCAGGCTTATTGCGAAGGCACGCATCGCCTGAAGGTGATGCGAAAGCTCGTCTCGGGGGCTCAGGCCCTGCGGAGGGGAAGCAGTCATTGGCCCTGCTCCTTCTTCCGCAACTCTTCCAGAAGCTGCTTGAAGCGATCAGGCACTTCTTCCTCGGCGAGAGTGTGATAGATTTTCCTGAGATTCTCGTCGATGGCCGCCTTCAGGCGGGCCTTGTCCCTGGGGTCACCCATTGATTCCAACATGCTGATACTCAATCCGACGGTGCTGCGGAACCAAACGCGAGGCAAGCGCGTTCGGTTCCCGAGAAATCGTCCAGCAAGGAAATGACATGAACAGCGAAGCCGCTTCGGACCTCGTCGAAACCGTCGCCGCAAACCTTCCATACCTTCGCCGCTATGCACGTGCCCTCACCGGCAGCCAGGATACCGGCGACCGCTATGCGGCGGCCACGCTTGAAGCCTTGCTGGTCGATCCCGACCCCATCGTTCAAAGCGATACGAAGATTGCCCTGTTCCGTACCTTTCATGTCGTGTGGTCAAGCGCCGGGGCTCCGCTCGGCCAGGCCGATACCGTGCTGTCGCGCCGCGCCCAGGACCACATGTCCAGTCTGACCGCCAACTCACGAGAAGCACTTTTGTTGCATGCGATCGAAGGCTTCAGCCACGATGACATTGCTCGCATCATGGATACCGACGCGGGCGACGCGGCCGACCTGATCGACGCGGCGAAGCGCGAGATGCTGGATTCGGTCGCCGGCGCTGTCCTCGTGATCGAGGACGAGGCGATCATCGCGATGGACATCCAGAACATCGTGCTCGACATGGGCCACCGCGTCACCGGCATTGCCCGCACCCGCACGAGCGCGGTCGAGCTTGCCTCGCGCGAACGGCCCGACCTGATCCTTGCTGATATCCAGCTTGCGGACAAATCCTCGGGCATCGACGCGGTGAAGGACATCCTCGGCCAGTTCGACGACATCCCGGTGATCTTCATCACCGCCTTCCCCGAGCGGCTTCTGACCGGCCAGCGCCCCGAACCCGCCTTCCTGATCACCAAGCCCTATACCGAGGATCAGGTCCGCTCGGCGGTCAGCCAGGCGATGTTCTTCGCCTCGACCGAAACCCTGATGCCGGGCGAGGCGGGCGCCGTGGCCTGATACGGAACCCTTTGGGGCGGCGAGCGTTTCTTCCCGCAGATCGGGCCTTTCGCCCGCCGCAACAAGGAGTTCTCAGATGTTTCGTCCGTTCATTGGCCCGGCATTGCTCGCGGCCGTCCTTTCGATGCCCGTCGTCGCTTCGGCCCAGACCATGGTGCGCGAGGTAGAGGTCACGATGGATATCGAGGCCATCACCAACCCGCAGGCCGCGGCCTACTGGACCCGCACCGCCGATGATCTTGAAAACGCCATCGTGGCCCGTCTGGTGGACCGCACCGACTCCGAGGATGGCGCGAAAATCTCGGTCGACATCGACGAGCTCGAGCTTGCCAACAGCTTCCAGTCGGTGACCAACATGGCCGACGCGCGTCTTGCCGGTCAGGTCAACGTCTACTCGGACACGGCGAACGACGCGCTGAAGGCCTATACGCTGGCGATCAACGTGGATCAGGCGCTGGTGTTTATGCCGGAGGGTACCGATGTCGCGGCCCTTACGTCCGACAGCCCGCTTTACTACGAAGCGCTGATCAATGCCTTTGCCGACAGCGTGGTCTCGAACCTGAACTGACGCCGCCCGACCGTGACGACGAAAGGCGGGCCAGTGGCCCGCCTTTTTCATGTCCGGGCTCTAGCCTTGACCGACGCCGGACCGGCGGACCTCTTCGCCAAAGATGCGATACTCTTCGGCCACCGCGGTTCCCGTTGCGACCCCGGCCGTCGGCACCGCGCCTGGGTCTTCCTGCCCATCGTTCATCACCGACCGTTCGCGCACGAGGTCGAGGATCGCCTCGCGGTCCGGGTGGCCCGCCACAAGCAGCGCAACGATCTGCCGCAACGCGATCAGCCGCCCTTCAAGCTGGGACAGCGGTTGTGCCGTCATGTCGACCTCGTCTTCGTCGGTTCGTTTGCGACAGGCGTCAGGTCGGGCCTCACTCCTGCACCGTCGCAGGGTCGGGGGTCACGTCCTGCTGGGTTGGCAGCGTTTCGCCGTCGCTCTGCGGCGCGGCTTCGGTGGGCTGGGTGGTCGGCGTGTCGCCCGCCGGATCGGTCGCCAGCGACGGACCGGTCGTGACGGAGCCGGGTACAGCGTCCGTCCCGGTCGTCTCAACCGCGGCTCCGTCGCCCTCGCTCGCGGGCGGGCCGTCGGGCATGGATGTGGTGGTCTGGGGCTGACCGTTCGACGCCTCGTCATACATCCAGTATCCGAACATCCCCATGACCAGAAGGACCACGGCCGCCATCCCGATCAGCGGGCCGCGGTGGCGGCGACCTTGGGTCGTCACGTTGGTGCGTGGTGCGGACATCTCTGTCTCCTTTTCTGCCAGCGGCGCTGGGCCGTCCCCGGGCCAACCCGAGGGCCGCGCGATGGTTCCGCTGGAACATGCGGCGGGCCCCGCGGGTTGGGCGGGGGCAATCACCACGAAGGACGCGCAGATGCCCCGCCCAATCCCGCGTGCCAACACCCTGCATGAGGAAGATGCCGTGCCCGTCGCGCGCAGCGACATCGAGGCGACCCCGCCGGTCCTTCGCAACCCCGAGCTGTCGCCCTCCGCACAGGCGGCGACCGGTGCCGCCACCGCGCGGCCCGGTGGCGCGGCCACGGGAGGCCTCGCCGGCAACTATGCAAGCAACGGCCACTGGTCGCATGACGATCTTGGCCCCCGCCGCCATGTCCCCCCCGCCCCGGACGACGCCCGCGTGATCCGCGAGATCGAAGAGAGGTTCGTGACGCTGGACGGCGTCGATCTGGACCGCGTGGTGGTCTCGGTCTCGGACGGGGCGATCATTCTGTCGGGCTCGGTCGACACGGCCGAGCAGCGCCGCAAGCTGGGCGCGCGGGCCGTGGATGCCTCGGGCGGGCTGCGAGTTGCCAACAACCTGACCATTCGAGCCGACCATTCGAGGAAACCCACATGACAATCCGTTCATCAGTCCGCCGCGCCGCGTCTCCTGCATGGATCGCCCTAGGCGTCCTGACCCTTGCGGGCATAGGCGCAATAGCCCTGCAGTCGCGCACACTGGCCCATCGCCCTGCCGACAGCGCGCCGGGCCGCACCGCAAAGCGCCAGCGCTTCGGCAAGTTCGCCGTGACTGGCCGGACCGTCACGATCAGCCGCCCGCGCCAGGAGATCTACGAGTTCTGGCGCGACTTCCAGAACCTGACCTTCATGGAGAACGTCTCGACCGTGACCGAGATCGCACCGGGCGTCATGCGCTGGACGATCAAGGCACCGGGCGACACGACGGTGGACGTCGACACGCGCATCGTCTCGGACCGGCCGGGGCAGGAAATCGCCTGGCGCTCGGTCGATGGCTCGGACATCGAGACCGAGGGCAAGGTCATGTTCCGCGACGCGCCCGGAGGGCGGGGAACCGAGGTCGAGGCGATCATCGCCTACAAGCCCCCCTTCGGCGAGGCCGGTCGCCTGATCGCCAAGCTCTTCGGCCGCGAGCCCACCGTTCAGGGCCGACGCGAGCTTAAGCGGCTCAAGATGCTGCTCGAGACTGGCGAAATCGCCACCTCTCACAACCGCAAATCGCAATAAGAGGCACCGACATGCGCGCACTCACCTGGCAAGGCAAGAAGGACGTCCGCGTCGATACCGTTCCGGACCCCGAGATCGTGAACCCGAGGGACGCGATCATCGAGGTCACTTCGACCGCGATCTGCGGGTCGGACCTGCACATCTATGACGGCGTGATCCCCGGCATGGCCCAAGGTGACATCCTGGGACACGAGTTCATGGGCCGCGTCGTCGACGTGGGGCCGGGAAGCACCCTGCAGGTCGGGCAGCGCGTGGTGGTGCCCTTCACCATTTCGTGCGGCGCCTGCTTCTTCTGCCAGCACCAGCAGTTCTCGGCCTGCGACAACTCAAATCCCGTCGAGGATCAGGATGCGAGCGAGATGCTGTTCGGCCATGCGATGGGTGGCATCTTCGGCTATTCGCGCCTGACGGGGGGCTATCCGGGCGGGCAGGCAGAATATGTCCGTGTGCCGTTCTCGGATGTCGGGCCGATCGTGGTCCCCGACGGGCTGGCCGATGACGATGTGCTCTTTCTGTCCGACATCCTGCCGACGGGCTGGATGGCCGCCGAGAACGCCCAGATCGAGCCGGGCGACACTGTGGCCGTCTGGGGCTGCGGTCCGGTCGGGTTGTTCGCCATCCAGAGCGCGCTGCTGATGGAGGCCGAGACGGTGATCGCGATCGACCACTATCCCCACCGCCTTGAACTCGCGCGCGGGCTGGGTGCCAAGGTCATCGACTTCAAGCAGACCCGCGTGCTCGAGGCGCTGATGGAAATGACGGGCGGGATCGGGCCAGATGCGGTGATCGACGCAGTGGGCATGGAAAGCCACGGCTGGGCGCTCGACAACGTGCTCGACAGCGTCAAGCAGAAGGTCGGCATGGGCGCGGACGTCGCGCATGTGCTGCGCGAAGCGATCATGGCGGTCCGCAAGGGCGGGCGCGTTTCGGTCCCAGGCGTCTATGGCGGGTTCTTCGACAAGTTTCCGGCCGGTGCCATGATGCAGAAGGGCATCCAGATCCGCACCGGGCAGACGCATGTGCAGCGTTACACCAAGCAACTGCTGCACCGGATTGGCGAGGGCGAGATCGACACCACCTTCCTGATCAGCCACCGTCTGCCGCTGGAACAGGCGGCAATGGGCTATCGCAACTTCGCAGACCGGCAGGACGAGTGGACGAAGGTCGTGCTCAAGCCGGGCATGACGGCGTGATGCCGTCTTGCCACGGGGGATTGTTGCGGTTCACAAGACGGTGTTTTTCTGGACCCTTTCTTTCTGTCACGCCGTTGTCACCTTGAAAGCGGGCGAACCGCACAGGCAAGGATGATGACCATGCGGCAGAAGATTGATCGCGGCGAGACGCCGATCGAAACCAATCTCGGGCGCGCCTACCGGACGTGCCAGTCCCTGCCCGAGCAGTTCCTCGAGGCGTTGTCGCGCCTGCAGGTCGCACTGGAAGAACGCCTCGGCGACCGCAACGACGGCGGCCACCCGCAAGGCTGACTCAACCTTTGGACAAGCGCTCCACCACCGCTGCCGTGATCGACGCGGCGGCGGGCTCGGTCAGTGGCGGATGTGCCAAGGCATCCTCGGGCCGGAAGGCGTTGGCACTCGGCAGATCCATAAGCTCCCCCCACGTGACCGGCACAGCCACGCGGGCATCAGGCCGGGCGCGCAGCGACCAGGGGCAGACAGCGGTCGACTTGCGCTGGTTACGAAGCCAGTCGACGAAGATGCGCCCGACACGGGCCTTCTTGGCCAGGGTGGCCGTAAAGCGCGCCGGTTCCCGCTCGACCAGGCCCAGTGAGAACAGGCGGGCGAACAACTCCACCGTTTCGACGCTGGCAGTCCGACGCAGCGGGACCACGACATGAACGCCCTTGCCGCCCGTGACCATCGCCCAAGATGGCAGTCCCAGTTCGGCAAGCCGGTCGCGGATGTCGACGGCTGCGCGGACCACTTCGGGAAAACCAACGCTGGGGTCGGGATCAAGGTCGAAGACCATCCGATCCGGCTGGTCGGGGCGGTCGACGCGACTGCCCCGGATGTGGAACTCAATCGCCCCCACCTGCGCGCCCGCGACGATCCCTTCGGCCGTGTCGATCAGCATGACCGGCTCACCTGAAACCTCGCGCTCGCGCAGGGCATCCGGAAACCCCGCGCCTCGGTGCTTCTGAAAGAACCCCTCCTTGGTGATGCCTTCCGGGTGCCGCACGAGGCTTAGGGCGCGGTTCCGCAGATGCGGCAGCATCCGGTCGGCGATGCGGTCATAGTAGCGCGCGACATCGGCCTTGGTCAGGCCTGCATCGGGGAAAACGATCCGCTCGGGGCTGCTGATGCGCTGGCCGCGAAACACCACCGGCGCATCCTCGGCCGCGACTTCGGCGGCTGGCTTGTCCTCGCGCAGGCCCTGAAAGATGCCGTGACGGATGCGCCCGTCGCCCGTGAACTCGGCAAAGCGCACCTGCGCGACCAACTCTGGCCGCAGCCAGCGCGCGCCGCGCGTCTCGGCGGGCGGATGCTCAAGCGGGGCGGCAGCGACCGACAGCCACTCGAAGCGACGAGACAGGTCGTCGAGCGTTGCTGCGTCGAAGCCCGAGCCGACCTTGCCGCGATAGAGGAGCGTTCCGTCCTCGCGGGTGGCGAGCAGGATCGAGGCGAAGGGCCGAGACGCGCTGGTGGACGGCGCGTGTCCGACGATGACGAACTCGGACTCGCGGCGGCATTTGATCTTGCGCCAACTGTCCGTGCGCCCGCTGCGATAGGCGCTGTCGGCCCGCTTGGCGACGACACCCTCGCCCCCCGCCGCGCAGAGCCGCTTCAGCGCCTCGGTCCCCTCGCGGTCGATCTTGGGGCTGATCCTGAGGGCTGGCGGCGGGTTTGAAAACAGACGCTCCAGCGCCTCCCTGCGCTTGGACAGGGGCCGGGCGCGCAGGTCCGTCCCGTCGAGATGCAGCAGATCGAACGCAACGAAGGTCAGCGGCCCGCCCGTCTTGAGGCTGGCTTGCAGCTCGGCGAAGCCGCCATCCGGCGCAATGGCCTCACCATCGATCAGGGCCGAGCGACAGGGCAGGGCCAGCGCAGGCTCGGCAAGTGGTCCGAAACGGTCGGTCCAGTCGGCCCCGCTGCGGCTGTAAAGCGTGACACCCCCGTCGCCGAGTGCGATTTGGCAGCGATAACCGTCGAGCTTGGCTTCGTGCCACCATGCGTCTCCCTCGGGCGGCTCGGACACAAGCGTTGCAAGCTGTGGCTTGACGAAGCCGGGCCGCGGCAAGGTCTGCCGGGATCGGGCGCGTCTGGCCGGCTTCGTGGCGGGCTTGGCGGGCTTTGCCGTCTGCGTCGCAGGCAGACCGGCCGCGATCTCGTCCATCGTGCGCCCGGTGGTCACGCTGGTGACGAAGGTCTCGACCATGGCCTCGGGTTCGTCGGTGGCGGTGTCGTCACGCTCCTTGATCAAAAGCCAGTTCTCGCGCTTGGCGTCGGCCGCATCGCGGGGGCGCATCCGGATCAGCGTCCAGGCCCCGATCATCCGCTCTCCGGCCAGCACGACCTTCAGCTTGCCCTCGGCCAGCCCTTCGGCGAAATCCGTGCCCGGCATCGGGGCCCATGTGCCCCGGTCCCACAGCATGACGGTCCCCGCGCCGTAATTGCCCTTGGCGATCGTGCCCTCGAATTCGGCATAGTCGAGCGGGTGATCCTCGGTCCGCACGGCAAGGCGCTTGGCGGTCATGTCGGTGCTCGGGCCGCGCGTGACCGCCCAACTCAGCAGCACACCCTCCCATTCCAGCCGGAAATCCCAGTGCAGCCGCGTCGCCGCGTGCTTCTGTACGACAAAGATGGGGACTTTGCCGGACCGCTTCATGCCCGCAGCCGAGCCGTCGGGCTCGGGTGTGTCGCCGAACCTCCGCTTGGCGCGGTAGGTGTCGAGCGCGCCCATCAGCCCGCCCGCTTGCCCCGACCGGCGGGCTTAGCAGGGGCCGTCTTGGCTTCGGGCTCGGCGGTCTTACGGGGCCGGACAGGTGCCTTGCCCTTGGCCTCGGGCTTGGCGGCAGGCGCCTTGTCGGCTGCCTTGAGGCTTTGCTTCAGCGCCTCCATCAGGTCGATGACGTTCTCGCGCCCCGACCCGGCCACAGGCGTGCCCTCGTCCTTCGGCACGCGCGGCGTCTTGCGATTGCCAACCTTCTCCTCGACCATCGCCTTCAGGGCGACGGCGTAATGGTCCTGGAAGCGCTTCGGATCGAACGGGGCTGTCTTGCGGTCGATCAGGGCATGGGCCACGTCCAGCAGGTCGTGGTCGACCTCTTCATCCTCGATCCCCGAGAACAGCGGATCGGCGCTGTGCAACTCGTCCTCGTAAAACAGCGTCTCGAGCAGCAGGCCATCGCCGCAGGGCTTGATCGCGCACAAGTATTCCTTGCCCCGCATGGTCAACTGCCCCAGACCGACCCGCTTGCTTTGCCGCAGGGCGTCGCGCACCACGCGGTAGGCATCCTGGGCCAGTGCATCCTTGGGGACCAGGTAGTAGGGGCGGTCGAAGTAGAGCGGCGGGATTTCCGAGATATCGACGAACTGCACAAGGTCGAGCGTGCGCTTCGTCTCAAGCCGGATCTGCTCGACCTCTTCGGGCGGGATCAGGACGTACTCGCCCGACTCGGTCTCGTAGCCTTTCAGGATGTCGTCGGCCTTGACCGCGCCGACGCCCGCCACGGTCTTTTCGTATTTCACCGGCTTGCCCGTCGGGCCGTGAATCTGCCGGAACGAGATCCGTGCATTCGACCGGGTGGCGGAATGCAACTCGACTGGAATCGAGACGAGCGACAGACGCAACTGACCGGACCAGACGGGCCTTGTGGCCATTCTCACCCCCTCGGCTTGTGCAGGCTGGGTGTCAGGGGCACGGCGCGATCAGGCGCTCGCCGACGGCGTTGCGATAGACGCAGTTGCCCGACGTCGTCGACGGTCCGATCAGCGTGCCCGCGACGATTCCGGCTGCCCCTCCGATGGCGGCACCCGCAAGGCGGTCATCGTCATCCGCCACCGCCGCCCCGATCAGCGCCCCCGTGGTGCCCGCAGCGGTAACGGTCTGAGTGCGCGTCTCGCAGGCGACGAGCGCCACGAGCGAGGCGAGAGCAAGCAACTTTCCCATGCGGATCTCCTTGATGGGGCAGAGGGATTCAACCTGTTCCAACGTCGCGTTCTGGCCGCCGGTTCCGCCGGCTCGGGACAAATCATCGTCAAGCGGTCCGACGGGCGTTCGGCGGAACAAGCGGCCAAGTCGCGCGGTTGTCTGGCCGAGCGCACTTGCGCCAAGACAGATTTGAAGGAGACTGCACATGAAGAAGCTCTTGCTCACCACGGCCATCATCGGCGCGCTGGCTGCGCCCGCGATGGCACAGACCGCAACCGAGATCTTCCGCTCGGAAGCCGCTGCGACCGACATCCTTGCGTCCGAGCTGATCGGACAGCGCGTCTATGCGTCGGAAGCCGCTATGGACGGTGCCGCTGTTCAGGGCCTTCGGGATGGCTGGGAAGACATCGGCGAGGTCAACGATGTGATCCTCTCGCGTGAGGGAGAGGTTCAGGCTGTTCTGGTCGATATCGGCGGCTTCCTCGGGATCGGCGAGCGCACCGTCGCGATCCAGATGGCCGCGCTTCAGATGGTCTCGGACGACGCGACCTCCGACAACGAGGGCGACTACTTCCTCGTGATGAACGCCAATCGCGCCGCGCTTGAAGAGGCGCCGATGTGGGGCAACGCCGGCGAGGATGCCGCGATGACGGGTGACGCCACCGAAGGCACGACATCGGCGACGGCGGGCACCGCCACCACGGACAGCGCCGGGGTTGCAGAGGGCGGACTGTCGGACGACCAGCCGGCAGTGCCGGTTGACGGTGCCGGTGGCTCGGTCGTTTCGGGCGCGGGTGGCACCACCACCGAAGAGACCATGACGGCGGGCTCGGAAGGCACTGACGCCACCGGCGCTGGCACGCTGACCTCGGGCTCGGATGCGGTCGAGGCGACCGGGACCGAAGGCACGGGCACCGATGGCGCAAGCATGGCCACCGGCGACAACTCTACCGACTCGACCCCCGGCATGTCGCGCGAAGGCTATGCCGCCATGGCACCCGAGGCGCTGACCGCCGAGACGCTCGGTTCCGCTGAAATCTACGACCAGCAGGACGAGCAGATCGGGTCCGTCTCGGACCTCGTGCTCGACGACAGCGGCCAGATCACCGAGGTTGTGGTCGATGTCGGCGGCTTCCTCGGCATCGGTGCAAAGCGCGTGGCGCTGCCGATTGCAGAGGTCGAGATCCTTCAGTCCGAAGGCGGCGACGATGTTCGGGTCTATGTGCCGCACACCCGCGAGCAGCTTGAATCGATGCCCGCTATGGAAGGCTGATCGGCCCCGTTCGGCCGACCGGCAGGCCCGCACGAAAGTGCGGGCCTTTCCTTTTGGGCCTGATATCGGGCTTTGGCGGCGACCAAAAGAAAAGGCCGGTGCAGTGCACCGGCCTTTGTCGCAAATCAGCCTGCCCTGGGATCAGACAGGGGGGCGTCCGCGCATCGCACGCGAGATCAGCGCGATGACGAAGAGCACCAGGAACAGCACGAACAGGATCTGCGCGATCCCGGCAGAGGCCCCGGCGATCCCGCCGAAGCCAAGGATACCGGCGATGATCGCGATAACGAGGAATGTGACAGCCCAGCCAAGCATGACGATCTCCATGTAAGTCGTTTCAGATGCGGGCGAAACGTGCCTCGACCCTGCCGGGTTCCCTTAGGGGGCGTCCGGCACGGGGCGTCCCGTCGGATCGACGATCCGCCCGCCTGCGGCCCTTGCATCCTCGTGGTCGTGCGTGACGAGGATCGCGGGCAGACCCTCGGCCCGGATGCGGTCGAGCACGAAGTCGCGGATGCGGCCCCGAAGGTCGGTGTCGAGGCGGGCGAAGGGCTCGTCGAGCAGAAGCGCCCGCGGCTCGGCAAGCAGGGTCCGCATCAGTGCGACACGCGCGCGCTGGCCGCCCGACAGGGTCGCAGGATCGCGGTCGGCGAAGCCGCGCAGGTCGGCCTTGTCCAGCGCCTCCTCGACCGCCGCGCGCCGGGCGGCACGGCCGCGCCGCTCGGGCGGCAGCGCGAAGGCGAGGTTTCCGCCGACCGACAGGTGCGGAAACAGCACGTCGTCCTGAAACAGAAGCCCGATGCGACGCGCCCGTGTCGGCAGGTCCGTGACGTCGATGCCGTCGAGGCGGATCGAGCCCGTCCGCTCGAACGACGGGTCGAGGGTACCGAGGATCGCCGCCAGCGCCGTCGATTTGCCCGAGCCGGACGGCCCCATCACCGTCAGCACCTCGCCCGGCCTGACCGACAGGTCGAGCGCCACGACCGGCACGCCACCCCGCCGCACCGTCAGCCGGTCAAGAACAAGGCCCGTCATGTCGCGCCCCGCATCCCGCGCCGGTTGCGGAACACCAGGGCGGGAAGCGCCAGCGCAAGGGCGAAGCCGACCGCAGGCAGAAGCGTCTGCATCACCGCATAGGTGCCGATCACGCGACGGTTGCCGCCCGAGGACAGCGCCACCGCCTCGGTCGTGAGGGTCGTGACCCTCCCGCCGCCGATCGCCAGCGTCGGCAGGTACTGCCCGATCGAAACCGCGAGGCCGATGGCCAGGGCCGTCAGCACGGGCTGCAGCAGCATGGGCAGGCGCAATCGCCAGAAGACCCGGTCCGCCCCCGCCCCGAGGGCTGCACCCGCGACGCAGATCCGCGCGTCCCAGGCGCGCCAGGGGGCTGCGAGCGACAGAAAGACGTAGGGCAGCACGAACACCACATGCACGGCCGCCACCGCCCAGAGCGATCCGCCGAAGCCCAGCCAGACGAACAGCACATGCAGGCCCGGCAGGAATACGACCTGCGGCACCAACAGCGGCAGGTAGAGCAGCCAGAGCGCTGCATGTCCGGGGCGCAGGCCGAAACGGACCTCGGCCTCGAGGCAGGCGAGGGTCAACGCCAGCGCCGCCCCCGCCGAGATCGCGGCCAGCGCCACGGTCCGGGCCGAGGCCGCAAGCAGGCCGGGCGCAGCACTTTCCCAGGTGCCGGTCGTGAAGGTCGCGGGCAGGGCGTCTGGAAAGGTCCAGAGCCCCGCTACCGACCAGACGCCCAGCCCCGCAAGTCCAAGGCCCACCGCCGCAGCCGATCCGGCGGCAAGGACAACCGCCAGCGGAGCCACAATGCCATCGAGGCGCGCGCCCCGCCGTCCCGTGAAGGCAAGGCGGCAGCCGAGGACCGCGACCAGCCGCTCGCCCAGCCACAACACCGCAAGCACCGCCACGACGAGGCCCAGTTGCAGGACCGCCCCCGCCGCAGCAGGCCCGCGCCAGGCGAGGTCGGGCTGCATCGACCATGTCACGATCTGCACCGCCAGTGTCGGCGGCAGCGATGGCCCCAGGATCAGCGCCATCTCGACGCTGGTCATCGCATAGGCAAGCACCGCGCAGACCGGCAGGCGGATCTGCGGCCAGACGGCGGGCAGCACCGTCAGCGCCCAGCCTGCGAAGCGGCCATAGCCAAGGCTTGCCGCCACGGTCATGCGCCGCGCGGGATCGGCCTGGGGCAGGGCCGCGAGGATCATCAGCAGGAGGAACGGCGTCTCCTTGACGACAAGGCCCAGGATCAGGGCAAGCCCTGCAGGGTCGTTCAGGATCAGCACGTCGGGCGGCGTCTGCCACCCGGTCGCCCAGGGCGATAGCACCCGCGCGATCCAGCCCGAGGGGGAGATCAGGAAGGCAAGCCCCAGCGCCGCCGCCGCATGCGGCACCGACAGAAGCGGCGACAGCGCCCGCGTGATCAGGCGGAACGACCGCCTGCCGTCCAGCGCAGCGACGATCAGAAGCGCCAGCGCCAGCGACACGAGCGTCGAGACGACCCCCGTGACGAGCGAGAGGCGCACCGCACCTGACAACCCGTTCCAGGCCAAGAGCCGCGCAAGGCCGTCCCCGTCGGACAACGGGATCGCGAGCGCCCCAAGACCGGCCAGCACCGGACCTGCCATCAGAAGGGCGGTCAGGGGGGGTGCCGCCCGCAGCACCCCGCCTTGCGTCACTGCACGACCCCGTAGCGGCTGACCCAGTCCTCGGCGATCCGCGTCATCCAGCTTGCATGCGGTTCGAGCAGGGCAGGCCCCAGGTCGGCTGGGGCCAGGGTCGCGACGCCAAGGTCAAGCGCATCGAACTGCGCGCGGTCGGTTTCGCCGAGGCTTGCCACATCGAGCACCGTCTGAAAGCCCAGCACTGCCGGGTCCTGCGCCCGCGCCTGAACCTCGGGGTCCAGAAGAAGGTTTGCGATCACCATGGCACCTGCGGCGTGGGCTGCATTGTAGGGAATTGCCACGAAGCTCGCATTCCCGATGGTGCCGCCGTCCCAGACGAAGGTGCGGACCGTCTCGGGCAACTCGCCCGCCGCGATCACCGCCGAGGCGCGGCCGGGGTTGAATGCAAACGAAATGTCGATCTCGCCATCGGCAAGCAACTGCCCGAGCGCGGGCTCGTTGGCGGGATAGGCCTGACCAGACCGCCAGAGATGCGGCGTAAGCTGGTCGAGCCAGGCCCAGAGGGGGGCCGTCACCGCCTCGTAGCTTGCCTCATCGGCTGGCGATTGCAGCAGGGCCGGGTCCGCGACATGCGCGTAGAGCGCCTGTTTGAGGAAGGTCGTGCCAAGATAGTCGGGCGGCTGCGGATAGGTGAAGCGGCCCGGATTGGCCCGCGCCCAGTCGAGCAGCGCCTTGGCCGAGCGGGGCGGGTCGGGCAGGCGGGCGCTGTCATGCTCGAACACCAGTTGCGCCATTGCCCACGGGCTCTCATAGCCCTCGGTCGGCTCGGTGAAGTCCATCACCGTCGCGGGCTTGCCTGCCACGTCCACCAATGGCCAGTTCGGCAGGCTTTCGGCGAAGGGGCCGAACAGCACACCCTCGGACTTCATCCCGGCAAAGTTTTCGCCGTTGATCCAGATGAGGTCGACCGAACCATCCGCATCCTGACCGGCCTGCCGTTCGGCCAGCACCGTCGCCACGGCATCGGCCGTGGAGGCAAGCTTCACCTGCTCCAGCGTGACGCCATAGCGCGCCTCGGCCTGTTCGCCCACCCAGGCGATGAAGGCGTTGATCTTCGGATCCCCGCCCCAGGCATGCCAGTAGACCGTCTGGCCCTTTGCGGCCTCGAGCACGGCAGGCCAGTTCTTCGGGTCGGGTTGCTCTGCCCGCAGCGGGCCCGCGACGGCCGCGATGGCGATGACCGCCAGCGCCGTCAGTTTGGAAATGGCAGATCTCATCGTCCGGGCTCCTCGCAGGATGTCTTGCGGGCTTAGGCAATCGGTCCGAAGTCTGGCAAGAACCGACATGATCCTGCACGATGATGTGAGGCGCGGCCAAGACCCTTGCCGGTCGGCGTCTTTTGCCATCGCTGCTGCCTGACGAGGTGACATCATGCTGGATGGATGGATGCGGCGACGGATCGACCCGCCGCTGAACCGCGCGGGGCGGGCGCTGGCGCGGCGCGGGATCGGGGCGGATGCGGTCACGCTCATGGGCCTCGGGTTCGGCCTTGTCGCGGCGGCAATGATCTGGGGCGGGGAAGGGGCGCTCGCCCTTCTGCCGCTGGCGGCAAGCCGCCTCTGCGACGGTCTCGACGGTGCCATCGCACGGGCGACCCGGCGCACCGATTTCGGCGGCTATCTCGATATCGTCTGCGATTTCGTGTTCTACGCGGCGATCCCGCTGGCCTTCGTGTTGCGCGACCCGGCGAACGGGGCGGCGGGCGCGTTCCTGATCGCGACCTTCTACGTCAACGGTGCGAGCTTTCTCGGGATGGCGGTGCTTGCCGAAAAGCGCGGCATCGAAAGCCGGGCGCAAGGCGTCAAGTCGCTCTACTACAGCGCAGGCCTGCTGGAAGGGACCGAGACCATCGCCTTCTTCGCTCTTCTGTGCCTCTTCCCCGAGGCATTCCGCCCGCTTGCCGTCGCGTTCGGCACGCTCTGCCTTGTCACGGCCTTTGCGCGGGTTCTGCTTGCCCGCCGCCAGTTCGGCTGACGTGACCCCTCGGTTGCGTCCGCCAGGTTGCCGCGCCCCCTGAACTGTGGCACACCCTCAAGGATATTCACATTCTCTCAACGGGGCCTCATGTCCGACTTCGCCTTTCGCCGCACCGTCATGGTCGACACACAGGTGCGTCCGGCCGATGTGACGAAGTTCCCGATCATCGAGGCCATGCTGTCGGTCCCGCGCGAGGTCTATGTGCCCCGGAACCTGCGCGAGGCTGCCTATTTCGGCGAGAACCTGACCATCGCTCCGGGCCGCGTGATGCTCGATCCGCGCAGCTTCGCCAAGTTGCTCGATGCGCTTGACGTGCAGCCCGACGAGATGGTCCTCGATCTCGGTTGCGGGCTTGGCTACTCGACCGCCGTGATCGCACGTCTCGCCGAGGCGGTGATCGGGGTCGAGGAAGACCCGGCCCTTGCCGCCGAGGCCGAGCGAACGCTGGGGGCCGAGGGGGTGGACAACGCGGCAGTCGTGACCGGTCCGCTGGCGCAAGGCGCAGCACGGCACGGGCCCTATGACGCCGTGATCCTGCAAGGGGCAATCGAGAGCCTGCCCGCCGCCATCGAGAACCAGGTCCGCGAAGGCGGGCGCGTTGCCTGCATCTTCATGGAAGGCGTGCTGGGCGTGGCGCGCGTGGGCTACAAGATCGACGGCGCGCTCACCTGGCGCTTTGCCTTCAATGCGGCGGCGCCCATCCTTCCGGGGTTCGAGCGTCGGGCCGAATTCACCTTATGACGAGGCTATCCTTCATGGTTCGCGCGGCTACCCTGACACCAAGAACCTTCCTGATGACCTGCGCCCTGACGGTGCTGTCGGCGCTTCCCCTGCGGGCCGAGACTCTGGCCGATGCCTTCATCGCAGCCTATCGCAACAGCAACCTGCTGGATCAGAACCGCGCCGTCCTGCGGGCCGCCGACGAAGATGTGGCGCAAGCAGTCGCGTCGCTGCGCCCGACCCTGCAATTCCTTGCAAGCTCGCAATACGCGTTTGCCGAACAGCGCTCGCAACTGACCGGGCAGCGCGTATCGGGGGACGACCTGACCTCGACGGTCGCGCTGCTGGGCGAGATGAACCTCTTCGACTTCGGACGCAACCAGCTTGCCATCGAGGCAGCAAAGGAGACCGTGCTCGCAACCCGTGAGGCGCTTATCTCGGTCGAGCAGAGCGTGCTGCTGGCAACCGTGTCGGCCTTCGTCACCGTTCGGCTCAACCAGGAGATCGTGAACCTCCGGGAGAACAACGTGCGGGTGATCGGCGAGCAGCTGCGTGCCGCCGAAGATCGCTTCGAGGTCGGTGAGGTGACGCGGACCGACGTGGCCCAGGCCGAGGCCCGGCTCGCCGAGGCGCGCGCGAACCTCGTGGCCGCAGAGGGCGACCTTGCGATCTCGCGCGAGAACTACCGTGCCGCGACGGGGGCCTATCCGGGCGCGCTGGCGCCCCCACCGGCCCCGCCGCGCACGGCAGCCACGCTGGACGAGGCTCGCGCCGTGGCGCTGCGCTCGCAGCCCTCGATCCGCCAGCGCCAGCGGCAGGTCGCGGCGGCCGAGCTAAATGTCCGCCGCGCCGAGGCCGAGACGCGTCCCTCGATCGACGGCACCGTGCGGCTCGGGATCGATGACGAAGGGTTCCAGACCAATACCCTGGGGGTCGAGCTGTCCCAGACCCTTTACGCCGGGGGCAGGCTTGCCTCGGTGCAGCGGCAGGCGATGGCCAACCGGGATTCGCAGCGCGCCGCCCTTCAGCAGGAAGCGGTGCTCGTGTCCGAAGATGTGGGCACGGTCTGGGCGAACCTTCAGGTGGCTGCGGCCACAGTCTCGGCAACGGTCGAGCAGATCGACGCCGCGCAGATCGCGTTCGAAGGGGTGCGCGAAGAGGCAAGCCTTGGTGCGCGCACGACCCTCGACGTGCTCGACGCCGAGCAGGACCTGCTCGACGCCCGCGCCTCGCGCCTGACGGCCGAGGCGAACCGCTATATCGGCGTCTATCAGCTTCTGTCAGCGATGGGGCTTCTGACCGTTGACCATCTGGGCCTCGGGGTGCCGACCTATGACCCGGCCGCCTATTACAACTCGGTCCGCAACGCGCCCGCGCACAGCGCGCAGGGCCGCAAGCTTGACCGGATCATGAAGGCGATCGGCGAGAACTGACCCCGTGACGGTCGGCAAATCCGCCGACCAGTGACGCCGCATGTTGTGTCCAGATAGCAAGCCCTGTACCATCATCGGCAAAAGAAGACAAACCGGGGCAGGCAGATGTCGGAAGCGATGACCAACCTCGAGATCGAGGACGTGCTGTCCTCGATCCGCCGACTTGTGTCGGAAGACAGCCGTCCCGGCCCCCGCATCCAGCGAGAGCGGACGACTGCAGATGGCAGGCTGGTGCTGACGCCCGCCTTGCGGATCGTGTCGAGCCGCCCCGAGCCGTTGCCGCCCCTTCTGCTGCGCCCCGAAGATTTGGCCGTCTCGCACCGCGAGGCCGCCGCCGCCGTCGAGGCCGCCCTGCCACCCCGCAGCGAGGCCTGGGAGGCCGAGGTCGAGGCCCCGCAGAGCAATGCGCGATGGGCTGACGGTTGGCCCGCCTCACCACAGGCCGCAACAGCCGCGGCGCCGCCCGCTGCGGCGTCAGGGGAAAGGCCCGTGACCGAAGCGGCCCGCCCCGAGGATGACGACTACGACCTGTTCGGCCCCATCGACGAAGAGGCGCTGCGCGACATGATCCGTGACATCCTGCACGGTGAGTTGCAGGGCGCGCTGGGAGAGCGAATTACCCGCAACGTCCGCAAGCTCGTCCGGGCCGAGATCGCCCGGGCCTTCGCAACGCGCGACGCGCAGGGCCGCGACACCCTGGCCCGCCACACGTTCTAGGTCCTGCCGGTGAACACGCCGGCCCACCTCATCCTTTCGGCAGCGATCTTCACCCGTCCGGGCGACATCAGGGCCAACGCAGCGGCGCTCGGCGGCGCGCTCTTGCCCGACCTGTCGCTCTACCTGCTTGTCGGAACGTCGATCCTCGCGCTCGGCATCCCGCCCGCCACGGTGTTCGGCGAGCTTTACTTCTCGGACGCCTGGCAGACCGTCTTTGCCATCGACAACAGCCTGCCGCTCTGGGGGTTTGTGCTGGCGGTCGCCCTTCTGGCCCGCCAGCGCATCCTTGCGATCTTCGCCGCCTCAGGTGTGCTGCATCTGGTGTTCGATTTCGCGCTGCACCATGACGACGCGCGACGCCATTTCTGGCCGGTTTCCGACTGGGTGTTTCGCAGCCCGGTCAGCTATTGGGACAGCCGACATTACGGGTACATCGCGGCCCCGGTCGAGACGCTGGGCGCGCTGTTGCTCTGCGCGCTGCTGTGGCGGCGCTTCGGCTCGAGGCCTGCGCGCGCGCTCGTCGTGCTTGGCGCAGCCTTGCAGCTTGCACCGGGCATCATGTTCGCGCTCATGCTCTGAAATGCAGAACGCACCCCGAAGGGTGCGATCATGCGGTCGCGCGATCTGGCGGGATTAGGCGGCTTCGGCCTGATCCAGCTCCAGCGCATGACGCCGCTCGCTTTCCTCGCGCGACAGCGCGACGGATGTGCGGACGCCCTTCGAGACGAAGTCCATCAGCCCCTTCACGACCCGCTCGTTCGGGTCGATCCCCGCGCAGGACAGCACTTCGCGTCCGTCGCGTGACCGCGCCCAGCGAGCGATCTGCTCGGGACCGTTCCCATACTTCTTGTCATCGGCGATGGCATCGTCCAGCGCCGCCAGCACGACGGCTGCGAACAGCTTGCGGGCCCGCTGGCCCTGCTCAAAGTTGAATGCCGTACCGTCAACGAAATCAACCATCTCGTCGTCCTTTACCTGCTCTTGTCTTTTTGCTGCGTCGTCGACTATCGCCGTTAAGACTTGATTCGGGGATACCCGTTTGGAATAACTGCCATGCGGTGATAGCATGGCTTTTCAAACTTACCTACTGCATCTGGTCTGCTTGTCAGCGGAACTATGCCAATATATAGCGCCCTCGAATGTTCCATCAACCTTTTGACAAGGTTCTGCCCCATATGCCCAAGATCAACGGCAACGAAATCAAGGCGGGCTTCGTGCTCGAACATGACGGCGGGCTCTGGGGTGCCGTGAAGGTCAGCCACGTCAAGCCGGGCAAGGGCGGGGCCTTCGCGCAGGTCGAGCTGAAGAACCTGCGCGACGGGCGCAAGCTTAACGAGCGCTTCCGGTCCGAGGACAAGGTCGAGATGGTCAGGCTCGACAACAAGGACCAGCAGTTCCTGTACGAGACCGATGGCCGCCTGGTGTTCATGGATGCCGAGACCTTCGAGCAGATCGAGATCGACGCCGAGCTTCTGGGCGACCGCCGCCCCTTCCTTCAGGACGGCATGACCGCCACCGTCGAATACTACGGAGACGAGGCGCTGTCGGTGCGCCTGCCGCAGAAGGTGCGCTGTCGCATCGCCGAGACCGAGCCTGTGCAGAAGGGGCAGACGGCTGCCAACAGCTACAAGCCCGCGATCCTCGACAACGGCGTACGGATCATGGTCCCGCCCTTCGTCGGACCGGACGAAGAGATCATCGTCCACACCGAACTCATGGAATACTCCGAGCGGGTGTAACGGCTTCTCTGCGAAGCTTCAGGTGCCACGACGCCGGGTCGGGTGAGGAAGGTCTGACGTGGGGTGATCTTTCGGGGGAAAGTCGTCAATCCGCCCGGACTGTCGCACCACCCGCCTGCATCTCTCCACCCGCCCGGTCGAAGCGCAGGTGGGCAAGAGCCCGGTCGCCCGAGCGGGTGAAGAGCGTGCCGGCCTCGCGCCCGTCCATCAGGATCGGCGTGCCGGGGGGCGCATCGCCGTCGACCCGGACGCGGACAAGGCCCTTGCGAAGCTCGGTCTTGTGCTTCATCCGCGCGGTCACTTCCTGCCCCACATAGCAGCCCTTGCGAAAATCGACGCCGTGCAGCCGCTCGAACCCCGCCTCGAGGATGTAGGTCTGGTCCGGGATCAGATCGATGCCCGTCTCGGGGATCACATGCTCGACCCGGATAGCATCCCAGTCGATTACGGGTGCGCCGCCTTCTTCGCCGCCGTAGCGTCGCCAGCCGAGTGCCGCGTGCCGCGGATCGGCCAGTGCACCGTCGGGTGCCGCGCCCAGCCCCCGCGTTACCGCGATGTCGAGCGCCTTGAGCGTGACATCGGCCCGCAGCCGGTAGAGCGTAAGGCGCCGCAACAGCCCCGCCGCCTGATCCGCCTTGACGTCGAGCAACAGGCCGACGCCTGCATTCGCAATCAGAAAATCGGTCAGGTACTTGCCCTGCGGCGTCAGGATCGCGGCCCAGACAAGGCCGGGCGCGTCGGCCAGCGGGCGCACATCGTTCGTGACTAGGCCCTGCAAGAAGGGGATCGCCTCGGACCCCGAGATGCCGATCACCGCCCTGTCCTCTGCCCGCTCACCCTGCACGCTGATGCCCTCCTGCATTGCCCGAGGATAGGCACGACGCTGGCGCGCCACAAGGCAGACCGCAGCCGTGCGGCGGGTCGGATTGACCTTGCCCCGGCCCGGCACTACCCAAGGCGAACCCCCTTCGGAGTTTTCCATGAGCCTTGCCAACGGCCGTCCCTATCTTGCCATTCCCGGCCCCTCGACGATCCCCGACCGGGTGCTGCGCGCGATGCATCGCGGTGCGCCCAACATCTACGAGGGTGCCCTGCACGAGATGGTCCGCGGCCTCATGCCCGACCTGCGGGCCGTGGCGCGCACCGCGGGCCATGTCGCCATCTACATCGGCAACGGCCATGCGGGATGGGAGGCGGCGAACGCCAACCTCTTCTCGCGCGGCGACAAGGCGCTGGTGCTTGCCACTGGCAACTTCGGGATCGGCTGGGCCAACAGTGCGCGGGCGATGGGCATTGCCGTCGATGTCGTCGACTGCGGCACCGGACCGCTTGACCTTGCCCGCGTGGAAGACGCGCTGCGGGCCGACCGCACGCAGGCGATCCGCGCGGTGCTTCTGACGCAGGTCGACACGGCAAGCTCGGTTCGCTGCGACATCGCCGGCGTGCGCGCGGTGCTCGATGCCGTTGGACACCCGGCCCTTCTGTGCGTCGACTGCATCGCCTCGCTCGGCTGTGACGAATACCGGATGGACGACTGGGGTGTCGATGTCACGGTCGCCGCCAGCCAGAAGGGCCTGATGACGCCGCCCGGCCTTGCTTTCGTGTGGTTCAGCGAGCGTGCGGCGCAGAGGACGGCCGGGTCGGACCTTCGCACGCCCTACTGGAACTGGACGCCCCGGACCGAAGGCCACGAGTTCTGGCAACTGTTCTGCGGCACCGCGCCGACGCATCACCTCTACGGCCTGCGCGAGGCGCTCGACATGATCACCGAAGAAGGGCTGGAGCAGGTCTGGGCGCGGCACGAGCGTCTGGCGGGGGCCGTCTGGGCGGCCTTCGATGCCTGGGGGCAGGGCCATCCGCATATTGCCTTGAACGTGGCCGATCCCGTGCATCGGGGACGGTCGGTGACGGCGGCGCGGTTCGGCGCACCGGATGCCACGCGCCTCCGCCGCTGGACCGAAGGGCAGGCAGGCGTGACGCTCGGCATCGGGCTTGGCATGGGCTCGGCCGAGGACCCCGGTGCGGACGGCTTCCTGCGGGTGGCCCACATGGGCCATGTGAACGCCCACATGACGCTGGGCGCTCTTGCGGTGATGGAGGCGGGCCTCTGCGCGCTGGAAATCCCGCACGGCCCCGGTGCGCTTGACGCAGCAGCCCGCGTCCTCGCAGGCTGAGCGGGGTCAGCCCCGCGCTTCGGCTAGCGCCTCGGGCAGGTGGCGGGCGACGAGGGCCAAGTCCTCGGGCCGCCCGCAGGTCACGCGGATGCAACGGTCGAGCGGGGCGACACCCGGCATCCGCACGAAGATCCCGCGCGCGATCAGCCCGTCCAGCACGCGCCGGGCGAAGGCACCATCCTCGCCGCAGTCGATCGCGACGAAGTTGGTAGCCGAGGGTAGTGCCCGCAGCCCCGACGCCGCCGCGATCCGGCCCAACTCGGCCCGCGACGCCTCGACCGAGGCGCGCACGCCGTCAAGCCAAGCCTGATCCGCAAGGGCCGCCAGCGCGCCCGCCTGCGCGATCCGGCCCACGCCGAAATGGTTGCGGACCTTGTCGAAGGCCGCAATCAGCCCCGGCGCACCCAGCGCGTAGCCGACACGCAGGCCTGCAAGGCCGTAGCCCTTCGAGAAGGTCCGCAGACGGATCACGCGGGGGTCCGCCGCCTCGATCCGGGGTAGGGTGCCCAGGGGCGCAAGGTCGGCGTATGCCTCGTCCAGCACAAGAAGCGCCTCCGACGGCAGCGCATCCAGCATCGCCGCGATCCGCGTGCCGGGATGGGCCGAGCCCATCGGATTGTCGGGATTTGCGAGGTAGATCAGTTGCGCCCCCGTCTCGCGCGCCCGGACGAGCAGCGCCTCGGGGTCTTCGTGGTTGCCCGCATAGGGCACGCGGTGCAGCACGCCGCCGAACCCCGCGACATGAAACCCGAAGGTCGGATAGGCCCCGTCCGAGGTCACGACCGGATCGCCCGGCCCCACTACCAGCCGTACCAGAAGCCCGAGCAGCCCGTCGATACCCTCGCCGACCACGACATGCGCGGGCGTCGTGCCGTGATGCGCGGCGATCGCCTCGCGCAGCAGATGCACCTCGGGATCGCCGTACATCCAGGCGTCGGACGCGGCTGCCCGCATCGCCTCGACCGCGTGGGGCGAGGGGCCGAACACGCTCTCGTTCGCGCCAAGCCGCGCGGCGAAGGCGCGCCCCAGCCGTCGCTCCTGCGCCTCGGGGCCGACGAAGGGCACGGTCGAGGGCAGACGTTCGGCAAGCGGGGTCAGGCGTGGCGGTGTCATGAGTGCATCTGACAGACCGGCCCGACTGACGACAAGTCTGCTCTGCTCCTCTGGCCTCATTCACTTTGGCGCAAGTATACTTGGGGAGTTCGGGGGGCAGACGGCCCCCCGGCGCGCGTAACGGGCGCAACCGCCCAAATCTGAGGCACATCGCCGGGTCGATCCTGGCACAGCGCCCCCGCAATCTTTTTACCATTTGATAAAAAACCGACCCTGTGCTTTCGTTTCGTCAACGCCAAGCCAAGGCACGGAGGGTCGCCCTTGTCCAACAGCCAGCTGACGCCCGGAGTCGTTCCGGGACGCCTGCCCGCCACCGCCTACGAGACGCACTTCGCCGACAAGGAGCCGCCCTTCGACCGGCACGAGGCGCATGTCGCGGCGGACCGCTGTTACTTCTGCCACGACGCGCCCTGCATCACGGCCTGTCCGACCTCGATCGACATCCCCCTTTTCATCCGCCAGATCGCGACCGGCACGCCCGAGGCGGCGGCCCGGACGATCTTCGACCAGAACATCCTGGGCGGCATGTGCGCCCGCGTCTGCCCGACCGAACAACTGTGCGAAGAGGCCTGCGTGCGCGAGGCGGCCGAGGGCAAGCCGGTCGAGATCGGCCGACTGCAGCGCCACGCGACCGACACGCTGATGGCCAAGGGGGTGCATCCCTATACCCGCGCCGAACCAACGGGCAAGCGCATCGCCGTCGTGGGTGCCGGGCCTGCTGGCCTGGCTGCCGCGCACCGCCTTGCGATGCGCGGGCATGACGTGACGATGTTCGATGCACGCGTCAAGCCGGGCGGTCTGAACGAATACGGCATCGCCACCTACAAGGCCCCCGGCGACTTCGCGCAGGCCGAGGTGGACTGGCTGCTGAAGATCGGCGGCATCACCGTCAAGACCGGCATGGCGCTGGGGCGCGACCTGTCGCTCGGTGGGCTTCGGGCCGAATTCGACGCCGTATTCCTCGGGATCGGCCTTGCGGGCGTCAACGCCCTGCGGGCCGAGGGCGAGGATCGGCGCGGCGTCCACGACGCCGTCGATTTCATCGCCACGCTGCGCCAGACCGAGGACAAGTCGAGCCTGCCCATCGGGCGCGACGTCGTGGTGATCGGCGGCGGCATGACGGCGATTGACGCCGCCGTGCAGTCCAAGCTGTTGGGAGCCGAGACGGTGACGATCGTCTACCGGCGTGGTCAGGAACAGATGAGCGCCTCGGAATACGAACAACACCACGCCACCTCGCGCGGCGTGCGGATCATCACGGGCGCGGCGCCCGTCCGCATCCTGGGAAACGGGGCGGTCGAGGGGGTGGAGTTCGCCTATACCGACGCTGCGGCCAATGACGAGGCCGAGCGCTTCGTGCTGAAGGCCGATCAGGTTTTCAAGGCGATCGGACAGACGCTTGCCCCGACGCCGGACCTTGCTCTCGACGGGCGCAAGATCGCGGTGGACGCCACGGGCCGCACCTCGGTCCCCGGCGTGTGGGCGGGGGGCGACTGTTCGGCAGGGGGCAACGACCTCACTGTGACCGCTGTGGCCGAGGGCCGCGACGCCGCGGAGGACATCCATCGCCATCTGACGGGCGGCTGAGGCAAGGATGCGCCTGATCCCGCATCTCACCCCTTTACGCGGGCCGGGTCATGCCTCATCTGAGGCCGGTTCGCAGGCGGGGTATGATGTTTCAGGAATTGATCGACGGCGTGCTGGCCTGGGTCAGCACACACAGGGAGTGGACCTTGGTGGTCGCCCTGATCTTTGGCGCCGCCGAGACGACGGCCTTCACGTCGCTGCTGATCCCCTCGAGTGCGATCCTTGTCGGCGTGGGCGCGCTGGTGGCGGCGGGCGACGTTTCCTTCGTGCCGCTCTGGATCGGGGCCAGTCTTGGGGCGATGATCGGATCGACCTTCAGTTGGTGGCTCGGCTGGCATTTCGGCGACGACATCCTGCGCTGGAAGGTCGTCACGAAGAATCAGGCCCTGGTCGACCGCACGCGCGAGGTCTTTGCCAAATGGGGACCGCTGGCGGTGATGGGCGGGCATTTCGTGGGCCCGTTTCGCCCCTTCGCCTTCCTGCTCGCGGGCCTCAGCCGCATGACCTTCGTGCGATTTCAGCTTTTCAACGTGCCGGGCTGCATCGGCTGGGCCTTCGTGGTGCCCAACATCGGCTATCTTGGCGGCACCGCACTTGGCTGGATCTTCGACTATCTGCCGATCTGACGGGGACGGCGCGCTTCCCCGTCGCTTTCTGACAGGGGACCGCTCATGGCCAACCTTTCGACCGACTTCGTGGGCATCAAGTCGCCCAACCCCTTCTGGCTCGCCTCGGCCCCGCCGACCGACAAGGAATACAACGTCCGCCGGGCCTATGAGGCGGGCTGGGGCGGCGTCGTATGGAAGACGCTGGGCAGCGAGGGGCCGCCTGTCGTCAACGTCAACGGCCCGCGCTATGGTGCGGTCTGGGGCGCGGATCGCCGCCTTCTGGGCCTCAACAACATCGAGTTGATCACCGACCGCCCGCTCGATGTGAACCTGCGCGAGATCAAGTCCGTCAAGCGCGACTATCCCGACCGCGCGATGGTCGTCTCGCTTATGGTGCCCTGCGACGAGGACTCGTGGCGCGCGATCCTCGCCCGTGTCGAAGAGACCGAGGCCGACGGGGTCGAGCTGAACTTCGGCTGTCCACACGGGATGGCCGAGCGTGGCATGGGCAGCGCCGTGGGACAGGTGCCGGAATACATCGAGATGGTGACGCGCTGGTGCAAGATGCACACCCGCATGCCGGTGATCGTCAAGCTGACGCCCAACATCACCGACATCCGCGGGCCTGCCGAGGCGGCGCACCGCGGCGGCGCGGATGCAGTCAGTCTGATCAACACGATCAATTCGATCACCTCGGTCGACCTTGACCTGTTCGCGCCCGAGCCCACGATCGACGGCAAGGGTACGCATGGCGGCTATTGCGGCCCGGCGGTGAAGCCCATCGCGCTGAACATGGTGGCCGAGATCGCGCGCAATCCGGTCACGGCGAGCCTGCCGATCAGCGGCATCGGCGGCGTCACGACCTGGCGCGACGCCGCCGAGTTCATGGCGCTGGGCGCGGGCAACGTGCAGGTCTGCACGGCGGCGATGACCTATGGCTTCAAGATCGTGCAGGAGATGATCTCGGGCCTGTCGCAGTGGATGGACGAGAAGGCCCTGACCGAGACGCGCCAGATCGTGCGGCGCGCGGTGCCCAACGTCACCGACTGGCAGTACCTCAACCTCAACTACGTGACCAAGGCGCGGATCGACCAGGACCTCTGCATCAAGTGCGGGCGCTGCTATGCCGCCTGCGAGGATACCAGCCACCAGGCTATCGCGATGAACCCCGGCCGGGTGTTCGAGGTGATCGACGCGGAGTGCGTGGCCTGCAACCTTTGCGTCAACGTCTGTCCGGTGGAAGATTGCATCACGATGGTCGAGATGCCGAAGGGCGCGGTTGATCCGCGCACCGGGCGGCCGGTCGTCGAGTATGCGAACTGGACGACCCATCCGAACAACCCCGGTGCCGTTCAGGCGGCGGAGTAGCACTGCACCATCGGCGTCTGTACCCGGCCGGGCCGAGCGGGGGTTTCACACCCCCGCACCCCCGTGGGGTATTTGTGCCGAAACGAAGCCCGGGCGCGTAACGTGCAAGACGCGGTCAACGCCCCGGCAAGGGCAGCGGGTTCAATCCGGCGGCGAGGCTTGCGAGGATATAGGCGCGCCGCGCCTCTTCCGCTGCGGCCTCGGCCGGGCGGATTTCTGGTTCGGGTCGGGCGGCGGTCCGATCGGTGAGGAGCCTTGGGGCGACCACGTCCTGCGCCAGCCCGTCCGTAGGCTCGACTCTTGGCGGTCCGGCGACGGTCGGGCCCGGCGGGGCCTGCGGCGGCGGCGCGGCGATGACGACCAGCGCGGGTGGCCGGACGGACGTGACTGGTTGCATATCCTTGGTTCCTCGGAAAAAGAGGTGCCCCCGGCAGTCATTTCACAGCCGAACGCGGGGCCGGTCTGCGGCGCTGTCGTTAAAATTCAACCAACCGGGGCGAGCAGGCGGCGGAACAGCGTTTCGAGAAAGCGGGCGGCCTCGGGGAAGGGGTCGGCCTCGTCCGGCCCCAGCACGGCGCGCACCTGCACGTCGAAATCGGCATAGTGCTGCGTCATCGCCCAGATGGAAAAGATGAGGTGCACCGGATGCACCGGGGCGATCCGCCCCTGATCCATCCAGGCCCGCAGCACACCGCACTTCTCGTGCACAAGAGCGTGCAGGTCGCCTTCGATGGCCTCGCGGATGCGGGGTGCGCCTTGCAGGATCTCGTTCGCAAAAAGGCGGCTTTCGCGCGGATAGTCGCGGCTGAGTTCCAGCTTGCGCCTGACATAGCCCAGAAGTTCCTCGACCGGATCGCCGCTTGCGTCCATCGCGCGCAGGGGGTCGAGCCAGGTCACCAGAAGCTGCGACAGGAGCGCCACATGGATCGCCTCCTTCGAGGCGAAGTAGTAGAGCAGATTGGGCTTCGACAGCCCTGCAACCTCGGCGATCTGGTCGAGCGTGGCCCCCCGGAAGCCGTGCTGCGAGAACACGTCGAGCGCCGCCTCGAGGATGGTGTCGCGGTTGCGCTGCTGGATGCGCGTGCGGCCTTGGGTCACGCCCGGCCCCCGGCTTGCCAGAGGCGACACGCGGCAGTAGCGTGGTGCGACAAAAGCCAGGCCAAGGCGTTCCTTTCCGGTTTCCCGTCCGCCTTGGTAGCCCCGATCTGACCGTCCGGTCAAACCGTCACCGCCCGCGAAGGACCCCAGCCATGGCGCTCGACCGCAAGCCCACGCCGAATGACCTCAACGCCTTCTGGATGCCCTTCACCGCGAACCGGCAATTCAAGAAGAACCCCCGCATGTTCGTGGGTGCGCGCGACATGCACTACACGACCAGCGACGGGCGGCAGGTGCTGGACGGGACAGCGGGCCTGTGGTGCTGCAACGCGGGCCATTGCCGGCCGCGCATCACCGAGGCGATCCAGCGCCAGGCGGCCGAGATGGACTACGCCCCCGCTTTCCAGATGGGCCACCCGGCCGCCTTCGAGCTTGCGAACCGCCTTGTCGACATTGCGCCCCGCGGGATCGAGCACGTGTTCTACACCAATTCGGGGTCCGAAAGCGTCGAGACGGCCCTGAAGCTTGCCATCGCCTATCATCGCGCGCGGGGCGAAGGCGCGCGCACGCGCCTGATCGGGCGCGAGCGGGGCTATCACGGCGTCAACTTCGGCGGCATCTCGGTCGGGGGCATCGTGAACAACCGCAAGGTGTTCGGCACGCTTCTGGGCGGCGTCGATCACCTGCCGCACACCCATCTGCCCGCCCAGAACGCCTATACCCACGGCCAGCCCGAGCATGGCGCGCATCTTGCCGACGAGCTTGAGCGGATCGTGGCACTGCACGGAGCCGAGACGATCGCCGCGGTGATCGTGGAGCCGGTGGCAGGGTCGACGGGCGTCCTGATCCCGCCCAAGGGTTACCTCGAGAAGCTGCGCGCGATCACCGCGAAGCACGGCATCCTGCTGATCTTCGACGAGGTCATCACCGGCTTCGGGCGCCTCGGCAGCGCCTTCGCGGCACAGCATTTCGACGTGCTGCCCGACATGATGACGACCGCCAAGGGCCTGACGAACGGCGTCATACCGATGGGTGCGGTCCTGACCACCGCCGCCATCCACGACGCCTTCATGACCGGTCCCGAGAACCTGATCGAGCTGTTTCACGGCTACACCTATTCGGGAAACCCGATCGCGAGTGCCGCCGCCATCGCCACGCTCGAAACCTACCG
>JANPJD010000228.1:0-10827 GCA_031425325.1 Rhodobacterales bacterium | reverse complement strand
ATCTGGTCATAGGCCCGGAACTCGCCAAAATACTTCGTGATCGCCGCCGTCAGCGTCGTCTTGCCGTGGTCAACGTGACCAATCGTCCCGATGTTCACATGCGGTTTGTTGCGTTCGAACTTTGCCTTCGCCATGATGGCCCTCGCCGGTCATTGGGCGCATGCGCCCGGATTTCGATACCGGGCGCGACTTATTCGCTGCCTTGGGGAAAATCAAGCGCCTCTGGCGGTCACGAGGCGGGGCGGGGCCGAGGACGAACTGGGACCGCCGCAGATGCAGGATCGGGCAGCGTGACCGGGCCGGCGTCGGCCAGCGGAGCGGTTTCGATCACCGGCGTAACGGGCCGGCTCATCGAGGTGGGCACAGGGGCTGCGCGCGACGGGGCCGCGCCGGGAATCGCACCCGCCGGATCAAACCACTGGGGGTTCTCGAGGAACCACCGTTCGACCGCCAGGGCCACGTTGAAAGACAGTGCGGCAAGCTGTTCTTCCTTGGTGCTCGTAAGGCCGCTGCCTATGACCGACTCGCCCGACAGGTTCTCGAAGATCGTGAACTGCTTCGGCTCGGGATTGAGGCGCGTCTGGCTGGCATCGTCCCAGACGTTGGCTGTCACGACCACCACCGATTTCGGCGCAGCGACGACCGGGATGCCCGGCGGGGCGAGCGCGTAGCCATCCACCGCGATGCCGATGTTGTAGAAGCGGTCGCCCTCGTAGCGCCCGAAGCGATCCTGGATCGCCTTCTTGACGCCTGCCTCCCATTCCTCGACGGTCGCATCGCGCGAGATCGGCACCTTCTGCATGTTGTCCGCAACGACGATGTTCAGCCCAAGCCGGAACGGACCAAGATCGGCCCGTGGGTTCGACAGATCGCCTCCGCCACAGGCGGTGACCAATCCCAGGGCAAAGGCAAGGCCCGCAAGGCGCGTGAGGCGGATCATCGTTGAAACTTTCCTGGACTGCTGGCGTCGTGCGGGTTCTTGTGTCGGGATAGCGTGCTGCGGACCCCGGTGCAACGGACGCCGGTGCGGCAAGTTCCGTTGGCAGGTCCAGTCAGCGGTAGCGAAGGGCGCAAGGCGTCCTTAAGTAGAGTTCTGCCCGATGCGGGCGCTTCGTTGGAGGATGCGGCATGAGCCTTATGAAGACTTTGGCGCGGGTGGCGATCGGTGTGGCGGTCGCCAAAGGCGTGAGCGGAATGATGCACTCGCGCAGTGCGCCCGGAGCCGGGACACGGCAGGCCGGTGCGCCTGGTGGCCTTGGCGACATGATGAACGAAATTCTGGGCAAGCGCTCATCGGGCAGTTCTGCAACCGGCGGGCAAAGCAGCGGCGGTCTTGGAGGTTTGTTGGGCCAGCTTTCGGGGGGTAAGGGGGGCAGCTCCTCTGGCGGCCTCGACTCTGTCCTGAAGCAACTCGGGCAGGGCGGCTCGGCCGGAGGATCGGCGAGCGGGGGACTGGGCGGCCTGCTCGGCGGGCTTCTGGGTGGTGCGGCGGCGGGGACGGTAGCCACGGGTGCGCGGCCCGCAGGATCGCCCCAGCGCGGGTTTGGCGATCTGTTCAACGAGGCGCTGCAAGGCCATGGCGAGCTGACGACAGAGCCGACGCCCACGCAGGAGGCCGCTGCCGGGCTGATGCTGCGGGCAATGATCCAGGCGGCAAAAGCCGACGGCGTGGTCGACGAGGGCGAACGGGCAAAGCTGCTCGATGCACTCAAGGACGGCGGCGAGGCCGAGTTGCAGTTCGTCAAGGACGAGCTTGCCGCCCCGGTGGACATCGAGGGTCTTGCCCGTCAGGTGCCGCAGGGTCTGGAGGCGCAGGTCTACCTCATGTCGCTGATGGCGATCACGCTCGATAGTCCGAAAGAGGCGCAATACCTCGACCGGCTTGCGACCGCGATGGGGCTGTCGCGCGACGAGGTGAACGGCATCCACGCCCAGGCGGGGGTTGCCGACCTTTACATCTGACGTTCAGGTGAAGCGGTTGTTCGCCGGGAACCCGTGCGGGGGCTTCTTGCCCATGCCCCCGCGCTTTCCGATCCATTCTGAGATCCCCATTTCGCGGCGGGTCTGGCCGTTGGGCATGGCCCAGATCAGACCCTCGGCGATCCGAAAGGTCGCAAGATCGTTCGGGCCGTCGTCCCCGTCGAGCATGTCGCCCTGAGGCCGCAGGGACAGGTACTTCTGCATCCGCACGCCCTTGCCCCGCGCCATCTCGGGCAACTCGGTCAGCGGGAAGACAAGCATCCGGCGGTTCCGCGAGACGACTGCCACATGGTCGCCCGCGACCGTGCGGCAGGCCACAAGGCGCGCCTTGCCCGTCAGGTTCATCACCGCCTTGCCCGCCCGGGTCTGCGCCAGAACCTCGTCCGAGGGCACGACGAACCCCTCTCCGACCGAGGACACGACGATCAGGCGTTCGTCGGCGCGCCAGACGCGCAAGTCTGCGATGTCCGCATCGTTCGGCAGATCGACCATCAGGCGGACAGGCTCTCCCAACCCGCGCCCGCCCGGAAGGTTGGCGGCGAGGAGCGTGTAAAAGCGCCCGTTGGAGCCGGCCAGCAAGAGCCGATCCGTCGTCTCGGCGTGGAACTGAAAGCGGGCCTCGTCGCCGTCCTTGAACTTGATCTCGGTACCGGGGGGCTGGTGACCCTTCATCGCCCGGATCCAGCCCATCTTTGAGCAGATCACCGTCACCGGCTCGCGCTCGACCATCGCCTCGATCGGCACATCTTCGACCTCGCCCGCCTCGGCGAAGGTACTGCGGCGGCGACCAAGGAGGGTATCGCTGCCGAACTGCTTCTGCACGAGCGACAGCTCTGTTCCGATGCGCTTCCACTGAAGCCGCGGCGACTCGAGCAGGCTAGCGAGCCCCTCGCGCTCTTTGAGCAGCGTGTCGTATTCGCGGCGCAACTCGGCCTCCTCGAGCTTTCGCAGCGAGCGGAGACGCATGTTGAGGATGGCTTCTGCCTGCGCCTCGGTCAGTTCCCCCTCGCCGGGGGCGGGGGGGACATAGTCGACCTCGGACATTGCGCGGACATGCGGGACGGACCAGCTTTCGGCCATCAGCGCGCGCTTCGGGTCGGCGTCATAGCGGATGATGTCGATCACCCGGTCGAGGTTGAGGTATGCGGTGATGAAACCCTCGAGGATCTCAAGCCGCGCGTCGATCTTTTCCAGCCGGTGCTGCGAGCGGCGCAGCAGCACGTCCCGGCGATGGTCCAGAAACGCGCGCAAAACCTCTTTCAGCGAGCAGACCTTCGGCACGCGCCCGTCGATCAGCACGTTCATGTTGAGCGAGAAGCGCGTCTCGAGGTCCGAGTTGCGATAGAGCATGCCCATCAGCATCTCGGGCTCGACCGTCCGGGCCCGAGGTTCAAGCACGATGCGGATGTCCTCGGCAGACTCGTCGCGCACGTCCGCCAGGGCCGGGACCTTCTTGGTCTGGATGAGTTCGGCCAGCCGCTCGATCAGCTTGGACTTCTGCACCTGATAGGGGATCTCGGTCACGACGATCTGCCAGGTGCCGCGCCCGAGGTCTTCGACCGACCAGCGCGCTCGCAGGCGGAACGCGCCCCGCCCGGTGCGATAGGCGTCGAGGATGGCCGCCTTCGGCTCGACGATGATGCCGCCGGTCGGAAAATCGGGGCCGGGCACCAGGTCGACGAGCGCCTCGTCGCTGGCAGTCGGGTCTTTCAGCAGCAGGTGGCAGGCGTCGATCAGCTCGTGCAGGTTGTGCGGCGGAATGTTGGTGGCCATGCCGACCGCGATTCCCGAAGAGCCGTTGGCAAGCAGGTTCGGAAAGGCCGCGGGCATCACGACCGGCTCTTCGAGCGTGCCGTCGTAGTTCGGGCGGAAGTCTACCGCGTTCTCGGCCAGCCCCTCCATCAGGGCCTCGGCGACGGCGGTCAGGCGGGCCTCAGTGTAGCGGCTGGCCGCGGGGTTGTCGCCGTCGATGTTGCCGAAGTTGCCCTGCCCGTCGACCAGCGGGTAACGCACGTTGAAATCCTGCGCGAGGCGCGCCATCGCGTCGTAGATCGCAGCATCGCCGTGCGGGTGGTAGTTGCCCATCACGTCGCCCGCGATCTTGGCCGACTTGCGAAAGCCGCCGCTGGAGGCGAGGCGCAGCTCTCGCATCGCATAAAGGATGCGACGGTGGACCGGCTTCAGCCCGTCGCGCGCATCCGGCAGCGCACGGTGCATGATCGTGGACAGCGCATAGGTCAGGTAGCGCTCGCCGATTGCCCGGCTGAGCGGCTCGGACACGAGCATCGTCGCGGGAGGGGTTTTGTCGGGCGCGCTGTCTGGCGTGTCGGGCATGGCAGCGGTGTAGCCGCGAAGGCGGGGTCGGTCCAGATGGCAGATCGGAAGACCCTCGCGCCGCAGGCAACAGGCGTGATAATGATTGCTTCTAGCATTGCCGGAATCACGGGCCTCCCATGTTCAAGCTAATCCTTTTCCTCTGCGCCTTCCTTTACGTCATGCTTCAGTTCGGGGCTGACGACGATGCCCTGCGCGACGGTCTTGCCGGGCGGATCGCTCCGTTGATGCAAGACACACCCCGCCTCGCCGAAGCGCCCGCGCCCGTCCAGGCGACGCCTGTGTCGGCCCCGGCCGTCCAGCCCTCGCCTGCGGTCGTCGAGGCAGCCTATGTCCCCGCCGAGCCCGAGCCGGCGGCAATCCAGCCCGGCCTGACGCTGGCCTTGCCGCTTCGCACCGAGCCTGCCGAGGACCCGGAACGCACGCCCGCTGCCGTTCAATATGTCGTGGGCAGTTCGGTGAATGTCCGTCTTGGTCCCTCGGCAGACACCGAGTCGCTGACACGCCTCGCGCGGGGCGAGGCGGTGACGGTGCTTCCGTCGGAGACGCCCGGTTGGTCGATGATCCGTCTCGAGGGCGACGGGCTGGAAGGCTATATCGCCTCGCGCTTCCTATCCGACCAGCCCTGAGCGTTGCAGCCCCGGCCCGTGCCGCCTAGACAGGGCGAAACGGGAGCGTTGCTTGGCACGATCCATCCTCATCACCGGCTGTTCGTCGGGCATCGGGCTTGACGCAGCGCGGGGCCTTGCGGCGCGGGGCTGGCGGGTCTTCGCTACCTGCCGCGCCGAGGCCGACTGCGAGCGGCTGCGCGCCGAGGGGATCGAGAGCTTCCGCCTCGACTACCGCGACGGGGCAAGCATTACCGCCGCCGTGGCCGAGGCGCTGGCGCGCACCGGCGGTACGCTCGATGCGATCTTCAACAACGGCGCGCACGCCTGCCCCGGCGCGGTCGAGGACCTTCCGACGGATGCGCTGCGCGACATCTTCGAGGTCAATCTCTTCGGCTATCACGAACTTGCCCGCCTCGTGATCCCGGTCATGCGGGCGCAGGGGGGCGGGAGGATTCTCAACTGCTCGTCGGTGCTCGGTCTGGTCGGTGCGCCTTGGCGCGGGGCCTATGTCGCGACGAAGTTCGCGATGGAAGGGCTGACCGACGTGATGCGTGTCGAAATGCGGGGAACGGGCATCCATGTCATCCTGATCGAGCCCGGTCCGATCACCACGCTTATCCGCCGGAACGCCATCCCGCATTTCGAGCGCTGGATCGACTGGCGCGCCTCGCCGCGCCGGACCGCCTACGAGGCGGGCCTTCTGAAGCGCCTCTACGAGGACAAGGGGCCGGACAGGTTCGAGCTGCCCGCAAGCGCAGTGACCGACAAACTGGCCCGGGCGCTTGACGCGCCCACCCCTGCCGCGCGCTACTTCGTCACGACGCCGACCTACCTGATGGACGTTGCCCGGCGTGCCTTGCCGACCCGCGCCCTCGACTGGTTGCTGGCGAAAGGGTGAATTGACGTTCGCCTTTCGGCCGTACCCGCGCTAGATGCAACCCGCTGCAAGGAGACGCCCCATGCTGGACGACCCGCTTTTCATCGTTGCCGCCGTCGCGGTCCTCGGCGTGCTTGTGATCCTGATGATCGGCATCGGCGGCTATGCGCGCGGCGGCGACTTCAACAAGAAGCACGCGAACCGGATCATGCGCTACCGGATCTACGCGCAGGCAGTGGCGGTAGGCCTGATCCTGCTGTTCGTGGCGGTGAAGGGCGTAATCGGCGAGTAAACACGGGGGAAAACGTGGTCGTTCTTTCGAAAATCTACACCAAGACGGGGGATGCCGGCGAAACGGCGCTCGGCAATGGCGCTCGGGTGGCCAAGCACTCGATCCGCGTGACGGCCTACGGCACCGTGGACGAGACGAACGCAACCGTGGGCATGGCCCGTCAGCACGCGTCCGGCGACATGGACGTGGCACTTGCGCGCATCCAGAACGACCTGTTCGACCTTGGAGCGGACCTCTGCCGCCCCGACATGGAGCGGGACCACGAAGCGGGCTATGTCCCCCTTCGGATGCTGGAGCGTCAGGTCCTGCGCCTTGAGTCCGAGATCGACGCGATGAACACCCGCCTGACACCGTTGCGAAGCTTCATCCTGCCCGGCGGCTCGCCGCTTGCAACACAGATGCACCTCTGCCGGACCGTCTGTCGGCGGGCGGAACGCCTGACGGTCGAACTCGCGACGATGGAATCGGTCAATGCCGAGGCGGTGAAGTATCTGAACCGGCTGTCGGACTGGTTTTTCGTGGCTGGCCGGATCGCCAACAACGACGGCAAGGACGATGTGCTTTGGGTGCCGGGTCTGACGCGCGAAACCTGAAACGCGACGTCGCGGCGTCGCTCTGCGTCGATTTTGACCTGTCCCGCTGGCGGCGAAGCGGCTAACACATCGCCTAGTTCCATGCGCCCTGGATGCGCCCCTGTGGAAAGGTTCCGCGATGAAGGTTCTGGTGCCTGTCAAACGGGTCATCGACTACAACGTGAAGGTCCGCGTGAAGGCGGACGGAACGGGCGTCGATCTTGCCAACGTCAAGATGTCGATGAACCCGTTCGACGAGATCGCCGTCGAAGAGGCGATCCGTCTGCGCGAAAAGGGTGTCGCGACCGAGGTGATCGTCGTGTCGATCGGGGTCAAGCAGGCGCAGGAGACGCTGCGGACCGCGCTCGCGATGGGGGCAGACCGTGCCATCCTGATCGAGGCGTCGGCCGACGTGAATACGGATATCGAGCCGCTTGCGGTCGCGAAGCTGTTGGCTGCGGTGGTCGCCGAGGAGGCTCCAGGGCTGGTCATCGCGGGCAAGCAGGCCATCGACAACGACATGAACGCCACAGGCCAGATGCTTGCGGCCCTGCTGGGGTGGAGCCAGGCCACCTATGCCAGCGAGATCGCGATCGACGGCGACCATGCGACCGTCACGCGCGAGGTGGACGGCGGCCTTCAGACGATCCGCGTCAAGCTGCCCGCGATCGTCACCGCCGATCTGCGCCTGAACGAGCCGCGCTATGCAAGCCTGCCCAACATCATGAAGGCCAAGGCCAAGCCGCTCGCTCTCAAGACGGCCGCCGACTACGGGGTGGATGTGACGCCGCGCCTGAAGGTTGTGAAGACGGTCGAGCCGACGGGTCGCAAGGCGGGCGTCAAGGTCGCCTCGGTCGACGAGCTTGTGGCGAAACTGAAAGACGAAGCGGGGGTGATCTGATGGCCGTTCTTCTTCTTGCCGATGTGAACGACGGACAGCTTGCCACCGACGCCGTGGCCAAGACCCTGACCGCGCTGGCACCTCTTGGCGACGTCCATGTGCTTGTGGCCGGGCAGGGTGGCGAGGCCGCCGCCGCCGAGGCTGCGACGCTTCAAGGCGTTTCCAAGGTGCTGTTTGCCGGAGACCACGCCTATTGCCACGGCATGGCCGAGCCGACAGCCGCGCTGATAGTGGGCCTCGCACCTGCCTACAGCCACATCGCCGGGCCTGCGACCGCGTTCGCCAAGAACGTGATGCCACGGGTTGCCGCACTTCTTGACGTCATGGTCATGTCCGACGTGACTGCAGTCATCGACGCATCCACCTTCGAGCGTCCGATCTATGCGGGGAACGCCATCCAGACGATCACCTCGGCCGATCCGGTCAAGGTCTTCACGGTCCGGACGGCAGGGTTCGCCGCCGTCGCCACAGGCAATGCCGCCGCCGTCGAGGCGACATCCGGGCCCGGCGACGCTGGCCTCTCGGCCTGGGTCGAGGACAAGGTCGCGACGAGCGACCGGCCCGAGTTGACCAGCGCGGGCATCGTCGTGTCGGGCGGCCGCGCAATCGGCTCGCAGGAAAACTTCGCGCTGATCGAGCGACTGGCGGACAAGCTTGGGGCCGCCGTCGGGGCGTCGCGGGCCGCCGTCGACTCGGGCTATGCACCGAACGACTGGCAGGTCGGTCAGACCGGCAAGGTTGTGGCCCCCACGCTTTACATCGCGGTCGGCATCTCTGGCGCGATTCAGCATCTGGCTGGCATGAAGGACAGCAAGATCATCGTCGCGATCAACAAGGACGAGGATGCCCCGATCTTTCAGGTCGCAGACTATGGGCTTGTCGGCGATCTCTTCGCGCTTGTGCCCGAGTTGATCGAGAAGCTCTGACGACACGGCTCAGGCCAGCGCCAGAAGACGCGAGGCGAGGGCCGAGGCCACTTCGGCATGGACGGCAGGCCCCGGCAACTCTTGGGCGGCCTGCTTTTCCATCGGGCCGAAGGCCATGCCGTCGACGCCGAACGCCCGGGCTTCGCGGCTTGCCACGATCTCCAGATAGTCGAAGCCTACATCGCGGACCGCTGCGACCATCCGGCTGTCGACAAGGGCCGGGTCCTGCAATGGATTGATCCGTGTGCCAGGGCGCGGCGGTGGCTTGGGTCCCAGCCAGAGCAGCAGGACTGGCACCTGAACCCGGCGTACCAGTTCGCACATCCGCCCAACCCATGCGCGCCGAAGAGCCTCGGCAATGGTCATGAACCGGTCCGGATCGGTGACCAGCAGCGTGCGGAGCATATGGCGGGTGAAATGGAACTCGGTGAAATCGACTTCGGGGTAAAGCGCTCGCAAGGCGGGCTGGGCGCGCAGGAAGCGGTCGTTTCGCCGTGGGTGGACAATATAGAAGTCGTTCGAGACGTTCTGCGCGCCAAGCACCTGAAGCACGACAAGCCGCGCCTGCGACGCCACCTCAAGAACCGCGGGATCGCTGAGATATGCATCCGGTCCGGCATTCATGCAGCCGAGATTGACCATGCGCTGCCCCGTCAGACGCTCGACCAGCGTTGGATAGGGTGCCTCCACGAACTTGCCATAGGTCTCGGTTCCGCCAAGCACCGCGACATAGGGACGATCAAGCCCCCGAGGCGGCCCGCGGAAAAGCAGCCGCGAGCCCCCGTATCGACAGGGAGAATAGTCCAGGGCACCATCGCCCGGAAATGCGTATGCCATCCCACCCACCCAGATCATCTGTCACCCGCGACTCAACCTGCCAAGGTGCGGTTACGGAAGGACTAAGGGCACAATTCATCTCGAATTGAGCCGGTCGGTCGACCTTGCGCCGGCGGTTGCCCGGTGCATAAGGTTGTGCCGCAACGCAACCGACAGGGTCAGGCGCATGGACATCCGCACGGTAGGTATCGTCGGCGCGGGCCAGATGGGCAGCGGCATCGCGCATGTCTTCGCACTGGCCGGTTTCGAGGTTATCCTGACCGATATCAGCGCCGACAGCCTTGCGGCCGCGGTTTCGCGGATCGACCACAACATCGAAAGACAGGTTGCGCGCGGCAAGGTGACTGCCGAGGCCAAGGCCGAGGCACTCGCCCGCATCCGCACCACGCTGACGCTGGCCGACGTCGGCCCGACCGATCTTGTCATCGAGGCCGCGACAGAGCGCGAGACGGTCAAGCAGGCGATCTTCGAGGACCTGCTGCCTCACCTCAGACCGCACACGATCCTGACCTCCAACACGTCCTCGATCTCGATCACACGGCTGGCGAGCCGGACCGACCGGCCCGAGAAGTTCATGGGCTTCCATTTCATGAACCCCGTGCCGGTAATGCAGCTTGTAGAGCTGATCCGGGGTATCGCAACCGACGCCCCGACCTACCAGACCCTGCTCGGCGTGGTCGCCAAACTCGGCAAGACCGCCGCGAGCGCCGAGGATTTTCCGGCCTTCATCGTCAACCGCATCCTGATGCCGATGATCAACGAGGCGGTCTACACGCTTTACGAGGGCGTGGGGTCGGTGAAGTCGATCGACGAATCGCTGAAGCTCGGGGCGAACCATCCGATGGGGCCGCTCGAGCTTGCTGATTTCATCGGTCTCGACACCTGCCTTGCGATCATGAACGTCCTTCACGACGGTCTTGCAGACACGAAATACCGCCCCTGCCCGCTGCTGACGAAATATGTCGAGGCCGGATGGCTCGGCCGCAAGACCGAACGCGGGTTCTACGACTATCGCGGCGAGGTGCCGATCCCGACCCGCTGAAGCTTCTTTCCGGCGCAAATACCCCACGGGGGGTGCGGGGGTGTGAAACCCCCGCTGCCCGGCCCGTGCGGTCGCATCACCCGTCTTTCAAGGCCAGCGTCGTTTCGCGCAGCCATCCCAGATAGCCGCGCGGATTGGCGGCCCATTCCGCGCTTGCCTCGGGCGGGATCGGCTGGCCGATGACGGGCGCTTGCGGCTTGTTGAGTGCATGGGTGATCTCGTGCAGCAAAAGCCCCTGCCGGATCGTCGGCGAAAGCTTGTCGGCGATGTGGTAGAGCCGCGAGTTCTGGCCCGGGAAGAAGATCGGCAGGACAGTCGCGCGGCTTTTCTGGACCATCTTCGCCGTGAAGACGTTCCACTCGGCTTCCACCGCCGGACCCCACCAGCCTTCTGACGTCGCAACCTTGCCCGCCGGAAACAGGATCAGGACGCCGCCGTCGGACAGGTGCTGCATC
>JANPJD010000227.1:0-20531 GCA_031425325.1 Rhodobacterales bacterium | reverse complement strand
GCGTCGAGCAGGTTGAAGAGGTGGCTGGCCTTGATGCACTGGTCATAGGCGGGGTGCGCCATGACGATGGTCCGGCCCGCCGCATCGGCGGCGGGCGCGGCGAGGATGCGGGCGCATTCGGCCTCGGCATCCTCGAAATGGCGCAGCAGCATCGCGGTATCGGCCTGGTCGAAGTTCCAGCGACTGTATTCCTGTTCGGTCTGGCGGAACACGTCGCCATAGGTCAGGGCGATGGGCGACTGCGGGTCGTTGAAGGGCATGTCCATGACGTGATCCGCGCCCAGCACATACATCGCAAGGCGTTCCAGCCCGTAGGTAAGCTCGCCCGAGACGGGGTGGCAGTCATGCCCGCCGACCTGCTGGAAATAGGTGAACTGGCTCACCTCCATCCCGTCGCACCACACCTCCCAGCCAAGGCCCCAGGCGCCGAGCGTGGGGCTTTCCCAGTCGTCCTCGACGAAGCGGATGTCGTGCAGGGCCATGTCGATGCCGATGGCAGCAAGCGAGCCGAGGTAAAGCTCTTGCAGGTCGGGCGGCGAGGGTTTGATAATGACCTGGAACTGGTAGTAGTGCTGCAAGCGGTTCGGGTTCTCGCCATAGCGCCCGTCGGTGGGGCGGCGCGAAGGCTGGACATATGCCGCAGCCCAGGCGCGCGGCCCAAGCGCGCGCAGCGTGGTCGCAGGGTGGAAGGTGCCTGCCCCGACCTCCATGTCGTAGGGTTGCAGCACGGCGCAGCCCTGCGAGGCCCAGTAGGCCTGAAGCCGCAGCAGGATCTCCTGGAAACTGCGCGGTGCGGCGGGGGGGACGGTCATTGGCGAGCCCTCGGGAAAAGCGCCTTCTCCATAGGCAAGCCCGCCCGCAGGGTCAATGCGGCGCCCCGAAACTGCCGTTCTTGCGACCGACCGGCGCTCTCCGGGATTTGACGTGCATCCGCGCACCGCTCTGCTAGGGTCCGCGCGGATTTGAGGTGAAGCGGACGAGGGATTGCGTGGGCAGGATTTTGGCGGGCCTCGGATGGCTCGGCGTGGCGCTTTTGGCGGTTTCGGGCACGATGGCAGTGGCGCAGGCCCGCGACGTGTGGATCCAGATCGAGGCGCAGCCGACGCGGACCGAGGCCGAAGAGCGGGCCCGCGCCTATGCCTCGGCCTTTCCCGACGTGGCGGCGTTCGATCTGTCGTCGGGCTGGCACGCGATCGCGCTTGGCCCCTATGACCGACCCGAGGCGGAAGCGCGGCTGTCGGACCTGCGGCAGGAGCGGCTGATCCCGTCGGACAGCTTTCTGGTCGAGGCGCAGCGCTTGGGCGCGCGCTTCTTCGGCTCGGCGTCGCCGCTGGCCGCCGCCCCCGCGCCGGTCGTGCCGCCGCCGGTCGTGCCCGACGAGCCGGCCATAGCACGCGTCCCCGACGAGACCGAGGCCGAAGCCCGTGCCGCCGAGGCGGCCCTGACGATAACCGAGCGCGAGGCGCTGCAGACAGCGCTTCAGTGGTTCGGCTTTTACGACGCGGGCATCGACGGGGCCTTCGGGCCGGGCACCCGCGCCGCGATGGCGGCATGGCAGGCGGCGAATGCGGCAGAGCCCACGGGCCTTCTGACGTCGCGCCAGCGCGCGGCGCTGACCGGGGCGCACCAGGCGGCACTGGCCGAGCTTGGCCTCGAGACGGTGACCGAGATGGAGGCAGGGATCGAGATCATCCTGCCGCTGGCGCTTGTGGCCTTCGACGCCTACGAGCCGCCCTTCGTGCGCTTCGCGCCCCGGGACGGAAGCGGCGTATCGGTGCTGCTGATCAGCCAGCCCGGCGACGAACAGGCGCTGGCAGGGCTTTACGACCTGATGCAGACGCTTGCCCTCGTGCCACCGCAGGGCGATCGCAGCCTGACCGAGCGGGCCTTTTCCATCAGCGGGCGCGACGCGCGGATCGAAAGTGTCACGCGGGTGGAACTGCGCGGCGGCCTCATCAAGGGCTACACGCTGGCCTGGCCGGTGGCCGAAGGCGCGCGCCTTGGCCGGGCGCTCTCGGCGATGCAGGCGAGCTTTCGGCCCGTTGGCGATCGCGCCCTCGACCCCGGGCTGGCCCCGCTCGATGCGGCGACACGCGCGGGCATGATCCTTGGCCTTGATGCCGGGCGGCCCGACCGTGTGCGCTCGGGCTTCTTCGTCGACGCTGCAGGCACGGTACTGACCACGCCCGACGCCGTCACCGGCTGCGGCCGCATCACCATCGACGGCGACGAAGCGATGCGCGTTTCCCTGACCGATGCCGCCTCGGGCCTCGCGGTCCTCGTGCCAGAGCGGCCGCTGTCGCCGCCTGGTGTCGCGGCGTTTCAGGCTGCCCCCGAAGCACCCGGCCTTGAGGTCGCGGTAGCGGGTTATCCGTTCGAGGACGCGCTGCCCTCGCCCACGCTGACCTTCGGGACGGTCGAGGCGCTGGCCGGGCTTGACGGCGAAGCGGGGGTGAAGCGCCTCGCCCTGCCTGCGCGCGACGGCGATGCGGGCGGGCCGGTGCTGGACGGGACGGGGGCGGTCATCGGGATGCTGCTGGCCCGCGAGACAGCCGGAGCGCGGCAACTGCCCGACGAGGTGGTTTTTGCCGCCTCTGCCGAGACCATTGCGCGCCGGCTTGGACAGGCGGGGATCGCGGTCGCCGAGGCCCCGGCGCAAGGCGCCCTGCCGCCCGAGGACCTGACGCGCAAGGCTGTGGCAATGACCGTGCGGGTGTCGTGCTGGCCCTGACCCGGCTGCGTCAGGGCCGCCAGAAGCGCGGCAGGAACAGCACGAAGAAGGCCAGCATCTCGAGCCGCCCGACCAGCATCCCGCCGATCATCAGCCACTTGGCGGTCCAGGGAAACGCTCCGACCGATCCCGACGCCCCGACGCCCGTGCCGAACACCGGGCCGACATTGGCGATCGAAGTCCAGGCCGCCGTGACCGCAGCGGTTGAGTCGAGCCCGGTCATCGACAGCGCGGCCGTCAGGATGCCGAAGCTCGCCATGAAAAGCGTGAAGAACACGATGACCGAGTCGATGACATCGGGTTCGAGCGTGCGATCCTCGTAACGCGGCTTAAGCATCGCATTCGGGCTGTGCAGGCGTCGGATCTGCACGCGGATCGCCTCGAACAACACCAGAAAGCGGAACACCTTGATCGAGCAGGCGGTGGACGAGGTGCAGCCGCCGATCAGCCCGACCACGATCAGGATGACGAAAGAGAAGGGCTGCCACAGGGTCAGGTCCGCGCTGGTAAAGCCTGCCCCCGAGAACGACGATACGATATTGAACGCCGCCTGCCGCAGCATGGGCAGCGGCTCGGCGCCGCTGGCCAAGACCTCGTGCAGCGTGACTGCCCCGACCGCCAGCGCAATCCAGCGCAGATAGGCGCGCACCTGCGCGTCGTGCCAGAGCGGCGTGACGCTGCCGCGCGCAAGCTGGACGTAGCGGATGAACGGCAGGCTGGCCGCGATCATGAAGATGGTCGCCGCAACTTCGGGCGCACCGACGAAGGCCGCGAACGAGCGGTCGGTCGATGAAAATCCGCCCGTCGAGACGGTCGAGAGGGCGTGCACGACCGCCTCGAACCCCGGCAGGCCCAGCGAGTAATAGGTCACGACACAGGCGACGGTCAGTGCAAGGTAGATGCCGATCAGCGCAACCGAGATGTCGAGCGCACGCGGCAAGACCTTGCCCAATGTGTCGAACCCCTCGGACCGGAAGAACTGCATCCCGCCCACCTTCATGGTCGGCAGGAAGACCATCGCGACGATCACGATGCCGAGGCCACCCAGCCAGTTGAGCATCCCGCGCCAGAGGTTCGTGCCGCGCGGCAGCGCGTCGAGCCCGGCGAACACCGTCGTGCCGGTCGTGGTCATGCCCGAGACGGCCTCGAAATAGGCATCCGTCAGGCCGGCGCCCGGCGCGCCGAGCACGAAAGGCACGGCACCCGCCAACGGCAGCACGATCCAGACGCCGGCCGTCACGACAAACCCCTGGCGCAGCGTAAGGCCGGTGCCGCGCCCGCTGGCCGAGGCGAAGGCCATCGTTGCACCCGCAAGCCCCGTCACCATCGCAGCGGCCAGAAAGGCCCGCCAGTTCGGATCGCCCCGCTGCCAGTCGAGCGCCATGGGCAACAGCATCATCACGCCCATCGCCGTGACGAGCAGACCGATCACGAAGGCCACGGGACGAAGGTCGATCATCCGCTCGACGCTGCCACCCTGACAGGCGCTGTCAACCCGTCAGCGCATCCAGAAGCGGGGCAGAACCACCACGAAGACCGCCAGAAGCCCAAGCCGTCCCATCAGCATGGCAAGGATCATCAGCCAGATCGCGGCATCGGGAAAGTCGATGAACGTGCCGGTCCGCGCCACCATCGGCCCATAGCCGTAGCCGATGTTCCCGAGTGAGGTCCAGGCCGCGAAGAGGGCGCTTTCGGTGTCGACCCCGACCAGCGTCATCGCGACCCCGATCGCCCCGATCAGCACCACATAGGCGCAGACATACATCACGACGCCGTTCAACGCGCCGGGTGCCACCGTTCGCCCGGCATACTTGACGGGATAGACTCGGTTCGGCGCGGCGATCAGGCGGATCTGCGCCGCGATGGCGGCAAGCGTGACCTGGACGCGGAACACGGTCAGCGCACCCGAGCTTGACGAAGAACAGCCTCCCATCACACCAAGGGTGAACGCCACCACCATCGAGAAGCCGCCCCAACCGGCGAAGCTGCCCGAGAAGAAACCCGTCCCGCTCATGATCGAGGCCAGGTTGAACAGAGTCTCGCGAAAGATCGGCTCCGGCGGTCCTCCGGCCGAGGTCCAGCGCCAGACGGCGACTGCCACCGTCGCAATCAGCATCCAGCGCAGATACGCCCGCGCCTGGGCGTCTCGCCACATCGAGGTCGGCGCCCCGGTCACCATCTGCACGTAGCGGATGTAAGGCAGGCTGCCCAAAACCATGAAAAGAGCTCCGGCATACTCTCCGGCCCCCTGATAGGTCGTGAAGGACGCATCGCGGGGCGAGAACCCCCCTGTGGCGATCGAGGCCATCGCGTGCACGGTGGCATCAAGCGGTGTCATCCCGATCGTGAGGTAGGTGATCACGCAAGCCAGCGTCAGGCCGGCATAGACCGCAAGCAGCGAGAGCGCGATGTCGCTTGCGCGGGGCATGACCTTGCCCAGCGTATCGAACCCCTCGGTGCGGAAGAACTGCATGCCCCCGACCCGCATGACCGGCAGGAAGATCATGGCAATGAACGCGATCCCGAGGCCACCGATCCAGTTGAGCATGCCTCGCCAGAGGTTGATGCCAGGCGGCAGGTCGTCGAGTCCGACAAACACCGTTGACCCAGTGGTCGTGATGCCCGAGACCGCCTCGAAATAGGCGTCGATGAATCGCGCCTCGGTCACTCCCAGAATGAACGGAAGGGCTCCGAACAGCGGCAGCACCGTCCAGATGATTATGGTCAGCAGGAAGGCCTGGCGGATCGACAGGGCGGCCCCGATGGCGTTGCGCGTGGCTGTCGCGGTCAGAAGGCCAACGCCCAAGCAGAGTATCCCGCAGGTCAGGAATACCTTCCAGTCCTCGACCCCCGCGACCCGGTCCACCGCAGCCGGGATCATCATCAGAAGCCCAAGCACCGCAACCATTGCGCCGACGATGTAGCCGATGGGGCGCAGGTCGATCATGGCGGCAGGCTTGGCTGCCGCCGCCATGGCTGTCAAGCGGCCGTCAGCCTGCGTGGATAAGCGAGGCGAAGAGGCGCGGATCGAGGCTTTCGGCGGCAAAGGTCGGTCCCTCGGTCAGCAGGCTGACGGCATCGTGGCTGTGAAGCGATTCCTGATGGCTGGCGAGCACCCGGAAATCCCCGATCCGCGCATCCCCCATCAATGCCGCGCAAAAGCTGCGCGCGGCATCCTCGACGAAGATCGGGTTGGCCGCGTTCAGTTCGGCAAAGGCCTGCTCGTCCTCGCGCTTGACCATCACCTGCGTCTCGGTCGGGACCCCGGCACGGGCAAGGTCGATCAGATCCTCGAACCACAGGCAGCCCTCGCCCACGACCTCGACCGAGATGCGCGCGACCGAGCGCTGCGAGTGCGGCGTCGCAAGTTGGCCGCGCACCGCCCGCGCATGCTCGGACAACTCGAGCGAGCAGGGGCAAGTGCTTGAGTAGACATAGTCGAGATGCAGGATCTTCTTGCGGACCCCGTCGCGGTCCACCAGTTCCAGCGCGATATCGTAATACTGCCAGCCAGACAGGCCTGAGCGCAGCGACGGCACCCGGACCGGGAAGGACAGCCGCATCTGGATGCGCGCGTCGAAGCTGCCGAGGTCGCGCTTGTAGTCGTCGAGCGCCGCCTCGATCACCTCGAAGCTGAAGCTTTCATCGGCATGGGCATAGAAAGACCGCATGATGCGGCTCATGTTGATGCCCTTCTTCTCGGCCTCGAGGCTGACCGTGCCGGTCACGCTGGTTTCAAGCAGTACCTCGCCAGCGTCGCGGGTGCGGTAGCGGATCGGCAGGCGGAAATTGCTGATCCCGACATGCTGGATCGTGGCGCGCGCGCCCCGGATCAGGCTGGCGGGCCCGTTCTGAAGGTCGGGAAGGGTCGCCCGATACCCCTCGTCCGCAACGAAGGCGACCGGGTAGTCGCGGCTGAAATCCGGGTAGCCCGGATTGGGCACAAGAAGGGCAAGCGAGGCATCGAGCGTCGCGATCTCGGCATCCGAGGACTTGCCCGCCCATTGCCGCAGCACGGCAAGCGCGGCCTCGGCCTCGTCCCGGCTCGGCTTGCGCTCGATGATCGGTGTCTGGATGTTCATGTCCCGTCTCCCTGCGGACCCGGCGCCCGTCCATCCCAGATGGGTATGGCACCCGGTCAAGTCTATGCGCCTTTTACGCCGGATGGGTCAAAGCGGATCACAGGCGGCGAACGGCCCCATGGTCCACCGCGTTGCCGTCACATCCGGTCAAGCGCACCCCGCAGGTCGCCGATCAGGTCGCCCACGTCCTCAAGCCCCACCGACAGCCGCACGAGGCCCTCGGTGATGCCGAGCGTCACCTTCTGGTCTTCGGGCAGGCGCTGGTGCGTGGTCGTGGCGGGATGCGTGGCGATGGTCCGCGCATCCCCAAGGTTGTTCGAGATCTTGACGATCTCGAGCGCGTTCAGAAACCGGAAGGCGGCAGCCTTGCCGCCCTTGACCTCGAACGCGAGCACCGTGCCGCCGGTGCCCATCTGGGCCATGGCGAGGTAGTGGTGCGGGTGGCTCGGCAGGCCGGGAAAGAGCACGCGCGCAATGCGCTCGTCGCCCTCGAGCGCCTCGGCGATGCGCTGCGCGCCCTCGGCCATGGCGCGACAGCGCAGGTCGAGCGTCGTCATGCCGTTCAGCATGATCCAGGCGTTGAACGGGCTGAGTGCCGCCCCTGTGTGCTTCATGTAGGGCTCGAGCACCTTGCGGATGAAGGCCTCGGTGCCGCACACCACCCCGCCCAGCGCCCGGCCTTGCCCGTCGATGTGCTTGGTCGTGGAATAGACGATGACGTCCGCCCCCTGCTCGACCGCACGCGAAAAGATCGGCGTGGCGAACACGTTGTCCACGATCACCAACGCGCCCGCCGCATGGGCGATCTCGGCGACGGCGGCGATGTCGATCACCTCGAGCGTGGGGTTCGAGACGGATTCGAAGAACACCGCCTTGGTGCCCGGCGTCACCGCCGCGCGCCACTGGTCAAGATCGGTGCCGTCGACGATCGCCACCTCGACCCCGTAGCGGCGCAGCACCTCTTCAAGGATGTAAAGGCAGCTTCCGAACAGCGCGCGCGCCGACACGACCCGGTCGCCCGCGCGCAGCATCGACACGAGCGCGCCGTTGACGGCCGCCATGCCGCTGGCGGTGGCAAAGGCATCCTCGGTGCCTTCGATCGCGGCGATCCGCTCTTCGAACATCCGCACCGTGGGGTTGCCGTAGCGGGCATAGATGAACTCATCCGGCCCGGTCGCGACGAACCGCGCCTCGGCCGCTTCGGCGCTGTCATAGACGAAGCCCTGCGTCAGGTAGATCGCCTCGGCCATCTCGCCGTACTGGCTGCGCCGGCTGCCCTCGTGCACAAGCCGCGTGCGGCGGCTCCAGTCCTTCGTCATGCCCGATCCTCCGGCGGCCCCGCAGACCGCCCAACAAAAAGCCCCCGAACCACAAGAGGCGTCGGGGGCGAAAAGACCCTGACCTCTTTAGCGGCTTGTTTAACGTGGCCCGCAATCGGGTTCAAAGCGCCACGACGTTCCGGATACGTCGCGCGGCAGGGCAGGTCAACCACGCGCGCCGCGCTGTCACATAGCTGCGCCCTGACGGTCACGGGCCTGTCGCAGCATCTGGGTAGAAGGTCGTCAGACCGCACCAGATGTGGACCCCGCCATGCCGCTTCTGCCCGTCAACGCCGAGGGGGACACCCTTCGCTTCGACCGTGGCGCCCTTGCGCGCGCAATCGACGCACTGCCTGCCGGGGCGCCGGTCGTGGCGATGATCCACGGCTTTCGCTTTGCCCCCGGTGCGGGGCGTCACTGCCCGCATGGGCATATCCTGTCGATGGCCCCACGCCGCGACCTGCCGCGCGCGGTCAGCTGGCCGCGCCACCTGCGGCTCGGCGGACCGGCGGGGCTCGGGCTCGCCTTCGGCTGGAACGCGCGCGGCACCCTCTGGCAGGCCACCGCCCGCAGCGCGCCCAGCGCGGCCGCCCTCGCCCGGCTGATCTCCGAAGTGCGCGCGGTCGACCCCTCGCGCTCGGTTGACGTTTTCGCGCATTCGCTGGGCGCCCGCGTGGCCCTCGAAGCGCTGCCGCAGGTTCCCGAGGGAGCGGTCGGCGAGGTGATCCTGCTGACGCCCGCCGACTTCCGCGATCATGCCGAGCGCGCCATCGCAAGTCCGGCCGGGCGCGCCGCCCGGATCGTCAGCATAACCTCAGGTTCAAACAGGATGTTCGATTTCTGCATGGAAACGTTGCTGTCGGCCCGGCTGCACGCAAGCCTCGGGCAGGGTCTGTGCAAGCCGCCTGCGAACTGGCTCGACCTTCGGATCGACGATGCGGCCACCGAGGCGGCACTTTTGCGGCTTGGATACCCGCTGCGACCGGGCCAGCCGCGCATCTGCCACTGGCAGGCCTACCTGCGTCCCGGCCTCTTCGCGCTCTACCGCGCGCTTTTGCAGCGCAGGCTCTCTCATTGCCGGTTGCGCGCTGCTCTGCTGCAGCATGGGTCGCCTGCTGACGCGCGGCTCCTGCCCTTGCCAGTGGCCCACAATCCGGCATGATCGGCTCGACCCGGATGAAGGACTGCCCATGCCCGCCCCCATCGCACTGTACTACTGGCCCACGCCGAACGGCTGGAAGATCACCATCGCCCTCGAGGAGATGGGGCTGCCCTATGACGTGCATCTTGTGAACATCGGCACGGGCGAGCAGTTCGCCCCCGACTTCCTGCGGATCGCACCGAACAACCGGATGCCCGCCATCACCGACCCCGATGGGCCGGACGGCGCACCGATCTCGATCTTCGAATCGGGGGCGATCCTGCAGTATCTCGCCCGGAAGACCGGCCGGTTCGGCGGGCGGACCGAACGCGAGCGGGTGGCGGTCGAGCAATGGCTTATGTGGCAGATGGGTGGCGTCGGACCGATGGCGGGACAGGCGCACCACTTCCTGACCTACGCACCGGCGCTCGACCCGCCGCAGGACCTGCCCTACGCAAAGGACCGCTACCGGCGCGAGGTCGGGCGGCTCTACGGCGTGCTCGACCGCCAGCTCGCACAATGCGAATTCGTGGCGGGCGACCTTTCAATCGCGGATTTCGCGATTTGGCCCTGGGCGCAAGGGTGGGAACGTCAGGAGCAGACGCTGGACGACAAGCCCCACTTCGCCCGCTGGCTCGACCTGATGGCGGCCCGCCCGGCCGTGCAGCGCGGCAAGGCTGTGGCCGAAGACAAGCGCAACAGCGCTGCCGCCACCGACCGCAAGGCGCAAGAGATCCTGTTCAAACGGTAAGGGAGCACTGCGAAGCAAAGGGAGAGCCTCATCCAGGCTTCGCTTCGGCTGAAATACCCCACGGGGGTGATGAGCGATGAGAAACGCGCCAGTGGCGCGTTTCCGCGAAGAACGCACGGCCCGTGGCCGGGCCGGAACGAGGGGTGTGGAACCCCCGCTGCCCGCGCAGGACGGGCGCGGCGGTCAGCCGTTGGCGTCTGGGCTCTTGCCGGGTTCGTCCTCGATCAGGTACTTTTGCAGGCCGACGATCTGAAGCCAGAGAAAGACGAAGAGCAGCGCGGGAAAGGCGAAGGTCTCGATCTTGACCCAGACATCTGTCGTCTGCGTGCGCCAAACCACCTCGTTCGCGACGGCGAGCACGGCGAAGGCAAGTGCCGTGCGCCGCGTCAGCATCATCCAGCCCTCGTGCCGCATCGGCAGCATCCCCGCCATCACCCATTCGAGATAGCTGCGCCCGGTCGCAAGCCCGATGCCGAGAAGGCCCGCGATGCAGCCGTAGACGATGGTCGTCTTCATCTTGAAGAACCGCTCGTCATTGAACCAGGCCGTCAGCCCGCCGAAGAAGATCACCATAAAGGCGGTGAAGATCTGCATCCGGCTCAAGCGCCCCGTCAGCGCCCAGAGCACCCCAATTGCCGCGAGCAGCACCGGTACGAAGATCAGCGTCGCCACGATGAAGCCGGAATACTCGCGCCCCGCAAGGACGAAGCTGTCGTCGCGAATACGCAGGTAGATCACAAAGAAGACCAGCGTCGGGCCGAGTTCCAGCACCTGCTGCAGCCATCCGGCGATCTTGCGGTCAGTCATGTCGGTCTCTTTCCGGTTGGACGCAGCAGATGCCCCGCCCCGTGCCGTGGCCAGCGCCCGCACAAGCCAAAAGGCCGGGGCAAGCCCCCCGCACCACCGGGGTATTTGCACCGAAAAGAAGCCGGGGAACGGGTCATGCGTCGAGCCCGACCAGCGCGCGGGCGAAATCGTCGGGGTCGAAGGCCGCGAGGTCGTCGATCTGCTCGCCCACGCCGATCGCGTGGATCGGCAGGCCGAAGCGGTCGGCCAGCGCCACGAGCACGCCGCCCTTCGCGGTGCCGTCGAGCTTGGTCATCACGAGCCCGGTCACATCGGCGATCTTGCGGAAGATCTCGACCTGGAGAAGCGCGTTCTGCCCCGTCGTCGCGTCGAGCACGAGAAGCGTGTTGTGCGGCGCAGTCGGGTCTTTCTTGCGGATCACCCGGACGATCTTGGCAAGCTCTTCCATCAGGTCGGCGCGGTTCTGCAACCGCCCCGCCGTGTCGATCAGAAGAAGGTCCGCACCGTCTGCCTCGGCCCGCGCCATCGCGTCGAACGCAAGGCTCGCAGGGTCCGAGCCTTCGGGCGCTGTCATCACCGGCACGCCGGCACGGGTGCCCCAGACCTGCAACTGTTCGACTGCCGCCGCGCGGAACGTGTCGCCTGCAGCGATCACGACCGACTTGCCGGCGGCGCGGAACTGGCTTGCGAGCTTGCCGATGGTCGTGGTCTTGCCCGAGCCGTTCACGCCGACCACCAGCACGACCTGTGGGGTCTTGGGATAAAGCGGCATGGGTCGGGCGACGGGCGCCATGATCCGCGCGATCTCGACCGCGAGCGCACCCCTGATCTCGTCGGACGAGACGCGGCGGCCCATCCGCCCCTCGGCGATGTTGGCGGTGACGCGAAGGGCAGTGTCGACGCCCATGTCGGTGCCGATCAGCACCTCCTCGAGGCTTTCGAGCATTGCATCGTCAAGAACGCGCCGCGCCGCCTCGGGCTGGCCGAGCAGGCGGCCGATCAGGCCCGGCTTCTGCGCGGACTCGCCCGCGTCGGGGCCAGCCGCCACGACAGCGTCTAGGCCCTCGGCGATCCGGTCGGAGCTTCGGAACAACCGGTCGCGAAGCTTGGTGAAAAACGCCATCGTTGCGCTGCCTCCTGCTGCAACTCTCCTCACCTAGCCGCTTCGGCGCGCAAGGGAAAGACGGGGCGGGCAAAGACCGGGTGAGGAAAGGCCGGGTGCGCGATGCGGCATGCCGCCCGCTGCCGCCCGCCCCGGAGGCGTGCTAACTTTCTTGCATGTCTTTCTTCGGTCCGTTCCGTTTCGCCGCAGCCAGCCTGCTTCCAGTGCCGCTTCTGCTGGCGGGTGGCTTGGGGCAAGGTGCCGCGCTGTGGGCGGCACTTGCCTATCTGGTGGGTGTGCCCTGGGTACTTGACCGGTTGGCGGCCGGGGCCGAGGCGCCCGGGGGGCGCGAGTTTCCGGCGTCGGGCGTGCTGCTGGTGGCGCTTGGTGCCGCGCATCTTGGGCTGATGGTCGTGGGCGTGCTGGCGGTCGCGGGCGCGACCGGCCTTGCGCCGGTGCCGCGGGTTGCGGCCTTCGTCGCCTTCGGCCTGCATTTCGGGCAGATCTCGATCCCGGCGGCGCATGAACTGATCCATCACGCCTCGCGTCCCATGCGGGCTTTGGGTGTGGCGGTCTACATCTCGCTCATGTTCGGGCATCACGCCTCGGCGCACCGGCATGTGCATCACCGCCATGTCGGCACGGCGCGCGATCCCAACAGCGCCGCCTGGGGCGAAAGCTTCTACCGCTTTGCGCCGCAGGCCTGGATGGGCTCGTTCCGCGCGGGCCTGATTGCCGAGGGGGGGATGCGGGGTCGCCTTGTGCATCCCTATGCGCTCTATCTCGGCGGGTCCGCAGCTTGCCTTGCCGCAGCCTGGGGCCTGGCCGGACTGGCCGGGGTTGCCGCGCTTGCGGGCCTGGGCGCCTACGCGACGGTGCAGCTTCTGTTGTCCGACTATGTGCAGCACTACGGTCTGCGCCGTCGCCGCCTGCCCGACGGGCGGCTGGAACCGGTCGGACCGCAGCACGCGTGGAATGCCCCCGGTCCGGCCAGTGCCGCGATGATGCTGAACGCGGCCCGGCATTCGGACCACCATGTCCGCCCTAGCCGACCCTATCCGGCGCTTGATCTTGCGCCGGAGGCGCCGATGCTGCCGCGCTCGCTTGCCGTGATGGCGACGGTGGCGCTCGTCCCCCCGCTGTGGCGGCGGATGATGCATCCGCGCCTCGAGGCCCTTGCGAGACGCGCCGCGCGCCCCGATCTTCCGGGCTGATCCACGGACCGGAGACATCCCCATGCGCCGCGCCGCGATCCTTTGCCTGATGCTCGCCTCGCCTGCCTGGGCGGAAGCCCCCCTGTCGGTCGAGGCTTTGGACCGCCTCGTAACCGGTCGCACGCTGACCTACGCGCAGGACGGCGAGATTTACGGGGTAGAGCGCTACCTGCCGGGCCGGCGCGTGATCTGGGCGTTTACCGAGGACGAGTGCCGCTTCGGCACCTATCACGCACAAGGCGACGAGATCTGCTTTCTCTACGAGGGCGATCCGAACCAGCATTGCTGGACCTTCCACATGCAGGACGGCCGCCTCGGCGCGCGCTATGCGGGCGATCCCGAAGGAACCGAGTTGTCAGCGGTCGAGGACAGTGCGGCGGGGCTGCCCTGCCCCGGACCGGACGTGGGCGCCTGACCCGCGCGCCGGGGGTTTTCCACCCCGGACAACCCCCGGAGAATATTTCCGGACAGAAGATGGCCGAAGTCAGAGAAGCGTGCCCTGCGCGGGTTGCGGTGCTGCGGGCTTACGCGCGGGCTTGGCCCCTGCCTGGAGGCGGCCGTCATGGAACTCGATCTCGAGCGTCCCGCTCGCCGCAGCGGCGCGGCGCGACGTGACGACCGCGCCGTCGCCGCGCACGATGGCGAAGCCGCGCCTCAGCGTCTCGGCATGGCCGAGCGTAAGACGGATGCGGTCGAGCGCAGAGATCCGCTCGTCGCGGCGGGCAAGGGCGCTGCGGATCGCCCCGTGAAGCCGCTGGTCCCGCGCGGCGAGGTCGGCTTGGCCCTGCCGCTGCCTGCGCTCCGTCTCGGCAAGGGTGCGTGCCCAGGCGGCGTCCAACAAGCGCTCGACGGCACGCTGCCGCTCGGCGTGGCGCTGCAAGGTGCCTGCCATGGCCGCATCGAGCCGCGCTGCACGTGCACCGAGATCGGCCTGGCCCTGGCGGGCCTGCCGCTCGGCCTCGGCCAGCGCACGGGCCCGGCAGGCGACAAGCTGGCGCGCGCGCTCGTCGAGGCGGGCCGCCCCGCGCTCGATCAGGACGTCGAGCGCGCGGGGGCGCAGCAGCACGGCAGAGCGGTCGAAGAGTATCCGCTTGCCTACGACCGCGAGACCCAGAGCCCCGCCCAGCCTGCCCGACCAGAGGTCGAGGCGCTGTTCGGCGGTCGCGGTGAGCGATTCGACGCGCGGCAGGGCGCGGGCGAGGTCGCGCAGCCGCTGACCGCGCTGCGCCACGCCTTGCGCCACGGCGCGGCTGGTGCGCGCGCCCAGCGCATCGGTCGCAGCGACGAGATCGAGGCGTACCGGCACAGCCATCTCGGCGGCGGCGGTCGGGGTCGGCGCGCGGCGGTCGGCGGCATAGTCGATCAGCGTCGTGTCCGTCTCGTGCCCCACCGCCGAGATCAGCGGGATGCGGCTTTCAGCGGCGGCGCGCACGACGATCTCTTCGTTGAAGCCCCAGAGGTCCTCGAGCGAGCCGCCGCCGCGTGCGACGATCAGAAGGTCCGGACGCGGCACCGGGCCGCCCGGCTCGATCGCGTTGAAGCCCCGGATGGCGGCCGCGACCTCGGTCGCGCAGGCCTGACCTTGCACGGCGACGGGCCAGATCAGCACATGGCGCGGAAAGCGGTCGCGCAAGCGGTGGAGGATGTCGCGGATGACGGCGCCCGAGGGCGAGGTCACCACGCCGATCACGCCGGGAAGATAGGGCAGCGGGCGCTTGCGTGCCGCATCGAACAGACCCTCGGCGGCAAGCGCCTGCCTGCGCTTTTCCAGCAGCGCCATGAGCGCGCCCATCCCGGCAGGGGCAAGATCCTCGACGATGAGCTGGTACTTGGACTGGCCGGGGAACGTCGTCAGCCGCCCCGTCGCCACGACCTCCATCCCCTCTTCAGGGCGGACCTGCAAGCGGGAAAGCTGGCCCTTCCACACGATCGCGGCAAGGCAGGAGCGGTCGTCCTTGAGGTCGAAATAGGCATGTCCCGACGAGGGGCGCGAGACGCGGCCCAACTCGCCCCGCACCCGGACCATGCCGAAACCCGCCTCTATCACGCGCTTCACCGCGCCCGACAGTTCGGACACGGTGTATTCGGGCTGATTGCCTTGCGGGGCCGGGCCGTCGTCGATCAGATCCATATTGTCTTGATGCCCCACGCCTCGGGCGGGCGCAACATGGTCGGGCGACGCGGGGCCTGTGAGGACAGATCGCGCCGACCGCAGGGGACGGCGCGATCCGCGGGCCACGCCCGCTCAGGCGGCGGCGCGGTCGTGCATCCCCTCGGCGATCTCCTCGACCAGCTTGGCGCAGAACGCGGGCAGATCGTCGGGTTTGCGGCTGGTGACGAGACCACGGTCGGTGACGACCTCGCTGTCTTCCCACATGGCACCGGCGTTCTGCACATCGGTCCGGATCGACGCATAGGAGGTCATCCGCCGGCCCTTTGCGATGCCCGCCTCGACCAGCAGCCAGGGCGCATGGCAGATCGCACCGATCACCTTGCCACTTGTCCAGAACGCGCTGATGAAGGCTATCGCCTCGGGCTCGACCCGCAGAAGGTCGGGGTTGATCTGGCCTCCCGGCAGGACGAGCGCGTCGTAGTCGCCTGCGTTCGCCTCGGACAGCACGCGGTCGACGGGCACCGACCGGCCCCAGTCCTTCTGGTCCCACCCCGTGATCTCACCGGGTTTGAGCGAGACGACGTGAACTTCGGCGCCCGCGGCCCGCAACTTTTCCAGAGGAACCTCAAGCTCCGACTGCTCGTAACCGTCCGTGGCGAGAATGGCGATGCGCTTGCCTTGAATAGAGGGCATTGGAAAACTCCGATTGGATTGGATTGCGCGGGTCAACGTCGCGGCTTGGCAGAGGTTCCGACGCGGGCATTGCGGGCGGGTGGGCTGACGCCTATCAACCGGAGCCGTGCCCGGTGCGGCGGGACGGGAAGGTCGGAGACGGCGGCGATGAACATCCTGATCCTCGGTGGCGGCGGGCGCGAACATGCGCTGGCCTGGGCGGTCAAGCAGAACCCCAAGGTCGACCGGCTGATCGTGGCCCCCGGCAACGCGGGGATCGCGACGCTGGCCGAATGTGCAGCGCTCGACATCCTCGACGGCGCAGCGGTGGTGGCCTTCTGCGCGGCCGAGGCGGTCGACTTCGTGATCGTCGGGCCGGAAGCGCCCCTCGCGGCCGGGGTGGCCGATGCGACGCGGGCGGCGGGTATCCTGACCTTCGGGCCATCTGCGGCGGCGGCCCGGCTCGAAGCGTCGAAAGCCTTTACCAAAGAGGTGTGCGACGCCTGCGGCGCGCCGACCGCGGCCTGGGCGCGTTTCGCCGACGCCGACGCGGCCCGCGCCCATGTGCGCGCAACAGGTGCCCCTATCGTCGTCAAGGCTGACGGCCTCGCCGCAGGCAAGGGCGTCGTCGTGGCGGCAACCGAGGCCGAGGCGCTTGCGGCGGTCGACGACATCCTCGGGGGGCAGTTCGGCAGCGCAGGCGCCGAGGTTGTCATCGAGGAGTTCATGGCGGGCGAGGAAGCCTCGTTCTTCGTGCTGACCGACGGGCAGACCTGCCTGCCCGTCGGCACCGCGCAGGACCACAAGCGCGCCTTCGACGGCGACACCGGCCCGAACACGGGCGGCATGGGGGCCTATTCACCCGCCCCCGTGCTGACCGAGGCGCTGGCCGAGCAGGTCATGGCCGAGATCATCCGCCCGACCGTGGCCGAGATGGCGCGGCGCGGCACGCCCTATCAGGGGGTGCTCTATGCGGGCCTGATGATCGAGGCGGGCCGCGCCCGGCTGGTCGAATACAACGCCCGCTTCGGCGACCCCGAGGCGCAGGTGCTGATGATGCGCCTCGGCGGGCAGGCGCTTGACCTGATGCTCGCCTGCGCCGAGGGGCGGCTCGACGCAATGCGCGTCAACTGGGCGGCGGATCATGCTCTGACCGTGGTGATGGCAGCGCAGGGCTACCCGGGGGCGACGCTGCCCGGCAGCCAGATCCGTGGCCTCGACGCCCTGCCGCGCGACAGCCGTCGCATGGTGTTCCACGCAGGCACCGCCGCGCGCGACGGCGGCGTCATCGCAACCGGGGGGCGCGTGCTGGCGGTGACCGCGCGGGGCGACAGTCTGGCCAAGGCGCGTGACGCGGCCTATGCGATGGTCGATGCCATCGACTGGCCCGGCGGCTTCTGCCGGCGCGACATCGGCTGGCGCGCACTTGGGGACGACGACACAGAAACGTGATCCGCGCTATGCAAGGTCGTCACCGACTCGCCGCATCTTCCGCGTGCACTTTGGGCGGACTACCTGCCCAGCCCAGCGAAGAGGGAGCAAGGCCATGCGCGACTATGAAAGCGACTACCCCGATTTCCGGACCACGCCGTTCCATGAACATGGCGACGAGGTGCCGTCGAACCGCTCGGCCAACCCGACCTTCTACGACGTGGTCGATGCCCGTGCCTCGCGCAGGGGCTTTCTGGTGGGTGGTCTTGCGGCCATCGCGACGGGTCTGTTCGGGGCAACCCTGACGGGCCGCGCAGCTCTAGCGCAGACCGCCTCGACCACGGGCCTGCTGGGCTTCGCGCCCGTCCCGGTCAGCCGCGAAGACCGGGTCGTGGTGCCGCAGGGCTACCGGGTGCAGGTGCTGGCACCCTGGGGCACGCCGCTGACCGGCGACATGCCCGCCTTCCGTCCGGGCGCGAACAGCGGTGCCGAACAGGGGATGCAGGTCGGGATGCACCATGACGGCATGCATTTCTTCCCGATCGACGGCTCGTCGACCGACGGTCTTCTGGTGATGAACCACGAATATGTCGAACCGCGCCTGCTGCACGCCGCCGCCTGGGCCGGGCAGGCGCTCGACGGCGACATGGTGGTGTTCGACGCAGCGGGCAAGCGCGCCGATGACGAGGTGCTGAAAGAGCTGAACGCGCACGGCATCACGGTCGCGCGCATCTCGCGCGGGGCCGATGGCGCATGGGCCGTACAGCCCGATCCGCTGAACCGCCGTATCACGGGCCTCACGCCGATGGAAATCGCGGGTCCCGCGCGCGGCTCGGCGCATATGGTCACGAAGTTTTCGCCGGACGGAACGCGCACGCGCGGCACGCTCAACAACTGCGCGCACGGGGCGACGCCCTGGAACACCTACATGGCCGCAGAAGAGAACTGGGCGGGCTATTTCGTCAACGCAAGCGGAGAGATGCCGCGCGAGCAGGACCGCTACGGCGTGCCGGACGACGGCTCGCGCTACGGCTGGGACAAGGCGGCTTCGGGCGCGGACGAGTACATCCGCTTTGACGCGGCGGCCACGGGCGCCAGCGCGTCCGAGGATTACCGCAACGAGCCCAACACCTTCGGCTGGATGGTCGAGTTCGATCCCCTTGATCCGGCCTCGGTGCCGGTCAAGCGCACAGCCCTCGGGCGTTTCGCACATGAAGGGATCGTCTTTGCACCGCCGGTGCCGGGCCAGCCGGTCATCTGCTATTCGGGCGACGATTCGCGGTTCGAATATATCTACAAGTTCGTCTCCGCCGCCCCCTACGATCCGGCGACCGCCTCGGGGGCGCTGCTCGACGAGGGCACGCTGCATGTCGCGCGCTTCAACCCCGATGGATCGGGCGAGTGGCTGGCGCTCGCCCCCGGCCAGAACGGGCTGACGCCAGAAAACGGCTTTGCGGACCTTGCCGATATCCTGGTGAACACGCGGCTCGCCGCCGACCAGGCCGGGGCCACCAAGATGGACCGGCCCGAATGGGGCACGGTCGATCCGGCAACGGGCGAGGTCTATTTCACGCTGACCAACAACACCCGCCGCACGATGGCCGAGGTCGACCCGGTCAACCCGCGCGCCGAGAACGCCTTCGGCCAGATCGTGCGCTGGCGCTATGCGGACAGCGACCACACCGCGACCCGGTTCGAGTGGGAACTGTTCGTCATTGCGGGCACCGCGCCGCAATCGGCGCTCTTCACCGGGCAGTCGCTGGGCGATGACAACATCTTCGCCTGCCCGGACGGCATCTGGTGCGACCAGAACTCGCGGCTCTGGATCCAGACCGACATGGGAGACATCGGACCGGCCGAGGACGGCCCGCTTGCCCCCTTCGGCATGAACCAGATGCTCGCCGCCGACCCCGCGACGGGCGAGATCCGCCGCTTCCTGACCGGGCCCTGGGGGCAGGAGATCACGGGCGTCATCACGACCCCCGACGGCGCCACGATGTTCGTGAACGTCCAGCATCCGGGCGGCCATGCGACTGCAGAGGATTTCGCCGTGGGAAACTTCGGCTCGGGCTTTCCCGACTACGACGGCACGGTGCCGCGCTCGGCGACCCTCGTCGTCACGCGCGAGGATGGCGGCGTCGTAGGGGCCTGACGGCGGCAGCGACCGCCCCGGACAGCAGGTCCGGGGCGGTACATCAGACTTCTGCCAGGGCTGCGACCTGCGCCACGAAATCTTCGCCGCGCTTCTCGAAGTTCGGATACTGATCGAAGCTTGCCGCCGCAGGCGCAAGCAGCACAACCTCGCCGGGCTGGGCGTCGGCGGCAGCGCGCTGCACCGCCACCGCCATCGTGCCGCAGATCTCGTATGGCACATCGCCAAGCTGCAAGGCGAAGTCGCGCGCCGAATGGCCGATAAGATAGGCCTTGGCGACCGAGCCGAGCACAGGGGCCAGCGCCGCGATCCCGCCGTCCTTGCCAAGCCCGCCTGCGATCCAGCGCACCCGCGGAAAGGCCTGCAACGCCTTGGCGGCGGCATCGACATTCGTCGCCTTGCTGTCGTTGACGAACCGCACGCCCGCGCGCTCGGCCACCAGTTGGCTGCGGTGGGGCAGCCCTGCGAAACTGGTCAGCCCCTCCTCGATGGCCTTGGGGCCAAGCCCGAGTGCGCGCACGGCGGCATAGGCCGCGCAGGCGTTCTGGTGGTTGTGCGCGCCCGGCAGGCCCGCGATGGCGCGCAGGTCGATCGAGGCAACCTGGCGCCCCTTGCGCCACTCGGCGAGGAAGCCCTTGCGAGCAAAGACCGTCCACCCATGCGCGTCGAGCTTCTGGCCCGACGAGATGCGGATCACCCGGTCGTCGCCGACCCCCTCGGCCAATTGGTTCGCAAGGAAGCGGCCCTCGACCTCGTCCACGCCGATCACCGCACGGTCGGGGCCGCCCTCGGCAAACAGGCGGCGCTTGGCTGCGAAGTAGCCGCCCATGCCGCCATGCCGGTCGAGGTGATCGGGCGAGAGGTTGGTGAACACGGCGACATCGGGCGTCAACGCGCGCGCAAGGTCGGTCTGATAGCTCGACAGTTCCAGCACGATGACCTCGGCCTCGCCCGGCGGGTCGAGGTCAAGCACGCCGCGCCCGATATTGCCGCCCATCTGGCTGGGGCGGCCCGCC
>JANPJD010000226.1:0-6557 GCA_031425325.1 Rhodobacterales bacterium | reverse complement strand
GGGGCGCCACGGTTTCCCCGATGCAGGAGCGACGACTATGGCCAAACCCGCCACCATCAAGATCCGCCTGAACTCGACCGCGGGCACCGGCCACTTCTACGTGACCAAGAAGAACGCCCGCACCATGACCGACAAGATGGTCGTGAAGAAGTATGACCCCGTGAAGCGGGAGCATGTGGAATACAAGGAAGGCAAGATCAAGTAAGATCGGCCTATCCTGTACCATGACGCAAGGCCGCACCTCTTGGCGCGGCCTTTTGCTTTGCCGAGCTCAAAAAATCAGGTTCGCCAGCCTTTTCTTTGCCGGGAAACGGTCCATGTGAAGTTAATGGCGCAGACAGTCATCCTTCGCAGGGCAGAGCTTGGCGACCTTTCGGCCGTCGACAGGCTGCTGTCTCGCAGTTATCCGCGCCTTCTGTCGCGCGACTATGCCCCGTCGGTCATGGTAATGGCCGTGCCGCTTCTTAGCCGTGCGCGGCCGGAGCTCTTGCGTTCGGGGCGCTACTTTCTTGCCGAGGGGCGGGATGGCAGCCTGCTGGCGGCAGGCGGCTGGAGCCTGCAGCGCGGGCGTCCCGGGCAGGTGCAGGACGGCGCGCAAGAGGGGGGGCACATGGGCTCTGTCCGCCACGTGGCGACCGACCCATCCGTCGCGCGGCAGGGTGTGGGGCGCGCGCTGATGGAGGAAGTGATGGCCGACGCGCGGGCCGAAGGTCTGGGCTGGCTCGATTGCCTGTCCACCCGCACTGCAGTGCCTTTCTACCGCGCCCTCGGTTTTCGTGAGCTTTACCCGACCGAAATCACCCTGCGTCCAGGCATCGTGTTCCCCGCCATTCGGATGATGCGCGACCTCTGACCGCCCTGTCAGATGGCAAAAGGGCCGGGGTTTCCCCCGGCCCTTTGCTTTTCAAGTCAGCCGACTCTTATTCGCGGTTGCCCAGGAATTGCAGCAGGAACATGAACATGTTGATGAAGTCGAGGTACAGACGCAGCGCGCCCATGATCGCCGACTTGCCCAGCCACTCCTGGTCGCCCATCTGCGCGTGCTGCAGGTAGGTCGTCTTGATGTTCTGCGTGTCGTAGGCGGTCAGGCCTGCGAAGATCAAGAGACCGATCACCGAGATCGCAAAGGCCAGCGCCGACGAGGCGAGGAAGATGTTCACGATCATCGCGACGACCAGGCCGATCAGGCCCATCATCAGGAAGGTGCCCATCGCCGACAGGTCGCGCTTGGTCGTGTAGCCGTACAGCGAAAGGCCCGCGAAGGCGATCGAGGTGATGAGGAAGGTCTGCGCGATCGAGACGCCGGTGAAGACCTGGAAAATCCAGGCCAGCGACAGGCCCATCACGGCGGCGAAGGTATAGAAGAACAGCTGCGCCGCGGCGGTCGACATGCGGTTGATCATCGCGCCGAACGCGAAAACCATCACCAGCGGCGCGAACATCACAGCCCAGCCGAGGATCGTCATGCCGCCGTCAGGCCCGCGCAGGGTCTGCATCAGCACATCGCTCGTGCCGACACCCCAGGCGACCGCACCCGTGACGAGCATCGCCACGGACATGAGCCCGTAGACCTTGTTCATATGGGCGCGAAGGCCCTCGTCTATCGCGGCGGTCCGGGCGCCTACGCCGGCCGTGCGGATCGTCTGATAGTCAGCCATTTGAAGCCTCCGATGGTGTCCCTGAAGGCGACCCGTTATGCTCGAGCCGCCACATGGATCGAATATCGGAAGAGCCGGGTTCGATTTCAAGCGCTTCCCGAGTATTTTGGGCAAGCCCGCTGCGCTTTTAGCGCCTCCACGAGGGCGGCACGTCCCAGACCGGACGCTGCGCCTCGCGTGCGGCCTTGTCCCGGGTCAAACCGATATCCGACAGAAGGTGGTCGTCGAGGCGCAGGAGCAGGTTTCGCTGACGACGGACCGCAAGCATCTTGGACAGCAGCCCGATCAGTCCAAGGCTTTGGCGGGCAGCAAGGCGGGGGCGGACGAGTGTGCGAGGCATGGCAGGTCTCCGGGTAACAGAGGAAGGTCGTGGAGTTGACCTTGCCAATCCGCGAGACATATGTAAAATGAATGATAGAACGGTTGGATATCAGGATAATTGATATGTCTCGAACGCTCGACCTGACCTCCCTGCGCTCGTTCGTGGCGGTCGCCGACGCAGGCGGCGTCACGCGGGCGGCGGGCCTGATGAACCTCACGCAATCGGCCGTGTCGATGCAGATCAAGCGGCTGGAAGATGCGCTGGGCCTCGACCTTCTGGACCGGAGCGGACGGAGGGTCGCGCTGACGGCGGCGGGCGAGCAGCTGCTGGGCTATGCGCGCCGAATGCTGTCGTTGAACGACGAGCTGTTCGGGCGGCTCACGCATGATGCCTATGAGGGCGAGATCGTGCTCGGTGTGCCGCATGACATCGTGCATCCGGCGATCCCGGGCGTCCTGCGCCAGTTCAACGCGGATTTCCCGCGCATGCGGGTGTCGCTGATCTCGTCCTATACGCTTGGGCTAAAGGAGCGTTTTGCGCGCGGCGGCTGCGCGATGATCCTGACCACCGAGGAAACGGTCGGCGCAGGTGGCGAAACGCTGGTCGAGTTACCGCTCGTCTGGGTCGGGGCGGCAGGCGGCGCAATCTGGCGGCAGCATCCCTTGCGCCTTGCGTTTGAGTACAACTGCATCTTCCGGCAGCGCGCACAGACCGCCCTCGATACGGCGGGCCTCGCCTGGGAGATGGCGGTCGAGTCCGACAGCAGCCGCACGATCGAGGCAAGCGTTGGGGCCGACCTTGCGGTGCATGCCTGCCTTGCCGGATGCGAGATGCCGCATCTGGCACCGATCCCGCATGGCGGCGCGCTGCCCGAACTTGGCCGGATGAAGATCAATCTCTACGTCGCCGAAGCAGGCAGAGGGCCAGCGGTCCTGGCGCTGGCCGACCTCGTGCGGACGGCCTTCGCGGGACGGCTCGCGCTCAGTCCGGCTGCGTGATCACGACCTTGCCCGTCGCGCGCCGGTCGCGCAGCAGGGCCAGCCCCTCGGCGCAGCGTTCGAACGGCAGGACATGGCTGACATGCGGGCTGATCTCGCCCGCCGCGATCCAGCCTGCCAGGGTCGTCAGGCTGTCGCGCGCGACCTCGGGGCGGAACGAAAGATACGCCCCCCAATAAAGGCCGATCACCGTCAGGTTCTTGACCAGCAACAGGTTTGCCGGGATCTGCGGCACTTCGCCCCCTGCAAAGCCGATCGTCAGCAGCCGCCCTTCGGGCCGCGTCGCGCGCAGGGCTTCGAGGAAAGCCGGTCCGCCCACGGCGTCGAACACCACGTCGATCCCGCCGAGGGCCTTGAGCGTGCCGCGCAGATCGGTCGCATCGCTGTCGATCAGAACCTCGGCCCCTGCCGCCTGCGCGACTGCCAGCCGGTCGGCCCCGCGCGCCGAGGCGATCACCCGCGCGCCCATGCGCCGACCGATCTCGACCGCGGCAAACCCGACGCCGCCCGCAGCCCCCAGCACCAACAGCGTCTCGCCGGGGCTCAGGGCCGCGCGGTGGGCAAGGCCGAGATGCGCGGTCCCGCAAGTGATCTGGAACGCCGCCGCGTCTACAAAAGACATCGCGTCGGGCAATGGTATGCAGCGCCCGGCCGGGACGATGGCGAGCGCGGCAAGGCCGCCCTGTCCCGGCACCCCCGCGACCCGCATCCCGGGCGCCAGCCCCGCGACGTCCGGTCCCACCGCCTCGACCGTGCCCGCAACCTCCATTCCCAGTGTGAAGGGCGGGGGGGGCGTGTCCTGATAGCGCCCTTGAATCATAAGAAGGTCCGCGAAGTTCAACCCCGTCGCGGCCACCCGCAGGCGCACCTCGCCCGGTCCCGGTGCCAAGGGCTCGACGTCGGCAAACACGGGATCTGTCCCCGTCTCGGTCAGGCGGAAGGCGCGCATTCGAAAGCTCCTGTCCGGGGCAAGCCTAGCGGTGGCGGTGTTCCGCCACTACCCCGCATCCGCTTGGCACCCAGAAAGCGCCAAAATGCTCACTTTTCTTGCAAAATGAAATGCAAAATGGGCATCTCCTTTAAAGAGAGTTGGTCGCGCTGCAGATTCTTCTCACGCGATCAGGCCGCTTGTTTCTCGTCTGTATAATTGGACATATCCGAAAAGACAGGTTTGCGCGGTTGTGTCGGCTTTCCTGTGGACAACTTCAGAAACCAGCGTTTTGGCACGGTTCTTGCTTATATGTCAGTTGGGGACGCGTATGTTTGAGTGAACGGAGAGACCAACTTATGAAACATCCTGTTGATGCCCATGTGGGCAAACGTATTCGGCACCGTCGCTGGATGGTGGGCATGACCCAGCAGCAGCTTGCGGACAAGGTCGGCATCAAATTCCAGCAGATCCAGAAGTACGAAACCGGCATGAACCGGGTCAGCGCTTCGCGGCTCTGGGATATTGCGGATGCGCTGGGCGTGCAGATCAGCTTTTTCTTCGAAGGGCTGGACGAGGCCGGAATTGCCGCCCGCGCGACGGACGGCGACATCCTTGGCGACAAGGAAGCGCTGGAACTGGTCCGGTCGTACTACGCGATCCCCGAGGCTCAGCGCCGGAGGTTGTTCGACCTCGCCCGCGTGCTGAGCGAGGCGGCGGCCTGACGGCGCGTCGCATCGTTCGGTCTTGACCGCTCCCTCTGTGCGGCTTAGCGCGTCGGGGGGCCTTGCGGGGAACGAAATGCGCGTGCTCGACACCAGCGCGGTCGCCGACATCGTGGCGACTGCCGAAGAACTTGCCGACGTCGCGCGGGTCGCGACGTTGGCGCATTTCCGCAAGGCGGGCCTTCACGCCGATAGCAAGGAAACTGCACGGTTCGATCCGGTGACGGTCGCCGACAGGCTGGCCGAAGACCGGATGCGCGAGGTGCTGGCGCGCCGCCGTCCGCTGGACGCGGTGCTGGGCGAAGAGCGCGGTGCGCGGGCTGGCAGCAGCGGGCTGACTTGGGTGCTCGATCCCATCGACGGCACGCGCGGGTACCTGTCGGGCACCCCGACATGGGGCGTCCTCATCGCCCTCGCGGATGCCGAGGGGCCGCTTTACGGCGTGATCGACCAACCCTTCATCGGTGAGCGGTTCTGCGGCGGTCTGGGACACGCCGAGGTGCGCGGCCCGACCGGGCGCCACGCCCTGCTGGCCCGCGCCCCGCGGCCATTGTCCGAGGCGATCCTGTTCTCGACCTTCCCCGAAGTGGGCACGGCAGCCGAGGAAGCCGCCTTTCGCCGCCTGTCGGGCGAGGTGCGCCTGACGCGCTACGGCATGGATTGCTACGCCTATGCGCTGATCGCAGCGGGGCAGATCGACCTTGTGGTCGAGGCGGGCCTGCAACCCTACGACGTGATGGCCCCGATCGCCGTCATCGAGGCAGCGGGCGGCATCGTCACGGACTGGGAGGGGCGGCCGGCGCAGGGGGGTGGCCGCATCCTCGCGGCGGCCAACCGTCAGGTTCACGCGGCGGCGCTGGCCATCCTGCGCGGCACGCCTGCATGACCGAAACGCTGGTCCGGGGCGCTGCGGTCGTTGTCACGATGGACGCCACGCGGCGCGAGATCGCGGGTGGCGACGTGCTGATCCGCGACGGCGTGATCGCCGCCGTGGGGCAGGGGCTGGCGACCACGGGCGAGGTGATCGAGGCGCGGGGCTGTGTCGTGACGCCCGGCCTCGTGAACACGCACCATCACCTTTACCAGACCCTGACGCGCGCCGTTCCGGGCGGGCAGGACGCGCTTCTTTTCGGATGGCTCAGGACGCTCTATCCGGTCTGGGCGCGCTTCGGCCCCGAGGAGATGTTCGTCTCGGCGCAGGTCGGTCTTGCCGAACTGGCGCTGACGGGCTGCACTTTGACGTCGGACCACCTTTACCTCTACCCCAACGGTGCGCGGCTGGACGATACCATCGCCGCCGCCGCCGAGATTGGCCTGCGCTTTCATCCCACGCGCGGTGCGATGAGCATCGGCGAAAGCGCGGGTGGCCTGCCGCCCGATGCGCTGGTCGAGGCCGAGGCCGCGATCCTGGACGACTGTATCCGCGTGGTGGATGCGTTCCACGACCCCAGCCCGGGGTCGATGCTGCGCGTGGGCCTGGCCCCTTGTTCGCCCTTTTCGGTCAGCCGCGATCTGATGCGCGAGACGGCGCTCCTGGCCCGAGACAAGGGTGTGATGCTGCACACCCACCTTGCCGAGAACGACGAGGACGTGGCCTTCTCGCTGTCCCGCTTCGGCTGTCGCCCGGGGCAGTATGCCGAAGACCTCGGTTGGACCGGGCCGGATGTCTGGCACGCGCACTGCGTCAAGCTCGACGCGGGCGAGATCGACCTGTTCGCGCGGACCGGCACGGGGGTCGCGCATTGCCCCTGCTCGAACTGCCGCCTCGGCTCGGGAATAGCGCCGCTGCGGGCGATGCGTGATGCGGGCGTGCATGTGGGGCTGGGGGTCGACGGGTCGGCCTCGAACGACGCAGGCTCGCTGATCGGCGAGGCGCGGATGGCGATGCTCTTGCAGCGCGTGGCGCTTGGGGCCGACGCGATGGGC
>JANPJD010000225.1:0-34980 GCA_031425325.1 Rhodobacterales bacterium | reverse complement strand
CCCCAGGCCTCGACGAAGCTGCCGAACTTCAGGACCTTGCGGATTGCGTCGCGGCCCGGCACCGCGCGCCAGCCGGTCACGCCGAGGGCGGGCAAGCGGGTGGCGCGGTCGGCATCGGTCAGGGGCTGGGTCATCGAGGTCTCCTTCAGGGGCGATGTCGAACGACACGCTAGCGCCCCTTGCCGCGCAACGCGAGGCAGCGCTTGCGGCAGGGGGGCGGGGCGACTATATGCACGGCTGAGAGGTTGGCGCGGGCAGGCGCCTCGCCAACCCGGTCAGGTCCGGAAGGAAGCAGCCGTAACGAGCCCCGCTTGGGTCGTTGTCCAGCCTCTCACCCAACCCCCGTCCAGGAGTCCGGCATGGTGCCGTCGATCCGCCGAAGCGTTCCTCGGACCGGGCTGCCGCTGCTGGCGGCCTGGCCGCGATGAGCCTGACGCTTGCGGATCTTGGCTGGTCGGATCATTTCGAAGGACAGGTTCTTCCTGACGATGTTGGGCACGATCCTGTGCGCATCTCGGCGGTGCATCGCGACCGGCTGGATGCGCTGACGCCTTCGGGCGTCGTCTCTCTGGGTCTTCCTACCGGCACCTTGACGCGCGATGTGGCGGTGGGCGACTGGTGTCTTGCTGCCGGTGCCGTGGTGCAGCGCGTTCTGGACCGCCGCAGCGTCCTGACACGGCGGGCTGCGGGAACGGGCATCGGTCGCCAGCTGATCGCGGCCAATCTCGATCGCCTCGCCGTCGTCACCTCATGCAATGCCGAGTTCAACCCGGCCCGGCTGGAGCGCTATCTGGCACTTGCCCATAGCGGGGGCGTCGCCCCGGCGATTGTCCTGACCAAGGCCGACGCCGCCGATCCCGCGCCGTTCCTTGCCGAAGCCACCACGCTTGCGCGCGGGGCCCCCGTGCTTGCGGTCGATGCGCGCGACGAGGCTTCGGTCGCTGCACTGGCGGTCTGGTGCGGGCCGGGCCTGACGCTGGGGCTTGTGGGCTCGTCCGGGGTGGGAAAATCGACGCTTGCAACCAGTTTGACGGGCCAGGAACAGGATACCGGGCCGATCCGCGAGGCGGATGCGCGGGGCCGCCACACAACGTCGGCGCGCTTCCTGATCCGCACGGGGGCGGGCGGGTGGCTGATCGATACGCCGGGCATGCGCGAGTTGCGCCTGGCCGAGGCAACCGAGGGCATCGCCGCGACCTTCGACGATCTCGAGGCGCTGGCGGCGGAGTGCCGTTTTTCGGATTGCGCGCACGGGGCCGAGCCGGGCTGTGCTGTGCGCGAGGCGCTGGCGGCGGGACGGATCGACCCCGACCGACTGGCGAACTGGCGCAAGCTTCTGGCCGAGGACCGGGCGAATGCCGAGACCGTGCCCGAGGCTCGCGCCCGGTTGCGCGCCGAGGTAAAGGCCGGAAAAGCGGCGGCCCCGACCAGGGGCAGGCCGCGCAAGCGATAGGGCGCGAAATGCGGCCCCCTGCGGTTGTCGTCGCCCGGACCCCCGTCTAGACTGCCCCTGCCCGACCGGAGTCCCCATGTCCGACACGCCCGCCTATCAGGTCCTTGCGCGCAAGTACCGGCCCCAGACCTTCGCCGATCTGATCGGGCAGGAAGCGATGGTCCGCACGTTACGCAACGCTTTCGAGGCGAACCGCATCGCGCATGCCTTTGTGATGACGGGCGTCCGGGGGGTAGGCAAGACGACGACCGCTCGGATCATTGCCAAGGGGTTGAACTGCATCGGACCGGCCGGGGCCGCCGGGCCGACGATCGAGCCTTGCGGCACATGCGGCCCGTGCCGCGCTATTGCCGAGGGGCGGCATGTCGATGTGCTGGAATACGATGCCGCGTCGAACACTCAGGTCGACAAGATGCGCGAGATCCTTGCCAGCGTGCCCTATCGGCCGACCGAGGCGCGCTACAAGATCATCATCTTCGACGAGGTTCACATGCTCTCGTCGGGCTCGTTCAACGCGCTTCTGAAGACGCTGGAAGAGCCGCCCGCGCATGTGAAGTTCATCTTCGCCACCACCGAGATCCGCAAGGTTCCGGTCACGATACTGTCGCGCTGCCAGCGCTACGACCTGCGCCGGATCGAGCCCGAGGTGATGATGGCGCATCTGCGTGGCATCCTCGCCAGCGAGGGTGCGGCGGTCGCCGAGGATGCGCTGGCGCTCATCACCCGCGCCGCCGAAGGGTCGGTGCGCGATGCGCTGTCGCTGCTGGATCAGGCCATCGCACATGGCGCGGGCGAGACGAGCGCCGATCAGGTGCGCGCCATGCTGGGCCTTGCAGACCGCGGGCGGGTGCTCGACCTTTTCAATCTGGTGATGAAGGGCGAGGCGGCCGCGGCGCTTGCCGAGTTGTCGGCGCAGTATTCGGACGGGGCCGATCCGATGGCCGTGCTGCGCGATTTGGCCGAGATCACGCACTGGATCAGCGTGGTCAAGATCACGCCCGAGGCCGCCGAGGACCCGACGATTCCCCCGGACGAGCGGCGTCGGGGCGTTGCGATGGCCGAGGGGCTGTCGATGCGCGCGCTGAGCCGGATGTGGCAGATGCTGCTCAAGGCGCTTGAAGAGGTCGCGCTGGCGCCGAACGCGATGATGGCGGCCGAGATGGCGGTCATCCGCCTGACCCATGTGGCCGACCTGCCCGACCCCGAGACGCTGATGCGAAAGCTGCGGTCGGCGCCCTCGGCAGGGGCAAGCCCGGCCCCCGTGTCGCCGCCGCCGCCTCGGCCGGACGGTCCGCGCGCGGCCCTTGGCACGGGGTCAGGGCAGGGGGGGGCGGCTACCGCGCTCGCCGTCGAGACCGTCCCGCAGTATTCCAGCTTCGCGCAGGTCGTGGCCCTGATCCGCGAGAAGCGGGACATGACGCTGCTGCACGAGGTCGAGACGACGCTGCGCCCCGTGAATGTCGCGCATGGCCGGATCGAGTTCCAGCCGACCGAGGATGCCGCGCCCGATCTCGCCTCGCGGCTTGCCGCCCGGCTTCAGTCCTGGACGGGCACGCGTTGGGCGGTCTCGGTGACCGGCTTCGGCGGCGGGGCGACCCTGGCCGAAGCGATGGCGAGCGACCGCAGCGCCGTCGAGGCCGAGGTGATGGCCTTGCCGCTGGTGCAGGCCGTGCTCGCAGCTTTTCCCGGTGCGCGGATCGCCGACATCCGCACACCACCGTCGCCGGAGGCCGAGGCGGCAACCACCGCGCTGCCCGAAATGGACGACAACTGGGACCCCTTCGAGGACAACTGAAAGGATTAGGCGATGCTGAAAGGTCTGGGCGGTCTGGGTGACATGGCCGGCATGATGAAGAAGGCGCAGGAGATGCAGGCGAAGCTTGCCGAGCTGCAAGAGACGCTGGCGTCCCGCACTGTGACGGGCGAGTCGGGCGCGGGCCTTGTCCGTGTGACCGCGACGGCCAAGGGAGAGCTGACGGGCCTGACCATCGACCCGTCGATCTTCGTGCCCTCAGAAAAGGAGATCGCCGAGGATCTGATCCTGGCCGCGATCAAGGATGCCCAGGCGCGGGCCGCGCAACTCAGCGCCGACGAGATGGCCCGGCTGACGGAAAGCCTCGGCATTCCGGCGGGCATGAAGCTGCCGTTCTGACCTTATGGCCGACGCCCCGCGCGAGATCGAGACGCTGATCGGGCTGATGGCCCGGCTGCCTGGCCTGGGGCCGCGGTCTGCACGCCGCGCGGTGCTGCACATGCTGCGGCGGCGCGAGGCGGTGATGGGGCCGCTTGCACAGCAGTTGGCGCAAGTGGTGCTGACGGCGCGGGACTGCACGATCTGCGGCAACATCGGCACCGACGATCCCTGCGACATCTGCCGCGACGCACGGCGCGCGACAGGAGAGTTGTGCGTGGTCGAGACGGTCTCGGACCTCTGGGCGATGGAGCGCGGGCGTGCGTTCCGGGGCAGGTATCATGTGCTGGGCGGCACGCTTTCGGCGCTCGATGCGGTCGGGCCCGAGCAGTTGCGGATTCCGGCGCTGGTGGCGCGGATTGCCGACGAGGGCATCACCGAGGTGATCCTTGCCCTGAACGCCACGGTCGACGGGGCGACGACCGGCCATTACATCGCCGACGCGCTGGCCCTCACGGGAGTGGCCGTCAGCTCGCTCGCGCAGGGCGTGCCCATCGGGGGCGAGCTCGATTACCTCGACGACGGCACGATCGGGGCCGCGCTGCGGGCGCGCAAGCGGTTCTGATCAGGCGGCCAGATCGTCGAGCGAAACGTCGTAAAGCCCCTTCGCCCCTTCCCGGGCCGCAACGAGCAGTCCCGCATGTTCCGGCAGCAGCCTGCGGATCGCAACGCGCGCCAGTGGCAGGCGGGCCGGGTCCACTTCGGCTGCGCGCAGGTGCGCTTGCGCGCCAAGCACGCGGGCGAAAGCGCGCAGGTAGGGCACCGATCCGGCGAAGCGGTCGTTCGGCGTCTGCGCGACCATCCATTCGGTCGCTTCGCGCAAGGCCTCGGCCGCCGACCACACGTCGCCCGCAAGCTCTGGCAGCGCGCTGCGTGCGGCTTCCGCCCCGCTCTGCACCTCGTCCAGCAACCGGAACGCGGCGTCGCCGCCGTCCATCATCTTGCGCCCGACCAGGTCCATCGCCTGGATGCCGTTCGTACCCTCGTAGATCGACGTTACGCGGACGTCGCGCAGATATTGCGTGGCCCCGGTTTCCTCGATGAAACCCATGCCGCCATGCACCTGGATGCCTTCGTTCGCGACCCCGATGCCAACTTCGGTGCCGAAGGCCTTTGCGATCGGTGTCAGCAGGGCAGCGCGGGCCTGCCACTGGGCATCCCCGGTGGCGTTGGCCATGTCGATGGCGACCGCGCAGGACAGCGCCACCGCGCGGGCCGAGAAGATCTCGGCCTTCATCGAGGCCAGCATCCGGCGCACGTCGGCATGGTCGAGGATCGTTCCGGTGTCGCTCACCACGCCTTCGCCCTGCCGGCGCCCCGCCGCATAGGCCAGCGCGTGCTGGAATGCGCCTTCCGCAACGCCGATCCCCTGCACGCCAACCCCGAGGCGGGCGTTGTTCATCATGGTGAACATCGCGGCCATCCCCTTGTGCGGCGCGCCGACCAGCCAGCCCGTTGCCCCCTCGTACTGCATGACCGCCGTGGGCGAGGCGTGCAGTCCAAGCTTGTGCTCGAGGCTCACGACCTTCAGCGCATTGTGCGCGCCGGGCCTGCCCTGCGCGTCGGGGATGAGTTTCGGCACCATGAACAGGCTGATGCCGCGCGTGCCGAGGGCGGCATCCGGCAGGCGCGCCAGAACGAGGTGGCAGACATTGGCGGTGAAGTCGTTGTCGGCCCATGTGATGTAGATCTTCTGGCCGGTGAGGCGGTAGGTGCCGTCGCCCGCAGGCTCGGCCCGCGTGGCAAGGGCGCCGACATCGCTTCCGGCCTGAGGCTCGGTCAGGTTCATCGTGCCGCACCATTCGCCCGAGATAAGCTTGGGCAGGTAAAGCGCCCTCATTGCCGCATCGGCGTGGTGCTCCAACGCCTCGATCTGGCCTTGCGTCATCAAAGGGTTCAGTTGCAGCGCGAGGCAGGCCGAGGCCATCATCTCGTTGACTGCTGTCGCGACGGCCATAGGCAGGCCCATTCCCCCCGACTCTGGCGAAGCGGCGATACCGATCCAGCCGCCATCCGCCACCGCACGGTATCCGTCGGCAAATCCGGGGCTGGTCCGCACCACGCCGTTCTCGAGCCGCGCGGGATGCGTGTCGCCGACCCGCTGCAACGGGGCCAGCACATCCTCGCAGAGCCGGGCGGCTGCGGTCAGCACAGCCTCGACGGCCTCGGGTATCGCGTCGGCGAAGCGCGGCGTGGCCGCAACGCGGTCAAGGCCGACCACATGCGTCAGAAGAAACCGGAAGTCGGCAAGGGGGGCACGATACGGCATGGAACCTCTGGGCAGCGCCGCCTTGGCAATCGTCGGGCCACGGCGTAAGGGAACGCGAATGTGGGTCAGCCTATCCAACTACCCGTCGCGCTCAACCCCAACGCTGCGTCACCGATGACGGCGACCGAGCACCTTCAGGACGATGACCCGGGTCTGGCGCGGGCTGCAAAGCTGCTGCGTGGCGGCGCGCTTGTCGCCTTTCCGACCGAGACGGTCTACGGGCTGGGCGGCGATGCGCGCAGCGACGTCACGGTGGCGCGGATCTTTCAGGCCAAGGGCAGGCCCCAGTTCAATCCGCTAATTGTCCATGTCCTTGATGCCGATCACGCACGGACTCTGGCGCGCTTCGACGCCCGCGCCGATCTGCTGGCTGCGGCCTTTTGGCCCGGACCCCTGACGCTTGTGCTGCCTGTGCGCGACGGGGCGGGCCTGTCGCCGCTCGTGACGGCGGGTCTTTCCACTGTGGCCATCCGTGTGCCCGCCCATCCCGTGGCGCGGGCGCTGCTGGCGTTGGTCGGCGGGCCCGTCGCGGCACCCTCGGCCAACCCGTCGGGCAGGATCAGCCCGACGCGGGCCGATCATGTACTGCACGGGCTGGGCGGGCAGATCGAGGCCGTTCTGGATGGCGGCGCCTGCAAGGTCGGGCTCGAATCGACCATCATCGGCCTTGAGGGTTCGGCCACCCTGCTGCGCCCCGGCGGTGTGCCGCGCGAGGACATCGAGGCGGCGCTGGGTGCGGTGCTGGCCGATCCGCATACCTCGGCGACGCCGACCGCACCCGGACAGCTCGCCTCGCACTATGCGCCTGACGCCTTGCTCCGGCTGAACGTGATCGCGCCGGAGCCGGGCGAGGTCTGGATCGGGTTCGGGCCGTCCGACAGCCCGCTCAGCCTCTCGCGCAGCGGCGATCTGGTCGAGGCCGCAGCAGCCCTGTTTCACATGCTGCGCGTGGCGGACGGGTTGGCGGGGAGAGGCGGCAGGATCGCCGTGGCGCCGGTGCCCGAGCGCGGGCTCGGGCGCGCGATCAACGACCGTCTGCGCCGCGCCGCAGCCCCCCGGGGCTAGGTCCGGGGCGGCTGGACGAGGCCGCGCTGGACGGCAGGGCGCGCGAGAAACCGCGCGAGATAGCCCGGCACATGCGAAAGGCGGTCCCAGCCCACAAGGTCCGACGCCTTGTAGAAGGTCACGAGCGTGTTCAGCCACGGGCCGATGGCAATGTCGGCGATGGAATACTCCCCGGCCACCCACTCACGCCCGGCGAGGGCCCCGTCGAGGACCTTCAGCAAGCGCTCGACCTCGGCGCGATAGCGCTCTTTCGGGCGGGGATCGTCGATCTCCTTGCCCGCGAAGGTGTGGAAGTAGCCAAGCTGCCCGAACATCGGGCCGATGCCGCCCATCTGGACCATCAACCATTGCAATACCTCATACCGCGACGCCTGCAGCAGGAACTGCCCCGACTTTTCGGCGAGGTAAATGAGGATCGCCCCGCTCTCGAACAGCGCCAGCGGTGCGCCGCCCGGACCCTGCGGGTCGATGATCGCCGGGATCTTGTTGTTGGGGTTCAGCGACAGGAAGGCCGATGACATCTGGTCGTTGGTCGCGAAGTCCACGAAATGGGCGTCGTAGGCCAGACCCATCTCCTCGAGCGCGATCGAGACTTTCACCCCGTTGGGCGTCGTCAGCGAGTAAAGCTGGATCGCATCGGGCTGACGCGGGGGCCAGCGGGCGGTGATGGGAAAATCGGCAAGCGTCGTCATCGGGGCTACTCCGTCCTCGGGATCGTTGCCAAACTAGGGTCTCCTGCGGCATGACGGAACTGTCCGTTCCGAAGAGGGTTCGGCCGCGGCTGTGCGCCAATGCAACGACTAGTGCCCAACGGGAACGGGCAGCGACAAGGGGGACACCAAGCAATGCTTAACGAATTCAGGACGTTTATCTCGCGCGGCAACGTGCTCGATCTGGCGGTCGGCATCATCATCGGCGCGGCCTTCACAGCCATCGTCAACTCGCTGGTCGCCGACCTCGTCAATCCGATCATCGGCCTGATCATCGGGGGCGTCGATTTCACCAATATGTATCTGGTGCTCAGCGGCACCCCGCCCGAGGGCGCAAGCCTTCAGGCCGCGCGTGACAGCGGGGCGGCAGTCTTTGCCTATGGGTCGTTCATCATGGCACTGCTCAACTTCCTGATCATTGCCTGGGTCGTGTTCCTGCTGGTCAAGGCCGTGAACCGGGCCAAAGACGCCGTGACCAAGCCCGCCCCCGTGGTCGAGGTTGTGGCGGCACCCACGCAAGAGGAACTGCTCGCGGATATCCGCGACCTTCTGCGCGCCCGGACGGTCTAGGCGCGAAGGGGCCCGCGCTGTCGCGGGCCCGCCCGGATCAGGCGGCGAGCGCCTGCGCCGCGTCGGTGACCGGCAGGCCGAGCGCGGTGCCGACGGCTGCATAGGTCAGCTTGCCAGCATGGGTGTTGAGCCCGGCGAGCAGGTGCGGATCGTCCGCGCAGGCCGCGCGCCAGCCCTTGTCGGCCAGCGCCAGCATGAACGGCAGGGTCGCGTTGCCGAGGGCCAGGGTCGAGGTGCGCGCGACCGCGCCCGGCATGTTCGCCACGCAGTAGTGCATGATGCCGTCGACCTCGTAGACCGGGTCCTGATGCGTCGTCGCGCGCGACGTCTCGAAGCAGCCGCCCTGGTCGATCGCCACGTCCACCAGCACCGCCCCGGGCTTCATCGTGGCAAGTTGGGCGCGGCTGATCAGCTTCGGGGCTGCGGCACCGGGGATCAGCACGGCGCCGATCACCATGTCGGCTTCGCGGATCAGGTCGGCGGTGTTTCCGGCGGTCGAATAGACCGACTTGAAGTCGCGTCCGAATACGTCGTCGAGGTAGCGCAGGCGTGGCAGCGAGCGGTCGAGCACCGTCACATCGGCGCCCATTCCCGCTGCAACCTTGGCTGCATGCGTGCCAACCACGCCGCCGCCGATCACGACCACCCGTCCGGGGGCCACGCCGGGCACACCACCGAGGAGGACGCCACGCCCGCCGTTCGCCTTCTGAAGCGTCCACGCACCCACCTGCGGTGCCAGACGGCCTGCCACCTCGGACATCGGCGCAAGCAGCGGCAGACCGCCGCGGTCATCGGTGACCGTCTCGTAGGCGATGGCGGTGACACCCGACGCCAACAGATCGCGCGTCTGGTCGGGATCGGGCGCGAGATGCAGATAGGTGAACAGCACCTGGCCTTCGCGTAGGCGCTTGCGCTCGATTGCCTGGGGTTCCTTGACCTTGACGATCATGTCCGAAGCCGAGAAGACCTCTTCGGCAGTCGACACGATCCGCGCCCCGGCCGCAACGTAGTCGGCATCGGGAAAACCCGCGCCGACCCCCGCATGCGTCTCGATCAGGACGGTGTGGCCGTGGGCCACGGCCTCGCGCGCTGCGTTCGGCGTGATGCCGACGCGATATTCCTGCGGCTTGATTTCCTTGGGGCAACCGATCTGCATGACCACTCTCCGAACCGATGATTGCCGAAAGATATCACAGGGCCGTGGTGATGCTTTGAAAAGCGGCTGACAGGCCCGCCCTTCGGTGGCAGGTTGTTCGACAGAACGGCGCTTTGGTCGAAGGATCGTGCAACAGAGTGGACATTGACGCGACAGACCGGCGCATCCTGACGGCCTTGCAGAAGGATGGGCGGATGACCAACGCCGATCTGGCCGAGCGTGCGAACCTGTCGCCGTCGGCCTGCCACCGGCGGGTCCAGCGGCTTGAGCAGGTGGGCATGATCGCGGAATACGTCGCGCTGCTCGACGCCCGTAAGCTCGGCCGCCCGACGACGGTCTTCGTCGAGATCACGCTGTCAGGCCAGGCGGACGAGGTGCTCGAGGCATTCGAGGCGGCGGTCAAGCGGGTGCCGGACGTGCTGGAATGTCACCTGATGGCAGGTTCGGCGGACTATCTGCTGAAGGTGGTCGCGATGGACACAGACGACTTCGCACGCATCCACCGCCAGTACCTGGCCCGCCTGCCGGGGGTCGCGCAGATGCATTCGTCTTTTGCGCTGCGGACCGTGTTCAAGACGACTGCACTGCCCGTCTGACCCTCAGCCAGCCGCCTGAAGTGTCGGAAGCTCGGCGATCTCGTCGGTCCAGACGAGAAACTTCGCCAGAGTGTGCGGGCCGAAGCTGTGGATCAACGGAACGTCGGCCGCATCGCGGCCATAGGCGATGACGATCCGTCCAATGCGGCGCTGGTTGTTGCGGGGGTCGAACATGTGCCAGGCGCCGTCGAGGTAGACCTCCATCGCGGCCGCGAAATCCATCGGCGAATTGGCCGGCGGGACGCCGATGTCGCCGAGGTAGCCGTTCACATAGCGCGCCGGGATGTTCAGGCAGCGGCAGAAGGCGATGGCGAGGTGGGCGAAGTCGCGGCAGACGCCCACGCCTTCCTGCCAGGCTTCCCAGGCCGTGCGGGTCGACCGGGCCTGCTGGTAGTCGAAGCGCAGGCGGTCATTCACATAGTCGCAGATCGCCTGCACGCGGCCCCAGCCGGGCGCTGTCTGACCGAACAGGTCCCAGGCGAGCTGGCTCAGCCGGTCGGTCTCGCAGTAGCGGCTGCCGAGCAGGTACATCAGCGTGTCGTCGGGCAACTCGCCGATCGGGGTCTGGCGCGCCGTCGGGTACGCAGGCTCGGGGAGTCCGTCGCACTGGATGACGCTGTCGCTTCGCAGGGTCAACTCGCCCGACGGCGCGATCAGGCGGCGGCATGTATTGCCGAAGAGATCACGATAGACGGATGTTGCAAGCGGAGGGATGGTCGCGAAGCTGTCCTGAAGCCGGATGTGGTCGAGATTCTCGTCACGCGGAGACATCATGCAGATCATCGGCGTCTCCTGCGCGCAGGACACGGTGATCTCGTAACCAAAGCGAATGAGCATGGTGTTCCCCGAACGGGCCGGTCGGTCGGCGGCCTTTGCGATAGGAGACGTTGCTTGCGCCTTTGGGTTCCCTAGACGTGACGGATGGGGTCGTCTTTTTTCGTGCGGAAGGTTGGTCCAGCGCCCGTACTGCCTTAATTGCGGGCATCATGCCCGTACGGGGGCATCGTTGAAACTGCCGTTTCGCGCTTGGCCTTGGCCCGGCCTCGTCCTAGTCTGCGCGGGAGGAGAGCCGAATGCGCTGTGTCTTCGTCCAGTTCCGCTGCACGCCGGGCAAGACCTACGAGGTCGCGACGGCCATATATGACCGCGAGGTCGTGTCCGAACTCTTCTCGACATCGGGCGAGTATGACCTTCTGGCAAAGGTCTACATCCCCGACGACGAGGATGTCGGCCGCTTCCTCAGCGATGCGTTGTTCGACGTGCCGCATATTGTGCGGACACTGACCACGATGACCTTCCGCGCCTTCTGAGGTTACCTGGCCGACCTGCTACCTTCGCAGCGCCCGGAAACCTGCCGACGCGCCCCAGCCGGCAACCACGGCGATGGCCAGCGACAGCAGGCCGTAAATCAGCGGCTGGTTGCGGGCGAGATTGGTCAGCCAGCGCTCCAGCCCCTCCTTGCGGACGTCGATCGACAACTCGAGCCGGTCCACCACGGCGCCGCCGCGCGTCAGGAAGATGCGGACCTTGTAGTCGCCTTCGGTCAGGTTTGCCGGCAGGCCCACATCGGTGCGAAACAGCGTCTCCTCGGTCAACTCGACCAGACCTTCGGACACGAGATAGGCCCCGGACGCCTGGCGGATGCGGATCAGCGCCTCGATGAAGGCGGGGGCATCCTCGGCCTCGGAGGTGGCCCCCACCGAGCGGATCGCACGCGGGATCGAGATGCGATGGCGCAAGTCCTCGGTTTCCGACAGCGCCGTCACCAGCGGACCCGTGGTCGCGACGGCGTAGAAGCTTGGTGCCCGGTCGACCTCGACCGCCTCGGTGTTCATCCACAGGCCAAGGCGCCGTTCCTTGCGGCGCACCACGACGGGGGTCGCAGGCCCTTCGACGGTGATGACAACCTCGAGCGGCGGCTCGATCGGGCCAGGCCTGTCGCGCTTGACCGCGCCGTAGACGAGGATCTCGGACCCCTCGAACCGTGCCGTGATCGAGACGCTGCTTTGGCTCAACCCCGCGACGACCGTCTCGGCGGCGGCGGGCCAGGCAAGGACCAGGCAGATCAGGGCGGCCCGCAGCATCATGGCAGCCGCACCGGCGTCAGGCTGTAGAGTTCGGCAGGTTGCAGCAAAAGGTCGAGGGCAATCTTGCCCGACACGGCAAGCACCAGAAGCGCGAGCAGGATTCGCAACTGCTCGGCCTTGAGCTTCAGACCGACCTGCGCGCCAAGCTGGGCGCCCACGACCCCGCCGAGGATCAAGAGAAGCGCCAGCGCCATATCGACCGAGAAGGAGGTCGTCGCGTGCATGACGGTCGTGAAAGCGGTGATGAAGGTGATCTGAAACAGCGAGGTGCCGATGACGACCTTGGTCGGCATGCCAAGCAGGTAGATCATGGCGGGCACCATGATGAAGCCGCCGCCCACCCCCATGATCGCTGCAAGAAAGCCCACCGCTGCGCCGACGAGGACAGGCGGGATCACGCTGATGTAGAGCCCCGAGGTGCGGAACCGCATCTTGAGCGGCAGGCGATGCACCAGAAGGTGCTCGTGCGAGCGGCGGCGGGGCGCGCCGGGCTTGCGGGTGCGGTTGAGGGCGCGGACGCTTTCCTGAAGCATGAGCGCGCCGATCAGCCCGAGGAAGAGCACATAGGACAACTGCACCAGCAGGTCGACCTGTCCCAGCGCGCTCAGGCGTGTGAACACCCAGATCCCGATGGTCGATCCGACCATGCCGCCCGCAAGCAGCACGCTGCCCATGCGGAAATCGACCGTCCGTCGTCGCAGATGCGCCAGAACGCCCGAGACCGAGGAGGCGACGACCTGGTTCGCGCCGGTAGCGACGGCGATGGTCGGGGGAATGCCGATGAAGAAAAGCAGTGGCGTGATGAGAAAGCCGCCGCCGACGCCGAACATGCCCGACAGAAAGCCCACGATGCCGCCGATCCCGAGCAGCACGAAGATATTGACCGACACCTCGGCGATGGGGAGGTAGATCTGCATGGGGTCCGGCACCAAGGGGGCAAGGCTCATGGTCTGCCGCGCACCGCGCCTTGTCAAACTGCAAGCCCGTTGGCGCCTCGCTTTGTGCGCGACCCGTGCGGAAAAGACTCAGACGGTCGGTCTAGCGCTCCTTGACGTAGGGCTCTCCGCCGGCGCGCGGCGGGATCGCCTTGCCGACGAGACCGGCCAGGACGACGACGGTCAGCACATAGGGCAGCGCATCGAGCATCGGCACCGGAACCGAAAGCCCGAGCGTCCGATCAATCACGTCGGGCCTTAGCGCAAGGGCCTGAAGGAAGCCGAACAGCAGCGTCGCCCACAGGCAGTACCATGGGCGCCACTTGGCGAAGATGAGCGCGGCGAGGGCGATGTAGCCCCGCCCCGCCGTCATCTCGCGCCCGAAACCCGCCTGCAAGCCGGTCGCCATGTAGGCCCCCGCAAGGCCGCAGAGGATGCCGGTGATCGCGACTGCCGCGTAACGCAGGCGCACGACCGAAACGCCCGCCGTGTCGACCGAGGCCGGGTTCTCGCCCACCGCGCGAAGCCGCAGGCCAAAGCGGGTGCGGTACAGCACCCACCACGACAGGGGCACGAGCAGCAGCGCCACATAGACGAGGATCGTATGCCCGGACAGCACCTGGGCATAGAAGGGGCCAAGGATCGGGATCGCGGGTGCCACGTCGGCGAAGGGCAGGGTGATCTCGGCAAAGCGCGCGTCGCCCGTCAGCGCCGGGGTCCGCCCGCCCTCGCGGAACAGGTATTGCGCGATCAGCACCGTGATCCCCGAAGCCACGAAGTTCAGCGCGACGCCCGAGATCAGCTGGTTGCCCCGGAAGGTGATCGAGGCGACCCCGTGGACCAGCGCGAACAGCAACGAACCCGCGATCCCGGCGCAGAGGCCGATCCAGACCGATCCCGTCAGATAGGCCACCGCGCCCGAGGACATCGCGGCCATCAGCATCTTGCCTTCCAGCCCGATGTCGAAGATGCCGGCGCGCTCGGAATAAAGCCCCGCGAGGCAAGCCAGCAGCAGCGGCGTCGCAAGGCGCAGGGTCGAGTCCATCACTTGCAGAAGCGTCGCGTAATCCATCACGCAGCCACCCGTCGCGGCCGGAATACAAGGCCAAGCATCATGCGGACCATCTGGTCGAGCGCGCCCGTGAACAGGATCACCAGACCCTGCACGACGATCCGAAGCTCGATGGGGATCGAGGTCCAGAGGCCAAGCTCCGCACCGCCCTGGTAGAGAAACCCGAACAGGATTGCGGCAAGGAACACGCCGAAGGGATGGTTCCGCCCCATCAGGGCCACGGCGATGCCGATGAATCCCGCCCCCTCGGCCGAGTTCTGCAGCAGCCGCTCGCTTTCGCCCATCACGTTGTTGATTGCCATCAGTCCCGACAGCCCGCCCGAGATCAGCATTGCGATCATCGTGATGCGGACCGCCGAGATGCCCGCATAGGCGGCGGCCTTTTCGGATTTCCCGAAGGCGCGGATCTCGTAGCCAAGGCGCGTGCGCCACATCAAGAGCCAGACCAGCCAGCAGGCGACGAGCGCGACCAACAGGGTGACGTTGGCTGGCACCTGCTTGGTGAAGATGAGCGACAGACCGGGGATTTCGTGCAGCGTCGGCAGGTTCGTCCCCTCGGGAAAGCGGGCCGAGGCCGGGTCCATCTGGCCTTGAGGGCGCAGCACCTCGACCAGGATGTAGATCAGCAGGGCGGCGGCGATGTAGTTGAACATGATCGTCGTTATGACGACATGGCTGCCGCGCTTGGCCTGAAGCCATGCGGGGATCGCCGCCCATGCCGCGCCGAACAGCGCCGCGCCGATCATCGCGGCGGGCAGGGCCATTGCCCAGTGCGGCCAGGGAAGTGCCAAGCATACAAGCGCCACGCCAAGCCCGCCAAGTTGCGCCTGCCCCTCGCCGCCGATGTTGAACAGCCCCGCATGGAAGGCCACCGTCACGGCAAGGCCCGTGAACATGAACGAAGTCGCGTAGTACAGCGTGTATCCCCAGCCGTAGGCCGAGCCGAGCGCCCCGTCGACCATCACGTTCCAAGCCTCGACCGGGCTTTGCCCGATCGACAGAAGGACCAGCGCCGAGATTGCGGCCGCAAGCATCAGGCTGATGAGCGGCACAAGAGCGACATCCGCCCAGACAGGAAGCTTCGTCATCCGACCAGCACCCAAGGCGCAGCGGACCTCATGCTGCCGCCTCTGCCGTTTCGGCGGTGATCCCCGCCATCAGAAGCCCGAGCGCCCGCTCGTCCGTGGTGGCCGGGTCGGCGAAGCCCATGATCCGGCCGTCGAACATGACGGCGATCCGGTCGGACAGGCTGAGGATTTCGTCCAATTCGACGCTGACCAGAAGGATCGCCTTGCCCGCGTCGCGCAGGGCGACGATCTGCTTGTGAATGAACTCGATCGCGCCGATGTCGACGCCCCGCGTCGGCTGGCCGATCAGCAGAAGGTCGGGGTCACTCTCGATCTCGCGCGCGACGACGATCTTCTGCTGGTTGCCACCCGAGAAGTTCTTGGCCGCCAGCGTCGCGATGGGGGGGCGCACGTCGAAAGTCGCCATCTTCGCTTCGGTGTCCGCCCGCAGCGCGTCGTTGTCCATCAGAAGCGCGCCCCGGCGATACTTCGGGTCGTTGTGATAGCCGAAGGCCACGTTCTCCCACGCGCTGAAATCCATGATAAGGCCAAGCGTCTGGCGGTCCTCGGGGACATGCGCGATGCCTGCCGCGCGCCGCGCCTGCCCGTCGGCGCCCGCACCGGACAGCGGCAGGGCCGCGCCGTTCAGGGTGATCCGCCCCGTCGCCGTCTGAATGCCGCCCAAGGCCGCCAGCAGCTCGGACTGGCCGTTGCCCGCAACGCCTGCAATGCCAAGGATTTCGCCCGCCCGGATGTCGAAGCTGACACCCTTCAGCCGTTCGACCCCGTCCTCGTCGCGCACCCGCAGGTCGCTGACGCTCAGCACGACCTTGCCAGGCGCGGGCGGCGACTTCTCGACCTCGAGCAGGACCTTGCGACCGACCATCAGCTCCGCCAGCGCCTCTGGGCTTGTCTCGGCGGTGCGGACGGTACCGACCATCGTGCCGCGCCGCATGACGCTGACACTGTCGGTCGCCTCCATGATCTCGCGCAGCTTGTGGGTGATGAGGATGATCGTCTTTCCCTGATCGCGCAGCCCGCGAAGAATGCGGAACAGGTGATCCGCCTCGGCCGGGGTCAGCACGCCCGTCGGCTCGTCAAGGATCAGGATGTCGGCCTGCCGGTAGAGGGCCTTCAGGATTTCGACCCGCTGCTGGTGGCCGACCGACAGATCCTCGATCAGTGCATCAGGATCGACGTCGAGCTCATATTCGCGGGCAAGTTCGCTCAGGACCCGGCGCGCCTTGGACAGCGATGCGTTCAGCATCGGGCCATCCTCGACTCCCAAAATGATGTTCTCGAGCACGGTGAAGTTCTGCACCAGCTTGAAGTGCTGGAAGACCATGCCGATTCCGGCGCGGATGGCGCTCTGGCTGTCGGGAATGGCGGTCAGGCGGCCGTCGATCAGGATCTCTCCCGAGTCGGCCTTGTAGAAACCGTAGAGGATCGACATGAGCGTCGATTTTCCCGCCCCGTTCTCGCCGATGATGCCGTGGATCGTACCCTTGGGCACCTCGATCGAGATGTCCTTGTTGGCCTGGACCGGGCCGAACGCCTTCGAGATGCCGCGCAACTCGATGGCAAACGGGGCGGCCGTTTCCGGCCGCCCCCCTTTGACTGTCGCGTTCATGCCTCAGAACGTGCCGGCGGGGCAGGTGTCGTCGGACATGTAGTCGTGCACGGTCAATTCGCCCGCCTTGATCTTCTCGGCGGCGGCATCGACGGCCGCCTGCATCTCGGGCGTGACGAGCGAGGCGTTGTTCTCGTCCATCGCGTAGCCCACGCCCTCGGCCTTGAGGTCAAGCACGTTGACGCCGGGAACGAGGTCGGTCCCTTCCTTGAAGGCGTTGTAGACGGCAACGTCCACGCGCTTCATCATCGAGGTCAGGACCGATCCGGGGTGCAGGTGGTTCTGGTTGCTGTCGACCCCGATCGACAGGATGCCCTCGTCCGCCGCTGCTTGCAGCACACCCACGCCGGTGCCGCCCGCTGCGGCATAGATCACGTCCGCGCCCTGCGCCTTCTGCGACTTGGCAAGTTCCGCACCCTTGACCGGATCGTTCCAGGCGGCGGGGGTGGTGCCCGTCATGTTCAGGATGACCGTCGCCTCGGGTTTCACCGCCTTTACGCCCTGAGCATAGCCGCAACCGAAGCGGCGGATCAGCGGGATGTCCATGCCGCCGATGAAGCCGACCGTATCGGTTTTCGAGGCGAGACCCGCCATCATGCCGACGAGGTAGCTGCCTTCATGCTCGGTGAACACGACCGACTTCACGTTTGGCTGCTCGACCACCATGTCGATGATCGCGAACTTGGTGTCGGGGAAATCCGGGGCGACCTGGTTAAGCACGTCGCCGAAGGCAAAGCCCGTCATCACGACCGGATTGGCCCCGGACTCGGCCAGGCGGCGCAGCGCCTGCTCGCGCTGGGCCTCGGACTGCATCTCGAGTTCCTTGAACGTGCCGCCCGTCTCTTCGGCCCACTTGGTTGCGCCGTTGAAGGCGGCCTCGTTGAACGATTTGTCGAACTTGCCGCCCAGATCGAAGATGATCGCAGGCTCGGCCAGCGTCACGCCCGAGGTCAGGGCAAGCGTGGCCGCTGCCCCGAGCAGCGTTTTCATGAGGGTCATCGAAGTCTCCCGTTGTGATTTTCTTGACCAGTCCTGTCGGTCGGCCCGGATGGTTCATCGGCAATCTAGGGCGGGTTTGGGCAGGTCGGTCAACACATTTTTACGCCCCGTGCCGCCGCGTTTTGATCTTTCGATCAACGAATATGCAGGTCCCGCACGAGCACGAGCGCATCCGCCGCAGGCTGTCCCGGAGCGGTGAAATAACCGGGTCGCCGCCCGGCCTCGCGATAGCCCGCAGCTTGGTAAAGCGCACGCGCCGCAAGGTTGTCGACCCCGACCTCGAGGAAGATCCGCGTGGCACCGTCCCGCACGAGAAGGGCGGTCAGATCGGCCAGAAGCCGTGCGCCCCGGCCCTGTCCGCGCATCGCGGGATCGACTGCAAGGGTCAGCACCTCGGCCTCGTCGGCGACGATCCGGCCGAAGGCGAAGCCGTGCTGTTCGGTGACATGGCGGGTCGTGGGCTGCGACAAAAGCGCCTCGAACTCGGCGGCCGTCCAGGGCCGGGGCGCAACGAAGCACAGGCCGTGCAGCCGTGCCATCCCCTCGGGCGTCACGGCAGGATCAGCGGGGGCGGGTCGGACGACGGCGTGGCATCCGGCCCGCGCAGGTAGAAGGGCGCAGGTCGCGGATGCGGAACGGTGAACCGTGCCGCCGCGATCCGCGCGATGGCGACGGGCAGGTCGTGTACCGCCGTCAGCGCGCAACCGCCCGTCAGAGCGGCGACGCGATCGGCCTGGTGGCCCACGGTGTCGCGGCCATGCAGCGCGGCGGGCAGGGCCTCGCCGTTCCACTCGGCCGGAGCCTGCCCGGCTGCGTCCAGCCAAAGGCCCGCGCGGCGCGCATCGACAAGCCGTATGGTTCCGTCGGGCAGGTCGAGGCCCAACGCCTCGAAGGCCGTCACGCCAATGGCCGGCACCCCGAGCGACAGCGCAAGTCCGCGGGCCGCCGCGACCGCGATCCGAACGCCGGTGAAGTTGCCAGGCCCGGTTCCGACCCCGATCGCGGCGAGATCGCCCCAACCGATCCCGCAGTCGGACAGGAGCGTGCCGAGCATGGGCATCAGCCGCTCGGCCTGGCCCTTGTCCATCGGCTCGGTCCGATGCCCAAGCACCGCGTCGCCGCAAACGACTGCGGCCGCGCAATGCGCGGCCGAGGTATCGAAGCCAAGGACCGGGATCATGGTGTCAGGCGGCGACGGGCCGAACCTCGAGCACTTCGGGAATGTAGTGGCGCAGCAGGTTCTCGATTCCCATCTTCAGCGTCAGGGTCGAAGAGGGGCATCCGGCGCAGGCCCCCTGCATGTGCAGGTAGACGATCCCGCGGTCAAAGCCGTGGAACGTGATGTCGCCGCCGTCCTGGGCAACCGCCGGGCGCACCCGGCTATCCAGCAGGTCCTTGATCTGGCGGACGATGTCGCTGTCGGGGCCGTCATGGGCGCGGTGGCCCGAGGCCGCCTGCTCGCCTTCCAGCACCGGCGCGCCGGACTGGTAATGCTCCATGATTGCGCCAAGGATCGCGGGCTTGGCATGTTCCCACGCCACCGCGTCGGACTTGGTGACCGTCACGAAATCGATTCCGAAGAACACGCCCGTCACGCCGGACACGCCAAAGATGCGCTGGGCCAGTGGCGAGGCCGCCGCGGCTTCCGCCGACGGGAAGTCCGCCGTGCCGACCTCGAGCACGGTCTGGCCCGGAAGGAACTTGAGCGTGGCGGGGTTCGGGGTCGATTCGGTCTGGATGAACATGGCGTATCTCCGACGGTTCTGATCGGATATGCGCCTTCGCGCCGGGCGAGTCAAGAATTTGGAACCGTTCTAGTTCGCCGATGAAGGAAGGGGGGAAGGCCCAACAGCCTTCCCCCCTTCGCAGTTCTGAAAGACGGGCAGCCGCCCTGCCGTCAAATCAGCGCCGGCCGCCGTGCGAGCTTTCGCCGCCCTTTTTGCCTGCTTCGGAAGCGCGCTGCGGGTCGTTCTTGAAGTTCCCGCCCGATTCCTGACCGCCCTTGCGACCGGCTTCCGCCGCGCGCTGCGGGTCGTTCTTGAAGTTGCCGCCCGAGTTCTGGCCGCCCTTGCTGCGACCTTCGGACGTCTTGTCCTGAGTTGCCATCAGTCTTCCTCCTTTGGGACGTGCACCTCCACTGGTGCGTCCCACAAAGACAAAACCTGTCACGGCATTTTATGTTCCGTTGTCATGTGTCCGTATCGCAGGAAATCGGCCAAGATGTGCTTGCCGTGCAGGTCGTTTAAAAGCTGACCCTCGGTCGGGCTTGGCGGCCATTGACAGCGTTCGGTTCGGACCCGCTCAGGAGATCTCCTCCAGCCGTTCCTTCGACATGTCGCCCGGCACGATGGTGATCGGCACTGGCAGGCTACCGGACGACCGGGACAGTTGCGTCACCAGCGGGCCGGGGCCGTTCTTCTCATGGCTCGCGCCCAGCACGAGGACGCCGACCGCCGGGTCATCCCGGATCTGGGCCAGGATCTCGGCCACCGGGTCGCCCTCGCGAATGACAAGTTCGGGGTCGACGCCCTGCTTGTCGCGCATCCATTTGGCAAAGACCTCGAAATGCGCGACGATCCTTTCGCGCGCCTCCTCGCGCATCAGGTCGGCCACGCCCATCCAGGCGCCGAACTCCTCCGGCGAGATGACCGACAGGATCTGCACGCGGCCCCCGGTGTGGGCCGCCCGCAGGGCTGCGAACCGCATCGCGTTCAGGCATTCGCGGCTGTCGTCAAGCACGACCAGGAACTTCCGCATCGCTTCCTCCCCCCAGGGCTCAGGCGGCCTCTGCCGCCCAGTCCCAATAGGCTTCACGTACCCGGCGCGTTACGGGTCCGACCTGATAGCGCCGATCCTCGAACGCCGTCACCGGCATGACCTTGCTGAAGTTGCCCGACAGGAACACCTCATCGGCGGCCGCGACATCCTCGAAACTCATCACCACCTCGCGCACCTCGATGCCGTCGGCGCGCAGGTTCGCGATGTGGCGCGCGCGGGTGATGCCCGCAAGGAATGTGCCGTTGGCAATCGGGGTCATCACGACGCCATCCGTGACGATGAAGACGTTGGCCGTGGCACTCTCGGCGACATTCCCCATCGCATCGGCGGCAAGCGCGTTGCCGAACCCCTTCGCCTTCGCCTCGACCAGCATCCGGGCGTTGTTCGGATAAAGGCAGCCAGCCTTCGCATTGCACACGTTGTCCTCCAGGACGGGGCGGCGAAAGCGGGTGCGCGTCAGGGTGGTCGTCGCCTCGGGCGGCGGCATCGGCACGGCCTCGAGGCAGATCGCAAAGCCGGTCGCGCCTTCTTTCGGGGCGACGCCAAGCTCGGACCCTTCGAGCGCCCAGTACATCGGGCGGATGTAGACCGCCGTGGACGGATCGTAGGCCCGCAGACCGTCGCGGACGATCTCTTCGATGGTGGCGGCGCTGTGGGTCGGCGTGATCATCAGTGCCTCGGCCGAACGGTTCACCCGGTCGCAATGCAGGCGCAGGTCGGGCACGAGGCCGTTCACATGCCGCGCCCCGTCGAACACGCTAGAGCCCTGCCAGATGCCGTGATCCGCGGCGCGCATGACGGCAACGTCGCCGTCGTGCCAGCGCCCCTCGAAGAACGTGCGGATCTGCGTGCCGAATGCCATCGTCTTCCCCCATCGACCAGCGCGGAGTTAATCACCCCCGCCGCGAGGGGTCCAGTGCGTCAGGTGGCCTCGGCCAGAAGGCGCGGGATGTCGAGCGGCCAGTTCCCCATCGCAAGCCCCCCCGAGGCGTCGCGCGGCCACTCGGCTTCTGGCCGGTCGCGGTACAACTCGACGCCGTTGCCGTCGGGATCGCGCAGATAGATCGCCTCGCTGACGCCGTGATCCGCCGCACCGTCCAGGGGGATACCTGCGTCCAGAACCCGGCGCAGCACCGCACCGAGCGAGGCGCGGTCAGGAAACAGGAAGGCGCTGTGGTAAAGCCCCGTGTGGCCGGGCGGCGGCGGGGTGCCGTCCCGGCTGTCCCAGGTGTTCAGACCGATGTGGTGGTGATAGCCGCCGGCACCCAGAAACGCCGCCTGCGTGCCGTAGCGCTGCATCACCGTGAAGCCGAGCACGCCAGAATAGAAGGCAATCGCGCGGTCGAGGTCAGCGACCTTTAGGTGGACATGTCCGACGCGGGTCGCGGCAGGCAAGAGGTGGGTCATGGCATCGCTCCACTAGACCAACCTTCCTTACCTCAACGGAACCGGGCTGACACCGGCCGCCGCGCACAGGGTCTGTTGGAAAAAAAGCCCCCGGACCTTTTGGGGTCCGAGGGCGATGCCGGCCGGCGGGCCTCGGGGCCGGGGAGACCGCGAGGCGTTGGGGGGGACAGGTCCGAACCGACGGGGCGAGGGGAGCGCCCACAAGGAACGATGCCAGCCGATTGACTCGATTCCGTGACAGGCGGGGTCCGTGACAGGTGGGTCCGTGACAGTGTCAGGCTGCCAGACGGCGCAGCAGCCGCAGGCCCGCACCCTGGACGGCCGAACCGATCAGCGCCGCCAGTGACAGCATCACCCCGGCGATGCCCGTCAGCATCTGCCACGCGACCTCGGACCAGCGCAGTGTCGCACGGAACACGCGGGCCGGCCCCAACACCTCGACGCGCCCGACGGTGCGCGGACCAAGCGCGGTCGCAGCATCGGCAAGGCGGCGCGCCTCGCCCGTGTCATCGACGAATCGCACCAGATGCAGCGTGGCACTCGGCCCGAGGGCGGCCTCGGTACGGCCAAGATCCGAGGCGAGGGCTGCGATCGGTGCCAGCGCATCCGCCCGCAGAAGGTCCGGCACATCGTCGAGCGACCGAAGCGCAGGCATCGCCGCCCAGTCGATGCCTTCGGACATCGCGCGCCCGATCTGGCCGGTCAGGCCTGGCGAGAGAAGGTCCATTCCGCGCCCCAGCTTCACAAGGCCGGTGCCGAGCTTGAGCGTGGCCGAACTGCCGCCCGACACCACCACCAGCGCTGTCGCGCCAAGGCCCACGACCGACAGCCCAAGGTCGAGCCGGTCCACCCCGGCCCCCAAGGCATAGTCCACCCCCGCCTTCGCGATCCCGCGCAGGTCCTCGACCGGGGTCAGGATCAGCGGTCCCTTGCAGATCAGCACATTGTCGATCCGACAGGCGGCGATGTCCCAGGCGCAGGCGGCGCAGTCGCCCGCCTGCGCGGTCAGGCCCGTGTCAGCCTCGCGCGCCTCGGCGAGGTGTTCGGCGAGGCCCGGCGGCAGGGCGATGGCCCGCTCGGCCGTCACGCCTTCAAGCGCGTCGAGGGCGATCCAGTTGCGCGGCTCTTCAGCCAGTCGTGCCTCGATCAGTCCGGTCAGTCGATCGGGGGTCGCATAGACCGCCATCAGGCGGTCCGTGGCGGCGACGATGCCCTCGCCGCTGCGGCTGACCATTGGGGCGATCAGCGGGTCTTTCGCCAGACGCAGACCGGTCAGCACAGTCAGCGCCAGTGAACCCAGCAGGCACAGGCCAAGGCAGCGGCGGGCCAGCCGCCGCAGCATCAGCCCCGGCGCGAGCGGATCATGCCCACGATCTCGTAGACCTGGTCCAGGATCGGTCGCGCGATCGCGTCGGCCCGGTCCGCGCCGTCACCCAGGATGCGGTCGATCTCGGCGGGGTCCTGCATCAGACGGTTCATCTCGGTCGTGATCGGCGCAAGCTTTGCCACGGCGAGGTCGGCAAGCGCGGGCTTGAACGCGCCGAACTGCGCGCCGCCGTGCTGTGCGATGACTGCCTCGGCCGTCATGCCTTCAAGCGCCGCATAGATGTTGACGAGGTTGCGCGCCTCGGGCCGGTCACGCAGGCCGTCGAGCGTCTCGGGCAGCGGCTCGGGGTCGGTCTTGGCCTTGCGGATCTTCTTGGCGATGTCGTCGGCCGAGTCCGTCAGGTTGATCCGGCTTGCGTCCGAGGGGTCGGATTTCGACATCTTCTTCGTGCCATCGCGCAGGGACATGACGCGGGTGGCAGCCCCCTCGATCACCGGCTCGACCACCGGGAAGAAGTCGACGCCATAGTCGTTGTTGAACTTGATCGCGATGTCGCGGCACAACTCGAGATGCTGCTTCTGGTCCTCGCCCACCGGCACATGCGTGGCCTTGTAGGCAAGGATGTCCGCAGCCATCAGCGCAGGGTAGGCGAACAGGCCCAGCGAGACGTTTTCCGAGTTCTTGCCAGCCTTGTCCTTGAACTGCGTCATTCGGCTCATCCAGCCCATACGGGCGACGCAGTTGAAGATCCAGCCAAGCTCGACATGCGCGGAAACCTGGCTCTGGTTGAACAGGATCGACCGCGCGGGGTCGATCCCGGCGGCGATGAATCCGGCGGCGGCCTCGCGCGTCTGCTGGCGCAGTTTGGCAGGGTCCTGCCAGACGGTGATCGCGTGCATGTCGACGAGGCAGTAGACCGTCTCGATCCCCTCGTCCTGCTTCTCGACGAAGCGCTTCAGCGCACCCAGATAGTTGCCAAGTGTCAGCCCGCCCGACGGCTGGATGCCCGAGAAGATGCGGGGGGCGTGGGGCTGGACCGGTTCGGCCATAGAAGGCTCCGTCTGGAAAGGCCGCTCTGGAATTGGCTGCGGCTTGGGCTTATCGCTGGCGCTCCGGGGCGTCAACGCGCCCGTGACGCGCGAGGACCCGATGGACCGTGACCTGAATGCCGCCCCGCTGAACCCGCTGCCCTGGGTGGTCTGGGCGCTGGCCCTGCCGATGATCGCGATGGAGACGGTGGTGGCCCTTGGGGCCTCGGGGCTGGTAGGGGGGCCGCAGGCGATCGGCTGGCGCCTCGATGCGCTGGAGCGGTTCGCGTTCTCGCCCGAGCTGATGCGCCAGATGATCGAGCAGTCGACCTACCCGCCGGGCGCGTTGCTGCGGCTGGTGAGCTATCCGTTCGTGCATTTCAGCGTGACGCACGCGCTGTTCGTCGTGGTGATCCTGCTCGCCATCGGAAAGATGGTCGGCGAGGTGTTCCGCCCCTGGGCGGTACTGGTGGTGTTCTTCGGATCGGCGGTGGCCGGCGCCCTGGCCTACACGCTTGTCCCGGGTCTTCAGGCTCCGCTGATCGGGGCATACCCTCCCGTCTACGGACTGATCGGGGGGTTCACCTTCCTTCTGTGGGTCAACCTCGCGGCGGTCGGCGCGAACAAGTACCGGGCCTTCACGCTGATCGGATTTCTGCTCGGCATCCAGCTTCTGTTCGGCCTGGTGTTCGGGGGCGGGTGGGAATGGGTCGCCGACCTTACGGGCTTTGCGACCGGCTTCCTTCTGTCCTTCGTCGTCTCGCCCGGCGGATGGTCGCGGGTGCGCGAAAAGCTGCGTCAGCGCTGACGGCGCAGCAGACTGCGGAACTCCGACAGCTTGAACGCCCCGATCAGCAGACCAGTGCCGAAGTAGCTGACCCCACCAAGTGCGACCAGCGTGGCCAGGGCCGCATAGCGCACCGCAGGCGTGCCGAGCGCGGGCCCGAGCGCCACCATCCCGGCCCAAAGAACGCCAGCCATCACCGCCGATGCCAGCAGGATGCGCCACAGGCGATCGCGAAACCGGGCATCCGTGCGCGCCGCCTCGCCCATGCTGCGCGACCCGGCCCAAAGCTGCCAGACCATGACCCAGCCCGCGACAGTCGTGGCGAGGGCCGCCGCCATGAAGCCGATTATCGGCATCAGACCGACCGCAAAGGCCGCGTTCACCACCATCGAGACGACGGCATAGCGGAACGGACGGCGCGTGTCCTCGCGGGCATAGAACAGCGGCTGCAACACCTTGTGCAGCACGAAGGCGGGCAGTCCGATGCCATAGGCCGCCAGCGCCAGCGCCGTGTTGGCCGCGTCATCGGCGTCGAACGCGCCGCGCTTGAACAGCACCTCGGTCAACGGCAGTGCAATCACCACCAGTGCCACCGCCGCCGGAACGGTCAGGGCCAGCGCGAACTCGGCCCCCCGGTTGAAGCTGTCGCGCCCGCCCTCCATGTCGCCCGACCGCAGGCGGCGCGAGAGGTCTGGCAGCAGCACCGTGCCGATCGCGATCCCCACGACGCCAAGGGGCAACTGGTAAAGGCGGTCTGCATAGCTCAGCCAGGCGACCGCGCCTTCGGTGAAGGACGCGACCTGTCGCCCGACGAGCAGGTTCACCTGAACGACGCCACCCGCCAGCACCGCAGGGGCCGCGATAACCGCGAGGCGCTTCAGTTCAGGGGTAAGGCGCGGCCAGCCGGGACGAAAGCGGAAGCCTGCGCGATGCGCCGAGACCCAGGTGAAGGTAAGCTGCGCGATGCCGGTCAGCGGAACGGTCCATGCCAGCGTCAGCCCCATGTCCCAGCCCGCACGGTCCGCCAGCAGCATCGCCGCGATGAACATCAGGTTCATCAGCACCGGCACGAAACTGGCTTCGGTGAACCGGCCAAAGGCGTTCAGCACCCCCGACAACAGCGCCACAAGCGAGATGAACAGGATGTAGCTGAACGCAATGCGCCCGAAGGTCACCGCAAGGTCGAAGCGCGCGTCGCCTGCAAAGCCGCTCGCCATTGCCCAGACGAGCCAGGGCATCGCAACCGTGCCGACGGCGGTGAAGACGATCAGCAGGCCCGCCAGCCCATTGAAGGCATCGCGGGCGAAGGCCTGCGCGTCCTCGTCCGCCGCGAGCTTCTTCGAGAACATCGGCACGAAGGCCATGTTGAACGCGCCTTCCGCGAAGAATCGGCGGAACATGTTGGGCAGCGAAAAGGCGATGAGGAACGCCTCGGCCACGGGACCCGCGCCCAGATAGGCCGCCATCATCACATCGCGCAGGAAGCCCACGACCCGGCTGACCAGCGTCCAGCTTCCGACGGTCAGGAACCCAGCGATCAGGCGGCTGCGCGGCATCAGGCGGTGGCCCGCGCAGCACCGTCGGTGATCGCCTGGCGCAGCTTGCGCTCCAGCGTGTCCTGCCGGACCTTGGGATGCAGCTTCAGCCCGAACATGTCCTTGACGTAGAAGGTGTCGACCACCTGCGCCCCGTAAGTCGCGATCACCGCGCTCGCGATGTAGATGTTGTTGGCGGCCAGCGTGCGCGTCAGGTCGTAAAGCAGACCCGGCCGGTCGCGCGTGTCGACCTCGATGATCGTGTAGATTTCCGAGCCTTCGTTGTCGAAGACGATGTGGGTGGGAAAGCGGAACTGGCTTTCGCGCTTGCGGACCCGGTCGCGGTCCTTCAGCGCGTCGCGCGCCACAACCTCGCCGCGCAGCGTCTTGTCGATCATCGTCCGCAGGCGCGGCAGCTTCGCGACCTCATAGGGCCGTCCTTCAAGGTCCTGCACCCAGAAGACGGCGGTCGCATAGCCGTCCTTCGAGGTATAGGTCCGCGCATCGACGACGTTCGCGCCGACAAGCGCCAGCGCGCCCGCGAGCCGCGAGAAGATGCCCGGATGATCGCAAAGCGCAAAGCAGGCGCGGGTGGCATCGCGGGCGTCGTCGGGATGCAGGTCGATCCGGATCTCGTCGTCGCGCAGGCCGCGCAGAAGGTGCGCGAACACCACCTGCGTGTCTGTGCTCAGACCTTGCCAGTAGGGGGGGTAATGCCTCGCGACCTCGGCCTTGACCTCGCGCGACTCCCAGCCCGTCAGCGCGTCGCGCAGTGCCCGCTTGGCCTCGCCCTCGCGCTGTTCGCGGTTGAGCGATTCGAGCCCGCCCTCCAGCGCGGTCGCCGTGTCGCGGTAAAGCTGGCGCAGCAGCATCGCCTTCCAGTTGTTCCAGGTGCCCGGTCCTACGCCCCGGATGTCGCAGACCGTCAGAACGGTCAGCAGGTCCAGCCGCTCGCGCGTCTTCACCGCCTTGGCGAAATCGCGCACCGTGCGGGGGTCGCTGAGGTCGCGCTTCTGCGCGATGTCCGACATCAGCAGGTGATGGCGGACCAGCCACTCGATCGTCTCGGCCTCGTCCGCGACAAGGTCGAAGCGGGCGCTGACCCGCCGTGCGATCTGCGCCCCGACGATCGAGTGATCCTCGGGCCGACCCTTGCCGATGTCATGCAGCAGAAGCGCAAGGTAGAGGACGCGGCGGTTCACCCCGTCCTTCAGGATGCGGCTGGCGACCGGCAACTCCTCGACCAGTTCGCCCCGCTCGATCTGGGCGAGAGTGCTGATGCACTGGATGATGTGCTCGTCGACCGTGTAGTGGTGATAGACGTTGAACTGCATCATCGCGACGATCGGCTCGAACTCGGGGATGAAGGCCCCCAGCACGCCAAGCTCGTTCATTCGCCGCAGCGCGCGTTCCGGGTTGCCGTGTTGCAGCAGCAGGTCGAGGAAGCTGCGGATGGCCTCGGGATCGGCCTGCATCTCCTCGTCGATCAGCGAAAGATTGGCCGCGATCAGACGCATGACATCGGGATGCAGCAGATAGCCCGTCCGCAGCGCCTCTTCGAAGACCTGCAGCAGGTTCAGCTTGTCGGCCAGAAAGGCCGCCGGGTCGATGACGTCGATCCGCCCCTGGATAAGCCGGTAGCCCGCCCGCACCCTTTTGCGCTTGCGGAACAGGCCGATGAGCGAGGCCTCCGGCTTGGCGTGCCGGGCTTCGAGTTCGGTCAGGAAGATGCGCGTAAGTTCTCCGACGCGCGTGGCATGCCGGAAGTAGTCCTGCATGAAGTGTTCGACCGCACGCCGGCCTGCCGTGTCGCGGTAGCCCATCCGCTCGGCCACTGTCACCTGAAGGTCGAAGGTCAGCTGATCCGATGCGCGCCCTGTCGCAAGATGCAGATGGCAGCGGACGGCCCAGAGAAACTCTTCGGCCCGCGCAAACTGATCGTATTCGGCCCGGTCGAGCAGCCCCGCGTCGACAAGCCCCTCGCCCGACGGCACCCGGTGCAGATACTTGCCGATCCAGTAGAGCGTCTGGAGGTCGCGCAGGCCGCCCTTACCCTCCTTGACGTTCGGCTCGAGCACATAGCGCTGGCCGCCCTGCTTGCGGTGCCGCTCGGTCCGCTCGGCAAGCTTGGCCTCGATGAACTCGGGCCCGGTGTTGCGAAAAACTTCTGCCCACAGACGTTCGCCGAGATCGAGCGCGAGCGGCTTGTGCCCCGCGACGAAGCGATGCTCCAGCAGGGCGGTGCGGATGGTGATGTCGTCGCGCGAAAGTCGCAGGCAGTCCCGGACAGTCCGGCTGGCATGGCCGACCTTCAGTTTCAGGTCCCACAGCATGTAAAGCATCGACTCGATGACGCTCTCGGCCCAGGGGGTCATCTTCCACGGGGTCAGGAACAGCAGGTCCACATCCGAGAACGGGGCCATCTCGGCCCGGCCATAGCCCCCGACCGCAAGAACTGCGACCCGCTCGGCCTCGGTCGGGTTGGGCAGCGGATGAAGCTGCTCAAGAGCGACCCGAAGCGTGGTCGCGACCAGCATGTCGGTCAGGTCCGATTGCGCGCGCACCATCTGGCGGGCCGCAAGGGGATGATCGGCGAACCGAGCCGCCATCGTCGCGGACGCCTCGGCCTTTGCCGTCGCCATATGACGGACCGCAATGCCCCGCGCCTCGCGCGGCGAGGTCGAAGTGGTCAGATCGGCAATGATGGCGCGCCAAAGCCAGTCGGCGTCGCCAGGATCGCGGCTCGCATCCTCGGGCATGAGGCGCGCCGGGTCAGGAACCGGCGCCACCGAAGCTGCGGGGTGCGGCATCGATGACGACGACCTGGTTGTTGCGGATTTGCGCGACTGCAAGCCCGCGCTCGTTCGAGCCGTCGGCGCGAAGCCGGAAGACGCCGCTCACGCCGGCAAACCCCGATCCCTGGGTCAGCCCCTGCGTCGTGACAGCTGCCCCGCCGCCGCGCCGAAGCAGCGCACCGATCGCGGCGATTCCGTCATAAGCCAGACCGGCGACCGGCGGCGCGGCATCGCCATAGGCGGCCGAATAGCGCCCCTGGAACTGCGCGCTCAGCCCCGGATCGGGCAGCGCAAACCAGCCTCCCTGCACGCTGGGCAGGGACACGGTGGCGGGTGGGATGTCCCACCGCGTCAGGCCGATGAACTGGACGACCGAAGGATCGACACCGTTGTCGCGCAGAAGCTGTGTCAGAAGCGGCAGCGCCCCGGCCGTGTCGGCGGTCAGGAACAGCGCATCGGCCCCGCCGCGTGCCGTGGCCGCGATGCCCGGCACTGCTGCGACAAGCCCGTTCTGCGAGAACTCATAGCCCGTCACATTCACGACCGAGCCGCCTGCGCCGGCGACACCCGCCTGGATCGCGGCGCGCCCGACCTCGCCTGCGGCCGTGCGGTCGTGCAAAACCATGATCCGGCTGCGCCCCTGCGACACGGCATAGCGCGCAAGGCGGTCCGCGGTGTTCTGGAAGGTGGGGCCGAGCACGAAGACGTTTCCGCCCGCCACATCGGTATTGTTCGAGAAGCTGAGAACGTTGACGCCGTTCCCGCGGACGGCCACCCCGACCGCAGCGGCTTCCTGCGCGTAGAGCGGGCCGAGGATGATCCCGGCCCCCTCGGCCACCGCCTGCGTCGCGGCAGCGGCCGCCTGCGACGGCTGGCCCGCGGTGGGGTAGACCCGCAGGTCGATGGCCTCGCCGCCAAGGTCGGCCATGGCGAGGCGTGCCGCATTCTCGAGGCTGCGCGCGACATATTCGTCGCTCGCCTGGCCCGAGCCCGAGGGCACGAGCAGCGCGACCTGTACCGAGTTGCCGGACGGCACCGCGCCTCCGGACATCGCCACGGGTTCGCAGCCGGCCAGCCCGAAGGCAGCGACGGCGGCACCGAGCAGGGTCAGCACCTTGCGGGCCAAGGCCTTGCGGGCAGGGGGGAATACGGACAACATGCAGGCGATCCTTTTCGCGGCGGGCCTTCGCGGTTCACCTCAGACCGTATGATGCCCGGTCCGGGAAGGCAACTTTCGAAGGAGGGGCTGTCGTGGCGATCGGCGAACCAAAGCCGCTGACGGCGGGGCTGCATTTCGTCTCGACCCCGATCGGCGCTGCGCGCGACATCACGCTGCGCGCGCTCGACATTCTGCGGACGGCGGACGTGCTGGCGGCAGAGGACACCCGCACGCTGCGGCACCTGATGGAGATCCACGGTGTGGCGCTCGGTGACAGGCCGCTGATCGCCTATCACGACCATAATGGCGATGCCGTCCGACCGCGTCTGTTGCGTGCGCTGGGGGAAGGCAAGTCCGTTGCCTATGCCTCGGAGGCGGGAACGCCGCTGGTCGCCGATCCGGGCTACCGGCTGGCACGCGAGGCCATCGCGGCGGGCCATGCGGTGCTGGCAGCGCCGGGACCGTCGGCGTTGCTGGCTGCCCTGACGGTGTCGGGCCTGCCAAGCGACCGGTTCATTTTCGCGGGGTTCCCGCCGGCCGGAGCGGGCGACCGCGCCCGGTTCCTGGCCGAGTTGAAGGACGTCGCCGCGACGGTGGTGCTTTACGAAAGCCCGAAGCGCGTTAGTCGCCTGTTAGGGGAATTGGCCCAAGACTGGGGAGGAGAGAGAGAGGCTGCGGTGTGCCGTGAACTGACCAAACGCTTTGAGGAAACCAGCCGGGGGTCCCTGGCCGAGCTCGCCGTCGCCTTTGCGGGACGCGAGGTGAAAGGGGAAGTGGTGGTTCTTGTCGATCGACCGGGCGAGGTGGTAGCGGACCGTGCGACGATCGAGGCGGCGTTGCACAAGGAACTCGCCGAAGGCTCGGTCAGGGATGCGGCTTCGGCGGTCGCGGCTGACCTTGGATTGCCGCGCAAGGATGTCTACCGAATCGCACTGACTTTGAAGGATGAAACATGACCGGGGCCACATCCTACCACGCGGGGCTTGCCGCCGAAGCGGCTGTCGCGCGCCTTTACGGCCAGCAGGGGCGCACGATCGCTGCAACGCGCTGGCGCAGCGAAGCCGGAGAGATCGACCTGATCGCGCGGGACGGGTCCGAAGTCATCTTCATCGAGGTCAAGAAAAGCCGGACCCATGCCGAGGCGGCCGAACATCTGTCGCGCCGACAGATGGCGCGCATCTATGCCTCGGCCTCGATGTTCCTTGCGGGAGAGCCCGCCGGGCAGGATACGCCCGCCCGTTTCGACGTGGCGCTTGTGGATGACCAAGGGCGGATCGAGCTGATCGAGAACGCCTTCGCCGCCTGATCGCCGACGGATTGCAACCGTCGATGCCATCCGTCATTCAGGCGGGGCAAGGACGGAGCCGCCATGACGCTGAAGGTTGCATTCCAGATGGACCCCATCGGGGCCGTCAACATCGACGGGGACAGCACGTTCCGCATTGCACTCGAGGCGCAGTCGAGGGGGCATACCCTCTTCTACTACACACCGGACCGGCTGGCCTTTGACGAAGGGCGGGTCGTTGCGCGCGGCTGGCCGATCGAGGTGCGGCGCGAGAAGGGCAACCACGTCTCCTTCGGGCCCGAGGCCGAGATCGACCTGGCCGGACAGGACGTGGTCTGGTTGCGCCAGGACCCGCCCTTCGACATGGGCTACATCACGACGACGCACCTGCTCGAGATGATCCATCCCCGCACTCTGGTGGTCAACGATCCCTTCTGGGTCCGTAACTCGCCGGAGAAGCTGCTGGTGCTGGGCTTTCCCGACCTGACGCCGCCCACGATGATCGCGCGCGACCTTGTCACCATCCGGTCGTTCAAAGCGCGGCACGGCGATGTCATCCTGAAGCCGCTCTACGGCAATGGCGGGGCGGGGGTGTTCCGGCTTGATCCGAACGACCGCAACCTCGCCTCTCTGCACGAGCTTTTCACCGGCCTCAGCCGCGAGCCGCTAATCGTGCAGAAGTTCCTGCCCGACGTCGCAAAGGGCGACAAGCGCATCATCCTGGTGGACGGAGAGCCGGTCGGCGCGATCAATCGCGTGCCGCAGGCGGGCGAGACTAGGTCCAACATGCATGCGGGGGGGCGGCCCGAGAAGGTGGGCCTCACGCCGCGCGACATTGAGATCTGCGCCCGGATCGGCCCGGTCCTGTGCGACAAGGGTCAGGTTTTCGTCGGGATCGACGTGATCGGTGACTGGCTCACCGAGATCAACGTGACCTCGCCGACGGGCATCCAGGAGCTTGAGCGGTTCGACGGCACCAACGCCGCTGCCCGCATCTGGGAGGCGATCGAGGCCCGGAGGCGCTGACCTGCGGCGCGGGTCACGCTTCGTTCTGATCGGGTACAATGCCTCGATCGCCGCTTGTGCCCCCGGCTTTTGTGCCGTCGTGACATCGGTCCCGGCGCTTCGTCTTGCCTACCCCTTTGCTCCAAGTGACGTGCGATAGCTGACCGCCTCGGCGACGTGCGCGGTTCGGACCTCTGCCACACCCTCGAGATCGGCGATGGTACGCGCCACACGCAGGATGCGATGGTATCCGCGCGCGGACAGCCCGAAGCGGTCCGCCACCCGCGCGAGCAGCGCCCGGCCCTCGGCACCCGGCGAGGCGACCTCCTCCAGCAGCGCACCTTCCGCATCGGCGTTGACGCGCACGCCGTCGATCCCGGCGTAGCGGGCATCCTGCCGCCCCCGGGCTGCGGCGACGCGGGCGGCGACCGTCGGCGAGGCATCGCCGCTGGCAGGCAGGTCAAGGTCGGTATAGGCCACCGGTGGCACCTCGATCCGCAGATCGAAACGGTCCATCAGGGGGCCCGAGATGCGTCCGAGATAGTCCTCGCCACACAGGGGTACGCGCGCGCAGGCCCGCGCCGGATCGGCGAGATAGCCGCATTTGCAGGGGTTTGCCGCCGCGATCAGCAGGAACCGGCAGGGATAGCGCACATGCGCGTTGGCGCGGGCGACCACGACATCGCCGGTCTCGATCGGCTGGCGCAGCGTCTCAAGCACGGCGCGCGGGAACTCGGGGAACTCGTCCATGAAGAGCACGCCGTTATGCGCGAGGCTGATCTCGCCCGGCTTCGCGCCTTTGCCGCCGCCCACGATAGCCGCCATCGAGGCGGTGTGGTGCGGCTCGCGGAACGGACGGACGCGGCTGATCCCGCCTTCGCCAAGCAAACCCGCAAGCGAATGGATCATCGAGGTCTCGAGCGCCTCGACGGCGGTCAGGGGCGGCAGGATGCCCGGCAGGCGCGCGGCCAGCATCGACTTGCCCGATCCCGGCGAGCCCACGAGCAGCGCATGGTGCCGCCCGGCGGCCGCGATCTCAAGCGCACGCTTGGCTCGCTCCTGCCCTTTGACGTCGCGCAGGTCGCGCCCAGTCGGGCCGCCCGTCACCTCGCCCGCCTCGGCCGGTGTCAGGAGCGATTGGCCGGTGTAGTGCCGGATGACCTCGTCAAGCGTGCGCGCGCCAAGCACCTTGGCCGCGCCAACCCAGGCCGCCTCGGGCCCGCAGGCGTGCGGGCAAAGAAGCACGCATTCCGCCTCGGCCGCCGCAAGGGCCGCCGGAAGCGCGCCGATCACCGGAATGAGCGTGCCGTCGAGCGACAATTCTCCCAGTGCCACCGTCGCCGCGACGGCATCCTTTGGAAGGATTTCGAGCGCGGCCAGCATCGACTTGCCCGATCCCGGCGAGCCCACGAGCAGCGCATGGTGCCGCCCGGCGGCCGCGATCTCGAGCGCCCGCTTGGCGCGCTCTTGCCCCTTGACGTCGCGCAGGTCGCGCCCAGTCGGGCCGCCCGTCACCTCGCCCGCCTCGGCCGGTGTCAGCAGCGATTGGCCGGTGTAGTGCCGGATGACCTCGTCGAGCGTGCGCGCGCCGAGCACCTTGGCCGCGCCAACCCAGGCCGCCTCGGGCCCGCAGGCGTGCGGGCAAAGAAGCACGCACTCCGCTTCGGCTGCCGCGAGCGCCGCCGGGAGTGCGCCAATCACCGGGATGAGCGTGCCGTCGAGCGACAATTCTCCCAGTGCCACCGTCGCTGCGACGGCATCCTTTGGAAGGATCTCGAGCGCCGCCAGAAGGGCAAGCGCGATCGGCAGGTCGAAATGCGAGCCCTCCTTGGGCAGGTCGGCAGGCGACAGGTTCACCGTGATGCGCTTGGACGGCAGGGCGATCGACATCGCCGACAGGGCCGCGCGCACACGCTCGCGCGCCTCGGACACGGCCTTGTCAGGCAGGCCCACCACGGCAAAGCCGGGCAGGCCGGGCGAGACGGCGCATTGCACTTCGACAAGGCGCGCTTCCACCCCCTCGAAGGCCACCGTAAAGGCCCGCGCCACCATCCGCCGTCTCCCGCTTCACCCT
>JANPJD010000224.1:0-27169 GCA_031425325.1 Rhodobacterales bacterium | reverse complement strand
GGAAGCCGCTGCAGCCGCCCGAGGTTGCGGACATCGCCGAAGTTGCTTCCGGTGATCAGGCTGACGCTGCCGTCGTCGACATGGCTCGGGAACGGCTCCAGCCCGAACAAGCGGAAATCGTGCAGGAAAAAGCGATTGATCTCGTGGTCCGTGGCCCGCGTCACGGGCAGCATCGCATCGAGCAGCTTTTGCGCCGTCTTGCGGTGGATCAAGTAGGCCCCTGTGCCGGTCGCGGGGCCGACATAGGCGTTCAGCCGATATGGCCCGATCCGGCCCTGAACCACGGGCAACTTCGCCCGGATGCAGTTCAGTTTCAGCATGTCCCATTCGGGGGCCGCGCGAAGCGCAAGATCGACCGCATCGAGGAAGTCCGCATGGAACACCACGTCATCCTCTAGCACCAGCGCCACGGGCCGGTCGCCTGCAAGGAAGCGCCGCCAGACGCCGAGATGAGAGTGGTAGCAGCCGATTCCGCCGATCAGGATCTCGCGCCCCATGTTGCGCCGGAAGGCCTCGACATCAACCGAGGCGAGAAGCTCTGCCTCGCGCGCGCGGCCATCGACCCCGTCGAACACCTCGTAGGGCAGATCCATCGTGGCAAGCTGCGCGTCCATCTTGCGACGCCGCTCGACCGCGCGGGGCAGGTTGATGAGCCAGGTTCCGATCCCGCTGCGGTCGATTGCCATCGTCCTGCCGCCCCTTTGCGCGGGCTTGCCCCGCCTGCCCTTCCCTTCGCATGACCGCCGCCGCCACCGCAAGCAACCTCCGTCAGGGCAGCACGGTGATCTCTTCGAGTTGCCAGACACTGCGCGTCAAGGTCACCTCGGATCGGTAGGACGGGTCGCTGTCATAGGGGTAGAGCACCCAGAACGGCCCCTTCTCGCGCATCGACATCGGCTGGCCATCGACCAGATAGGCGATTATGGGCACGTCGGCCTCGATTTCGGCCAGCGGCACATGCACCTCGTAGTCGTTGGACGCGTGCAGCCGCAGGATCGTCCCCGAGACGCCTGCCGCCCGCACGACCTCGGCAAGCGGAACGCCCTGCCAGACGCGCACCCCCGACGTCCAGACCGTCGACGTCCGGTAGGTGACCTGGCGCATCGCCCGCAGGTCGGCCGTGTCATAGCGCGCGACCTCGGCCCCCGTTTCGCCGTCCGACACGACCAGAACCCCGGCAGCTGCCGCAGGCGCCTCCGCCAGAAGCGGGGCCGAAATCAGGGCAAACACGAGCGGGGCTACAAGACGCAACATGAGCACGGGAACCACAACAGACACCAAAGCGTATCCCGAACCGTCCTGCGATGCCAGCCGACAGAACAGGCCGGGGCCGGGTCACGCGCGCGTCCGACGGCTCGTCAAGGAGGCACGGGTATGGCATCACGGACGGTGGACGGCTTGGACAGATCGGGGGCACGGATGGCAGAGTGGTGGCGCGGTTCGGTGACCTATCAGGTCTATCCCCGGTCGTTTCAGGACAGCAACGGCGACGGCGTCGGCGATCTCGCGGGGATTACGCGGCGGCTCGATCACATCGCGGGCCTCGGGGTCGACGCGGTCTGGCTGTCGCCGGTCTTCACCTCGCCGATGGCGGACATGGGCTATGACGTCTCGGACTACCGGGCCATCGACCCCTTGTTCGGCACGCTCGACGACTTCGACGCGCTGGTCGCACGGGCGCATGACCTTGGCCTGCGGCTGATCGTCGATCAGGTGATCAGCCATTCCTCGGCGCAGCATCCCTTCTTCGCCGAAAGCCGGGCCGACCGGACCAACGCCAAGGCCGACTGGTATGTCTGGGCCGATCCGCATCCGGACGGCTCACCGCCCAACAACTGGCTCTCGGTGTTCGGCGGCTCGGCCTGGGAATGGGATGCACGGCGGCGGCAGTACTACCTGCACAACTTCCTGCCGAGCCAGCCCGACTTCAACTTCCACAACCGCGAAGTGCAGGACTGGCACCTTGAGACCATGCGCTTCTGGCTCGACCGGGGCGTCGATGGCTTCCGCCTCGACACGGTGAACTACTACTTCCACGACGCGCGCCTGCGCTCGAACCCCCCGCTGCGGCGCAACGACATGCAGCCTGCGGTCAATCCCTACGACATGCAGGACCATCTCCACTCCAAGACCCAGCCCGAGAACATCGCCTTTCTGCAACGCGCCCGCGCGCTTCTGGACGAGTATCCCGACCGCGTGATGGTGGGCGAAGTCGGCGAGGCGGACCGCGCCGTGCAGGTGATGGGCGAATACACGCGGGGCGGCGACCGGCTTCACATGGCCTATTCGTTCGAGCTTCTGGGCCCCCCCTTCACAGCCGCGCATTTCCGCCGGGCGGTAGAGGGGTTCTTCACCGGCGCGCCGGATGGCCGGCCCTGCTGGGCCTTCTCGAACCACGACGTGATCCGGCATCTGAGCCGCTGGTCGGATCACGGCGCACAGGACGACCTCGGGCGGCTTTGCGCGGCGTTGCTGCTGTCGTTCGAGGGGTCGGTTTGCCTCTATCAGGGGGAAGAGCTGGGACAGACCGAGACCGACATCGAGTACCACGAACTGACCGACCCGCCGGGCTTCGCCTTCTGGCCCGACTACAAGGGGCGCGACGGCTGCCGCACCCCGATGGTCTGGGATGCGACTGATCAGGGCGGCTTCACGACCGGAACGCCCTGGCTGCCCGTCAAGGCGCCGCAGCTCGCCCGAAACCTCGCGGCGCAAGAGCGGGACGGATCGGTGCTTCACTGCTATCGTGAGATGCTGGCCTTCCGGCGCGGCTCGGCGCTGCGGGACCGACGCAGCGCCTTCGCGACCACGCCAGAGCCGATCCTCGCCTTCCTGCGGGGCGAAGGGTTGGGCGCCATCGCCTGCCTGTTCAACCTGTCGCCCGACCCGGTGACGCTGCAGGCGCAAGGTGAATTCGTCGGCCCACACCAGGCTGCGACCGCCGACGGTCCGACGATCCGGCTCGGGCCGAACGGCTTCGCCTTCCTCGGCGCGCGCGAGGGGGCAGCCCCAAGCATCGGCTGAAGCCAGCACGACGGAAAGGTGCCCGCCCCGGCGGAGGACCGGCTGAACGCCCTTCCCGCCCGCATCAGCGCCCGCGCCGACGCCGACGCCTACGACATTGGCCCCGTGCCATCCGCGAAGACCGCGCGACCGCGCCCCAGCCTCTTTGCGGTGTAAAGCGCCTCGTCGGCATCGGTCAGCAGCCGGTCGGGGCGCGGCTGGCGATAGGCGGTCGAGACCGTCAGCCCGACGCTGGCCGAGATGCGGCAGGCGGTGTCGGCATAGGGGATCGGCTGGCCGAGTTGCGCGATGATCCGGTCGGCGATCTGGATCAGCGGCCCGGTTTCCACCAGCCCCGGCAAAAGGATGACAAACTCGTCGCCGCCGACGCGTGCCACGGTGTCGCCCGACCGGGTGTTGGCGCGCAGAACGCGGGCCACCTCGCACAGCACATGGTCCCCCGCCGCATGCCCGAGCGTATCATTCACCGCCTTGAAGAAGTCGAGGTCGATATGCATCAGGCCGAAGGGCGTACCCCGCAGGATGGCCTGGGCGATCGCAAGGTCGAGCGCACGGCGGTTGCGAAGTCCGGTCAGCGTGTCGGTCAGAGCCTGCTCCTCGGCCGCGGTCTTGGCCCCCTCGAGCCTGCGGTTGAGGTTGCGCAATTCGGTCATCACGGCGGTCTTGGCCTCGACGAGGTACAAAAGCTCCATCGCGAGGTCCGTCGGCGCGAAATCGGCATCGGTCAGGTCGAACTCGCGCACCGCATCGGCGACCGCGATGCCGAAGGACAGGTTCACGACCATGCCCTGCCCCCCTGCCAGCGGCACGGCAAGGCCCCGCAGCGCGATCAGCGGGGCCGCCCGCGGTGCCAGATGCAGCCGTTCCCCGGCGCGCGCAACAAGGTCGGCATGGCTCTCGATGCCACCCGGACGGCGCAGGGTGAACGCCTCGACGAAGGGCAGGCCCAGCAGCGTTTCGGCAGGCACCAGCTTGGTCAGCGTGGGCCCGCAGCCCGTGACGATCCCCTGCGACGACAGGCAGACATGCATCGGCATCAGCCGGGCAAGGCTGGCCGCCCCGATGGTGATCGCCTGTTCCGCCATCGCCCCGTCCATTCGGTCAGCCGCCGAGCGCGGCAAGATCGAAGCGCCGCCCGGCGGCGAACCGCGTCTCAAGCAGGTGGATCGCCACGATCTCTGCCCCGCCCCGCGATCCTTCGTGCTCGAGCAGAACAAGCGCACCATAATCGTCCGCCATCGCCCGCAGAAGCCCGACGATCACATGCCCAGCCCCCGCAAGCGGAGATCTGCACGCAAGACGGAAGCAGTCAGACGAACTTCCCTGCAATTCCAGCAGCGGCAGGTCCAGATCGGGCAGCGCAAGACGTGCGCGGTCCGGCAGGTCATCAAGCGAATGCAGGAAATCGACGAAGCTGACGCCACCGAACCGCAACAGGCGGCGCAGCCGCTCGAGGTTGGGATGCGAGACGAGATAGGTCCCGAAATCGTCCAGCACGCCGTCGCGCGGCCGCTCGAGCAGGGCCGCCGCCGCGTCGATCACGCGGTCGGTTACGGCAATGTCGTAGATCAGCATCGCCTCGAAGTTGTCCAGACCGATATCGGCCCTGCGCGCCACCTCGCGCCAGGCCGCCTCGCCATAGGTGTCGCGCAGGAAGCACTGGATGGATCGGTTGATGAGTCCGTGCATGTGGCCCTCGACACGAGATGCCGCAGAGTGGCCCCAGACCCTTAATTTTTGCCGAACCACCACGAGGTCGCGCATGGCTTCTTTTCGGCACAATAGCCCGGAGGTGCGGGGGCTGGCCCCCGTTGCTTCGGTATGTGCGGGGCTAGCCGCTGCTCTCGGGCGCCCCGGGCCGATCGCCCGTCCCGCCTCAGAAGTCGGTCGGCGCGCCGCCTTCCTGCTTCCTGCGCGCGACGAAGCGCGTCAGTTCCTCGCGCGCGTCGCCGTCCATCGCAGGCGGCTCGAACTCGGCCAGGATCGCCTTGTAGATGCGGTGCGCGCGCTCGGGCGTCTCGACGGCACCGTCCTGCTCCCACGCCTCGTAGTTGCGCCAGTCGCTGACGAAGGGCGCATAGAAGGCTGTCGTGTAGCGGTCCTGCGTGTGCTGGCAGCCGAAGTAGTGACCGCCCGCGCCCACCTCGCGGATCGCATCGAGCGCGATATCGTCGGGCGTCGTGGCAAAGGTCGCCTGCTCGAAATAGCGCTGGATCATCTGCAGGACCTCGCAGTCCATCACGAACTTCTCGGGGCTCGCGATCAGCCCGCCTTCAAGCCAGCCCGCCGCATGATAGACAAGGTTTGTGCGCGATTGCACCGCCGCCCAGAGCGAGTTCGACGTTTCCCACATCGCCTGTGCGTCGGGCACGTTGGCAGCACAGACGCCCGACGAGCGCAGCGGCAGCTTGTAGAACCGTGCAAGCTGGCCCGTCATCTGGGTCGCGCGCATGTATTCGGGCGTCCCGAAGGCGGGCGCGCCCGACTTCATGTCGACATTGCTGGTGAACGTGCCGATCGCGACGGGGCAGCCCGGATTGATGTATTGCAGCAGGGCGATCGCGGCTAAACCTTCGGCCAGCGACAGCGTGACCGCCCCAGCCATCGTCACGGGGGCCATCGCCCCCGCCAGCGTGAAGGGCGTGACGATCACCGGCTGACCGCGCCGCGCCAGACGCATTGCGCCGTCGAGCATCGGATAGTCGTGCTTCAGGGGGCTTACAGAGTTGATGTTGGTGTACATGCGCGGGCGCGCGTCGAACTCGTCGTGCGACAGCCCGCCCGCGATGCGGGTCATCTCCATCACGTCTTCCACGCGCTCGGCCCCCAGCGAGTAGGCATGCACCACCTTGTCGGTCAGCGTCAGCTTCTCGAAAAGGCAGTCGAGGTGTCGGACGCTCGCATGGATGTCGATCGGCTCCACCGGATAGCCGCCCGCGACGTGGATGCAGTTGAAGTACTGCGTGAGCTTCATGAATTCCTTGAAGGTCTCGAAGTCGCCCGACCGCTTGCCGCGCTCGAGGTCCCAGGCATTGGGCGGGCTCGAGACGTTCACGAACACCATGTGCTTGCCGCCGATGGTGATCTCGCGCGCGGGGTTGCGCGGGGTGATGGTGAAGCTTTCGGGCGCGTGGCCCAGCATCTCCATCACGAAGTCCTCGTCCATTCGGACGTTCGTGCCCTCCACCCGGCAGCCCGCGCGGCGCAGGATCGTGACCGCCTCGGGATTCAGGAATTCGATCCCGATGTCGCGCAGGATGGTCATGCAGCCGCGATGCACCGCCATCACCGCATCGTGGTCGAGGGGTTCGGTCGGGCGGTCGGGATTGACGGGGATGCGCCAGGGCATCTGGTCGATGGCAGCGGTGCCGGCGCGGATCTTGTTTCCTGCGCGTCCCCCTGCCCGCCGCCTGCGGCCTGCGTCCTCGTCGGTCATGGAACCCCCCGAACCCCGTTTCGGGCATAGCTTTGCCGATGCAGCGTCGGGACGGGCACTTCCTTTCCGACGCTCCGGGGTCGTTTTTGGCCGCTCAGGCCCGGCCCGCCCCGGCATCGTCGCGAAGCCGGTCCACAAGCGTGGGCAGATGGCCCACGTCGGGCAGCACCGTTTCGGCCAGCGGGGCAAGATCGGCGCGTGTCGCGACGCCGGTCAGCACCCCCACACAGCGCATCCCCGCCGCACGCCCGGCCAACAGGTCATGCGCGCTGTCGCCGACCATGAGGATGCGCGCCGGTGCAAGCCGCATCGCCTGCGCGAAGGCCAGCAGCATCCCCGGTTCTGGCTTCGCCCCATGCCCCGAATCCGCGCCGGACACGGTGTCGAACAGATCGGCGATCCCCTCGGCCCCCAGATGAGCGCGGGCTGCGGCCTCGATGTCGTTCGTCGCAAGCCCGATCCGCAGCCCCCGCGCGCGCAGCCCCCCAAGCAGCGGGCCAAGCGGCACCGCAGGCCGCATCGTGGCCGCCACCGACAGCCGGTCGAGCCGGGCGGCCAGCCCCGTCACGCTCTGTCCGGGCAGGTGCGGCAGAAGCACGGCCGCGATCTCGGTCGATGTGGCGGCAACGACCGGGCTGTCAGGCTCGAACGCGCCCGTGGCGGGGTCAAAGCCCAGCGCCTCGGCCAGCCGCGCGCCATGCAGCGCATCGACCGAAAGCTCGTCGACGACGTGCCGCGTCCACGCCCCCCAACTGTGTCGGAAATCGAAAAGCGTGCCGTCCTTGTCGAAGATCACGCCGTCGATCATCGCACACCGCCCCTGCCCAGCCCGCGAACCCAGCCTGACGCGAAGCGCCAGCCCCCGCAACCGCCCTCAGGTCCAGTGCGTTGCCTCACCGCCCGGCAGCCAGGCCCGCGCCTGAAGCGGGCGGGTATAGGCATGGCCGCGCGCGTCGCAGAAGGCGATCACGAGCGCATCGTCAGTCAGCACATGATCGAGGACCGAGGCGAGGAAGGCCGGATCGCGCGCGCCCTTCGCAAGGTCAGCGGGCGCTGCACCCGACTGGGCAAGGAAGCCCGGCAACAGGTCGTCGCGTCCGACGAGCCATTCCAGCGCCTCGAGCGCCAGCGCCTCGGCGGATTCCTGCTTCGACGTCACGTCAGAACCTTGGCCACAGCTGTCTCCCGAACGGATGGAAAGGATTTCTTACTGCATCGAGAGCGGGGCTATGGGATTTCTCGTTATTTTGCAATGCGTTCCGCGATCCCCATTCACCACCCGTGTCCGTGTCCGTCCTATGTCCGTGCCGCCCTTGGTTCGTCTCGACCTCGCCACAATGAAGGCAAACTCGCCTTGCTATACTTAATCAGGCAACAACGGGGTTGGGCAATGTCGGAATGGATCACAGCGGGTGAAGTATCTACCGAGCTGGGCAAGACGATACGCGGTGTTTTCGCCGTGGCGAAGAAGCTAGGTTGGTCGCGGCAAGAGGAGGAACCTTGGTTGCTCCTTCGCTCCGAGGTTGATGAATATGTCGCCGCGCTGGCCCTGAAAGAGGCTAAAAGACGCCGCTACCCTCGGACGCCTGGAGCGATCGGCGTCTGCCGTCGCGTGGTGGCCGAGAACCCAGACATGCCAAGGGCTGATCTCATTAAGCTTCTGGTCGAATCCGGTATCAATCCCACGACTGCGCGCCTCCAAGTCGGCAGACTTCGTTCAGCCGCCCCGTAGGACGGCCTTAATGACGCCACGATCAGATGGTCTTCCCTTCGTGGTGACATGGTGGTCACTGGGGGAGGCGGATCTTGTTGGTTCAAACCGCCTCCCCCATCCAGCTCACCCCCGCGAAGCGGCGAACCATTTCTGGTACTGGGTCCGCGCGGTACCCGTCGCAATCCCCGCCTCGATACAGGCCTGGACAACGTCCTGACGCTTCGCCCCCGGCATCCCGTCGGCGATCGACCATACCCGCTTCGTCGGGCCTTCGACGGTCGACTTCAACACGCGCGGTTGCGCCTTCTCGGGAAGCGCCGGCGCGGGGACCTTGACGGCCTTCATCGGCTTCGGCGTCGCATCGCCGGGCAGCGCCTTCGGCTTGCGGACGCGGGGGGCCTTCGGGGTGTTGGTAACTTCGGTCATGGCTGTTCTCCTGCGGCCCACCACGGGCCATAACAGATCGTCCCATACTTGAACGCCCGAGGAACTCCCCCGAGCGTCTTTTCAAATCAGCGCCTTGCGCCTTGCTCGTTCAGTTAAGGCGATGCGACGGTTGATGCGCGCCAGCCGGACGCCCACAGGTACATCGCAGAGGAAGAAGCGAGGGGCGGGGATCGGGTCGATGCGCCATTCACGGCGCAGGATCAGGATAGGCATGTAGGAACTCCGGTTGGACCGTCCTGATCGTATCGAGGCCTCGGCCCCTCCCCACCAAGGCGCGCGGACACGCAGCGGTTCCGTCTCGGCTCCTCAAGTGGAAACTACCAAACCAGCGTCCAAGCGGCCACATTGCAAAGCGAACAGGTGATACCTACGCTTCAGTCAGGAGCATGGAAGGAACAGGTATGGAACTCAACTTCGAGTGGTTCGGGTTTGCTTTCAAACTTATCGGTTTCGCAATCCTCATCGTCGGCCTGAAGGACAAGCAGCGGAAGTTTGGTAGACAAGGTCCCCTCGCCCGAAAACTTGGATTAGCAGTCACCGGGCAGGTAGATGGGTTCATTGCGCTGGGCTCTCCCGGAACGATCTTCGAACAAGAAGCGAACCGGCGCTTTGATAGTCAGCAGAAACAACTCAACCTACTGTCTGATTACGCCGTCGGGAGCATCGGATTGGAGTGGATTGGCGTCACCGTGTTCTTTGTGGGCGAGGTGCTTACAATGTTTGCCTGAGCACCTGCATCATGGAGCGATACCGTTCACTGCACAGGTGCATTACGAGGGCGGAACCGCTCCGGTTCGCCTTCGGAACCTCAGGAGGTTCCTCCTGTCCCACAGTGCCGCGCCTCGCCTCGCTGGGGATCGTCCTTCGGACGAAACCGAGGGGAGCCACCAATGCAGCATCAACGAAAATTCCTATCGCCCGCATCCGCCGTCTCAGCCGCGCGAAACGCCGCGCATCCGATTGGCGTCAGCGTGGCGGGTGTCCAGCCCATTCGGGCGGGGGACAACTGGGTCGCCGTCCTTCGAGTATACGACGCCCCCGACGAGCTATCCCGTCGGGACATCGAACGTCTCGCGCCCTTTCGGATCGAGCATGTCGAGAAGCCCCCGCCGATCGAAGATGAGGACTACGAGCTGGAAGACGAAGAGAAGCCAATCTTCGCCGAGGACGGCAGTCTTCTCCACGGCGCTTTGTCCAGAATCATCCGGATCCATTTCAGCGAGCATCCCGAACACGACAACGAACAGGTCTACCAGCATCTCCTGACGCTCGGGGTCGATCGACGCTCTGTCTCGGTTGGGCCGACGCTGGCGAACATTCGGCGGGAGATGGGGCTGCCGCGCCCACAGCGGGCGAAGGTCGAGAAGCCGGTCAAGGTCGAGAAGCTGGCGATACCGGTGAGGCCCCCTCGCGTGACACGGCGGGACGTCGCCCGCCAACTGCTGCAGGACTTCCCAGACGAAACGACGGAACAGCTCCTGGCACGCGGGGCCGCCTCCGGCTTCAGCAAGACGCAGCTGCAGCATTCGCTGTGGCACATGCGTTCCGAGATGGGGCGGACGAAAACCAAAAACAGCCACATCGTCCGGGTCCAAGCGACCGTTCGGCCGCCGTGGCTCTAGGAAACGGGGGCGAGACTGGAGACCAACGCCTCGCCCCCTTGCCCAGCCACCGGCGGCGCGTACTTCCGCCGGGCTGATCTCTAGTGTTGGTTCATCGACGGGAACCCGAGGCCCTTCATCCCGTCGCAGACCGCCTCCCGCAAGGCGGGAAGGTTCATCAATTCGACTTCGGCTGCGTGGATCGCGACGGTCGCCACCGTGGCCGCGTCGTGACCGTTCGCCAGAGCGCTATCGAGATGCGCGACGATCCGGTCCCGCAACATCCTGGCCAGCTCGGTCTCAAGGCTCTTCACCGGCTGCCCTCGATCGCATCGAGGCGCTTGCGAAGGTCCTCCAGCTGTGGGCGCACCACGTCCATCAGCGCGACCATGACGCCCTTGGCGACCGCCTCAAGGGTCGCTGTCGTGACCGCCTCGCCAAGCTGCTTCTCGTGGCGCTGCAGCACATCCCGGATCGCCTTCGTGATCTCGGTCGAAGCGGGAGCCACACGGGGAACCGCCCTCCGCTCCAGCTTCGCGTTCGCTTCGTTGATCCGATCGACGAGATAGCCGATGTGGCTGGCGTCGAAGTCGTTCGCGTCCAGGTCCTGCATCAGCTCGCCTCCAGGTCGATCGAGGCAACCACCCCGTCGCGGATGCGATCGGAAGCGAACCGAAGCACCGCCCGCATCGCGGTGTTATTGGTTTGGAAGAGACTGACCAAGCTCGTCGCCGTCGGGTCGTCGGAGTTGTTCGTCGGGTTATCGAGGAACTGCACAGCCCCCGCATTGCTCCGCTCGAACTCGATCCCGTCCATCTTCGCGGCGATACCCGACGCATCGACCAGCGAGACGGTCATGCCGGGCAGGCCATCGGTCACGACGACGGGAATTCCAAGGAGCGTCCCGCCCATCGGCGTCACCCCGCCCGTCGCCAGCTCGCTGAACGAGGCGAGGGCATTCGCCGCGGTGGGGCTGGCAGCCCAATACAGCCGACCGCCCGCCCGGGAATGCACAGTGTCGAGAGCGAGGCGAAGAGCCATCCGCACCGCCACCAGATCGTTGCCGTCGGCGTTGAAGATGACGGGCGTCAGATCGTTGGTCAGCAGGAAGAACGCTTCGTCAACCGCTTTCGCCACAGCGTCCGCGAGCAGCTTCGTGACCAGCGCCAACCCGGCAGGCGACGCATCGCGCCAGACGTCATCGGAACAGACGACCATCGCGCCGACCTTGATCGGCTCCAGAATCTCGCTCGCAAGCTGCAGCGACGAGAGCGGGACCGGACGCCCTTCGTCAATCACCGACCCGATCAGCGGGGCAGAGGCGGCACCGAAGCGCTTGCGGTAGGGGGTCTCGATGAAAGCGCCGTCGATGTACATCCGCATGAACGCCGATTGCGCGGCGAGGGTCTCGGCCCAGCTTGTGAGCACGTTACCGGTTCCCGAGAGCGCCGGTACGGACCCGGTAGTCCCGCCGGCGACGGCAGCTTTCAGGATCGTGGTCACTTTCAGCGGCGCGTCGATGGTCTCCGCGACGCCGAGGGCGTGATGATACGAACCGCCGCCCATGGCGAGTAGCTTGATGACGTGCGGGATGACCTTCGCATCGGAGCGACGGTCGGCGAGTTCACGAAGTTCTGCTAGCGAGCGGTTGGTCATCTGGGGCTCCTGGTTTCGCTTTCGCCAACCATCCGCCCGCTTCGACGCGTTCGCACCCAAGCGGGGTGCTTCGCCTAGGATTGATCCGCCGTGGATTTCGCCCGGAGTATCGTCTTGTCTTCAACCTTTGCGCAGACCCCATTGACCTCTGCCAAGCTTCCGGAAGATGTCAGCACCTCGAAAGTTATCTGAATCGGAGGAGTGATCTTCGATCGTCCTGCGAACAGTCGCTTCAAGTGACTTTGGAACGGAGCGTCCGCCGGACCGCCGAATTTCCTCAACTTGCTTGTATATTTCATGAAGGGCAGCGCCTCCACCTAGACGCCGCAGGGCCAGGCAAACGTCATCCACCCAACGAGTTTTTCCAAACGCGAGCGACATTGAAACCTCCAAATCCTTCACATCCTTCGAGCGAGGTAGTTCTTCTACCGGCGTACTGATGTGTTGAAACGCTGTAACGCTGTCCGGTAGATCGACGGGCGAAGCCGCCAGTGTGTCAACGAAACTAGCCTCCCTAAGAATGCGCTTAAGGATATCATTCTCATTCATTTCTGAGGGCTTACGGCTCGCCCAGATCATTGCGTAGACATCAATATCAACTTCGACCTGCCGCACTTGCACCTCCCATTTCTCTCGAGACGACACTGCGCACAGGAGTCGATTCGGTCAAGAGGTAAAAACCTCTAAAGAGCTCTAGGTGTACCTCGAGCGTCTCCGTCACCACGCTTCTCATCAGGCACCCAGACGGCGGACCCGTGGAGCGTCGCGACCCGCACGAAGCCACAGCGGGGCAGTAGCTTTGCCAGTTGTCGTGCAGAGCCGATCTGATGCGCGGCCAGGATCGAGGCAAGCTCAGGAATATCCGTCGCCGCCTCGATCACCTCTCTCGACGTAAACGTGTCATCCCCGACGGCGAGCCGCAACGCCCGCGCAAGGTCTTCCAACGGCTCCGGGGGTCGAAGTCGAGCGAGTTCCCGTTCCAACTCCGCGATGCGGGCCATCGCGCCCTTCCAGGTCGTCGGCGATCGCCCAGACACCCCCGAAAAATCGCCGGACAACGCGTTTGGCGAGTTGAGATGGGCCTTGGGTGGGGGCGACGCGGTAAACGCCCCTACGGCGATTTTTCGAGGGGCCGTCAAGACCACGGCTTTTTGATCGAATGGTCGCCGCCCTTCTTGCTCTTGTCATAAGTCGACTGCTGCGCGAGCCGCATCTTGGTCGAGAGCATCGTCACGGCCCGCGTCTCGCGACCCTTCAGAAGCGAAAGGGTGTTCAGCGCGCCCAGCCGAGGCCCCTCTTCCCGGGCGTGTTCTTCGTCAATGCGACGGTCGATGTCCTGCGCGGCAAACACGTGACCACAGTAGGCCTCCAGCAGATCGAGGTTCGACGCATTCCACCACGTCGGGACCATCGCGCCGACGACGCGCTCCCAGATCGCCGCCTTCTCGGGCGTGAAATGGTCGGGGGCTGGCGGGCGCTTCGGGCCGCCGTCGATCGACGTGACGACGTTCAGTGAGGCTTGAGAGGGTCTTCCGGCCATGATTCATCCTTTCTTGACTGGTTTCGGCGAGTATCCGGGGCGCTGCGGGGGCGAGCACCTGATTTTGCGAACAGGGCACATAGCGAATGTCGACGGGGGGGCGGTCCGGATGAGACGCCTCGCCCGAGGTTCAGAGGCACCCCCCCGGCCCCCTCTAGAGCGGACGGCGCTCCTGCAGCGACTTCGTCATCCAATCGCTTCCGGGCAGGACGGGGCTGGGGTTCGGGTCAGCCCAAAGAAGCAACGCATCCTGTTCGACGCGAACCTCATGGAAACGGAACTTCGCCTCAAGCAACCGGAACGAATGGAAGAGGTCATGCATCAGTCGATCGGCGTCCACCGGCCCTCTCACCAAAAGCGCGAACCGTTCTGCGATGACCGAGACGTGAGCGCCCGTCACGCGATCGAGCTGGTTATGCTCACTGGTCGCCTGTGCGACGTGATCGAGGCCATCGGCGACGATCTCGAAGAAGCGAGACGGCGCGCCATCGGACGTCAGCTTGAACGTTCGCACGCTTCCGTCGGGTAGCGGATGCTCGTATTGGGCAGCCGTATGCTTGATTCTGAAGTTCATGTTTTGTTCTCCTTATTGCTTCCCCACCTTGGGGGTTTCTCCACGTTTCGTTTTGCCCTCCCCACCCCACCATCCCACCCTCTAAAGGGGGGTGGGGTGGGGTAGGGATTCCCCACGTTTTAAGGTGGGGTGGGGATTGGTGGGGACGTGGGGATTTCGACCCCAGAGAAGACGCATGGAACGTCTCTGCCCTTCGCCTTGTCCCGCACGTCTTTCTTCGTCAATGCCCCGCTGCTCAGCCAACCCTTGACCAGCAGTTTGACGCGATGGAGGCTGCCTTCATTCCCCTCGCCTCTGATGTCTAGATCAAGCACGTCGGCGACGATCAGCCCTACCCAATCACTCGACTGCACGTCGGCCTTCGGGGGGTTGTCGCCGCGCGCCTTGATCCGTTCCTGGACCTGCGAGAGCGTATCGGATGGCAGGTCCTTGTTGGGGTTTGGCCACTTCCATTCGCGCAGGGCAGCCACCCCGTCGCCGTTCTTCAAGGGGATGCCAACCTTCTCGTACCAGTCGGCTCTCTCGGCGTTGGCCGTCAGGTTGTTTTTCCCTTCCGGTTCCACCCGGAAGTGGTGGATATGGGTCAGCAGCCCAGCGTCCTTCGCCTCCTGCTTCGTCATCGCGTTCAGCGCGCGCGAGGCCCGTACCCCGGCGACCAGAGCGCTGCCGCCGCGTGAATCCTCAACCGTCGCGTCGTTGCCGTACAGCTTCCGCGTGTGGTGAACCAGCTCGATCGAGATGTTCAACTCGTCGGCCAGGACGCTGAGGCGTTTGACCAGATAACGAAACACGTCGTTTGTCTCCGGGCTCTCGGTTAGGTTCGCCAGCGGGTCGAAGGCTATGACGTCAACGCCACGACGGCGGGCATTGTCGGTAATGTAGGCAAACACGGGTTCGACAATCTTCCCCTCGGCCCCCTTCGACAACACCAGCGGGCGGTCACGCCCCGACGAGATGAAGAGTTGGCCTTTCAAGGCCGATTGCGGAATGTTGTGCAGCCTGCACATCGCCAGGACGCGGCGGGTGATCTCGACCTTCGGGTCTTCCGCGTTGAAGTAGGCGACCTTGTATTGTCGCTTCGGATGGTACCCGAGGATCGGTCGTCCGGTCGCCATCGCGATGCACTCGGCCAGGACGAGGGTCGACTTCCCAAGCCCACCGGGGGCAACAGTCAAAGACGCAAACTGTCGGATGTAGTGGTTGCCGTACAGGATGTCGCGACTTGGAAGGTTCGCTTCGTCCACCTCTTCCCAGTCATCGAACAGCTCGCCCGGCGGCACTTCGGGCAGCTGGATCGACTTCTCGATGCCCGCTTGCTCCGCGTAGGTGCGAACAGCCTTCGAGTAGTTGCCCCCGTGGATGTAATGAACATAGAGGTCGAAGGCGTCGCCGGTTCGAGCGCCCGAGGCCGAGACGATCCCCAGACCGGCGTTGGCGTCGGAGCCGGATAGCGATACCCAGTGATCCCCGTAGTCCCGTGTCGCGAAGCCCTTGGACGTCTGGTAGGGGCTACGCCAGTCGATCCCGCTCCGGGACGGCGTGTAACCCAGATGATCGAAGAACACCGCGAGGTTCGCGCGCTCGTTGAAATGACCGACGACCCCCCCGGCGGCGTCCTTGCTTTGTTCTCGTCGGGTCGCTGCGATCGCCGCGGCCTCGTCCTCGACCTTCTTTCGGTAGGCGCTCTGGTTCCCGAGGTCGCTGTCAGCCTCTATGGTCAGCGGAGGCGCGTCGATGAAGAGGTATTCGTAGAACTCGCCCCGGTTTGGCGCGTATATCAGTTGCGCCTCCCGTTCGAGCGACCAATCTAGCAGCAGCGTCCCTTTGCTGTGTTCTTCAAGCAGCTGGAACAGCGCGCCCTGCGTGTGCCGATAACCGGCCCCGCCGATCATGTCGGCGAGCTGGACGACGAACCGCCATTTGCGAAGCGCCGGCGTGGCCGATCGGGACGAGTAGATCAACGTCCGGCAGGGGCCTCCGACGGCGGCTGCAATAAGGGCGGCGAGGTCCTCCTTGGACATATCGCTCTCGTCCACGTCGCCGGGGAGCGCGTAGAACATGCCGAAGGTGCGTTGCGCATTGAAGGAGCGCGCGTCCTGGTCTCGATAGGCCGAGGGGATGAACCAGATCGCTTCGTTCTTAGGAACACTCGGTTGCGGGTTGCGCGCCATCTCGACAAGCTCATCAAAGCTGAGGCTGTCGTATCGTTCGTCTGAATCAATTCGGGTATCGTGTGCGCCTCTGCCGCTGCAAAGCCGGCGCTCGCTCTTCATAAGCTGGTTCACGTCTTCCCCTCTTAAGCTCCAGTGACGAGGGAGACGCCCGGACGTTATAACGTCCCTACTCGTCTGCCCCGACGATCTTAGGCCCGCGCTGGATGGCTCCCCGCGCGGGTCTTCTTCATTTCCGCGTCGGGTTCGGCCGGACCTTCCGGCGCTCCAGGAACTCGTTGAAGTCTTCGCGATGGTACAGCCGTCGATTGCCGATCTTGGTGTAGGCGAGGCCGTCGGGTTGGTTCTCGTACTTTCTCAGAGTGTTATCGGAGATGCCCAGCGTCGCCATGACTTCCTCTTTCGTGAAGTAGTTGGCGAGCAGCTCCGCCAGACGCGGGTCCATGATGGTCACGGCGGTCATTGCCTCCTCTTTTAAGGTCTACCCCGCAACGATACGAAACGCCCTTTCGCTCAGGATAGAGGCTATCGCGTGAACATTCGGCGGCGCTCGCAGATTTCCCAACCAGCCCCCGCGATCCGTTCCCTTTCCGCAACGACAGGTCAGCCCATCGCGGCGGCTGCCCGTTCGGTCGCCTCGCGCAAGGGGTCATCCGAGAGGTGCGCATACCTCGCCGTGATCTGGGGCGAGCTGTGACCGAGCAACTTCCCGACGATGACGAGCGACAAGCCCGACTGGACGAGAACCGACGCGTAGGTATGACGCAGGTCGTGAACCCGAACGTCGGTGAATCCACACGCATTGCAGATCGCAGCCCACGGGCGTTGTATCGAGACGAGCGCCTTCCCCTGCTTTGACGGGAAGACGTGTTCCGACGTTTGGTCGATCCCGGTCAGGACCGCGACGGCTGCCGCAGAGAGCGGGATGCGATGCGCGCGCTTCTGTTTCGTGAGGCTCGCGGGTTTCGTCCAGACGCCGGCGATCAGGTCGAGATGTTCCCATCGCATCGAAAGGACCTCGCCCTTCCGAGCGCCCGTCAGCATTAGGAGGCGCACGACGTTGGCGATCGTTCGATCTGGGAACTTGGCGAGCACCCCGGACAGGGTCGCGATCTCGGCGGGCGACAGATACCGCTCCCTCGCCACCTCGGGATTGCGCTCGACTCCCCGGGCGACGTTCTGGGCCGTCCACCCCCACCGGACAGCGAGGGACAACGCCCTCGAAAGGACGCTGAGGGATAGGTTCGCGAGGACGGGCGCGCGACGGGACAGCCGCGCGTGGAAGGCGTCCACGTCGGCGGGCCGCAACTCGACCACGGGCTTGTTCTTCCATTCGGCGCGGATCGCCCGGGCGGCGTTACCGTAGGGCTTCAACGACGCTGGCCGCAGCCGGGGGAAGTAGTCGCGCTCGAAGTCATCCATCAAGGTCGACATGGTCGGCAGCTCGCGCCTCGCCTGCTTGTCCCCCAGAGGGTCGGCCCCGTGGTACACGTCCCGTTTGAGCCGCTTCGCTTCGGCCCTCGCAGTGGTGCATTGCCACTCGCCGACGGTGCCGATCGTCATGCGACGCTCGACCCCCTCGGCCCGGTAGTTGAGGATGTACGCCCTCGCACCAGCCGACGTGACCCGAACCCCGAAGCCCGCCACCTGCGCGTCGAAGTAGAGTTTGTACCCCTTCGCCGGGACGGGGAGCGAGGCCGCCATCTTGTCGTCCAGCTTGTTGCTATTGCGACGCATTCTCAGCTCCCGTGTCCGTTCGATGTCAGTAACGACCTTGGGTCGAATATGGGCGTCTTTGCGTTCGACAGCAAGACCTTTGCGGGCGATAACCAAATCAAATCAAGGGCTTGAGCGATCAGGCTGGGGGAAAATCGTTGGGACCAAAGGGGTTACGCGCACCACGAAAAAGATGGGTGGCGGTAGGGATTTCTTAACCAATCGCTCGGCACAGTGAACGGGATCGAAACGCGGGTAAAGCGGGCGGCGCGGGCAATGATGGGTCGCATTCTGATCGTGGATGATGTGGCGACGAACCGCATCGTGCTCAAGGTCAAGCTGGCCGAGGCGAGCTATGAGCCTGTGATGACCTCGTCGGGGGCCGCCTGCCTCGGCCTTGCGCGGATCGACCGGCCCGACGTGATCGTGATTGACCGGATGCTACCAGACGCGGACGGGATCGAGGTGGTGGCGAAGCTGCGGGCCGACCCAGCCACCTCGGACATTCCGATTGTCCTTACGTTGCCGGAACGGGACACGGCGGGGGTGCTCGCCGGTCTTGCAGCAGGCGCCGATGACGTGATGACGAAGCCGATCGACGACCAGCGGCTGATGGCCCGGCTGCGCGCCTTTCTGCGTGCGCGCGACGAGGTCGAGGAGTTGCGGATGCCCGAGGCGACCCTCGGCGCGGTCGGCCTGGCCGAAGCGGGGTCGGCGTTCGAGCGGCCGGGCGTCGTCGCGCTGATCACGGCACGACCCGAAACGGCGCTCCTGCTTCGCGGAACGCTGTCGCACCTCTTGTCGGACCGCCTTGTCATCCTGACGCGGGACGAGGCGTTGAACGGAACGGGGGCCGCCGGCAAGGCGCGGCCCGATGTCTACCTGATCGAGGCCGATCTCGGCGCGGCGGGCAGTGGGCTGCGCCTGATGTCCGACCTTCGCAGCCGGGCCGAGACGCGCCATGCCGCGATCTGCGTCATCCTGCCCGAGGCGGCGGGGGTGGCTGCCGCGATGGCGTTCGACCTTGGCGCGGACGATGCGCTCGAAGGGCCCGCAGACCCGCGCGAGGTCGCGTTGCGCCTGCGTCATCTTCTGGTCCGCAAGCGGCGGGGCGACAGGCTGCGTGCGACGCTTGCCAATGGGCTGCGGCTTGCGGTGATCGACCCGCTGACGGGGCTGCACAACCGCCGCTACGGCCTTGCACATCTGGGCCGGCTGCTCGACCGGACGCGGCGGATGCGCGGCTCGCTCGCCGTCCTCGTGATCGACCTCGACCGGTTCAAGTCCGTCAACGACGCCTTCGGCCATGCGGCGGGCGACGCCGTGCTGACCGAGGTCGCGCGAAGGCTCGGCGCGGCCTTGCGCGACGACGACCTTCTGGCGCGGATCGGCGGGGAAGAATTCCTTGTGGCCCTACCCGACACCTCGATCACCGAGGCCTGCGAACTGGCCGAACGCCTGTGCCGGCGGATCGAGGAAGCACCGATCCGGCTGGACGATGGAACCTCGCTGTCGGTGACGGTCTCGATCGGGCTGGCGACTGCCCGGCAACCGGCCAAGGCCGGCCCCGACGCCGTCGCGGCCCTGATCGACCAGGCAGACCAGGCGCTGCTGCGGTCCAAGGCGCGGGGGCGCAACACGGTGACGATCTGCCGCCCCGCCGCCTGACGCCCCCGCCTGAAACCCCGCCCACGGCGAATCTCCGTCTTCGGGCAGATAGACCTTCCCCCCCCCCGGTCCTGCCGAACGATGACCGCTGGACAAGCACTGCGGGTGGCTCGCGCGCCGGGAACGTCCCGACGGTCGCGGCCACTGGTCAGGCCCACTGTGCAGCCCAAGCGGGGCCGCCCTGCCACGCAGCAATCGCCAATCTCCGTCCCGGGGCCACCCGCCGGACCCGATCGGCCCCCGGGCCCGCGTCCTTCCACCAACCCCTTTCGCGACATCCAGCCGCAAGGCGCGAACTTCCGCTAAACTTCCGTGTCCCTGTAGCCTATGGTCACAGACTTCCGTTGAAGAGGCCCGCCTGCATCATGGACGACCTGCGTTCCGACCCGCCGATCCGGCCGGCCGAGGCTGACGACGAGCGGCCGCTGCGCCCGGCGATGTTGCGGGGCTGGCGGCGCCGCTGCCCCAATTGCGGGGCCGGACCGCTGCTGCGGGGCTACCTCAAGGTCCGCGACACCTGCCCGGTCTGTGGCGAGGCGCTGCACCACCACCGCGCCGACGATGGCCCCGCCTACCTCACGATCCTGATCGTCGGGCACATCATGGCCCCGGCGATCCTCTGGGCCTTCGTCGAATTCAGGCCGGATCCGATGGTGCTGACCACCATCTTTTCGGTCGGGACCGTGGCGCTGTCGCTTTATCTGCTGCCGCGCCTCAAGGGGGTGATGATCGCGATCCAGTGGTCACGCCGGATGCATGGCTTCAGGGCAAGTGACTGACGCGCCGCCGATCCGCGACGCGGCAAGCGTCGTGCTCTTGCGGCGCGATACGCCCGAACCCCGGGTGCTGATGGGACAGCGCGGCTCAGCGGCGGTGTTCATGCCGTCGAAATACGTGTTTCCCGGCGGGGCCGTCGACGCCGAGGACGCGACCGCCGATGGGGCGCTCCGGCTTTCGCCTTCCTGCCTTGCAAGGCTCGGCGGGCGCGCCGACCTCGCCTCGGCCGCGCTGCGCGAATTGCGCGAGGAGACCGGACTCCGGCTGCGCCCTTCGGGCCAGATGCGCTTCATCTTTCGCGCGATCACGCCGCCCGGCCGCAGCCGGCGCTTCGACGCGCGCTTCTTTCTGGTGGATGCGGCTACGATCGAGGGTGATCCCGACGACTTCTCGTCCGCCTCGGACGAGCTTGGTCACCTGCACTGGCTGGGCCTCGGGCTGACCCGCCGCCTCGATCTGCCCTTCATCACCGAGGTCGTTCTGGCCGAAGTCGCAGCGCTCGCCGAAGGGCAGGAGCAGCCGTCAGTGCCGTTCTTCGACAATTCGGGTGATCGACCCGTCTTTGCGCGGATCGCCTGACCTCAGGCGGCGCTGGCCTCGCGCGGCGGAACCTCGGCCTCGGTGCCGGCCCAGAGCGGGTGCGGCACCGGGTCTTTGGCGCGCAAGAGATGGGCCCGGATCACCTGCCAATAGGAACGGTAGAGGTAGCCGTCGTTCCGGCGCAGGTAATGCTCGCGGTTCGCGCGGTACGTCGCGGGCAGGCGATACCACGGCACCGCCGGATGCATATGATGAACGACGTGCAGGTTGTTGTTCAGAAACAGCAAAGCCAGCGGTCCCCGGTCCTCGATAATGACCGTACGCGCGCGCGCGGCCTCGTGCGCGCGATGCTCGAGGAAGGTGCGGATCCGAAGGATGCCGTAGGCGACATAGACAGCCAGGAAATAGGCCCAGACCGGCATTGCCGCGACCCAGCCGAGCCAGAGGACCAGCGGCACAAGGCCCGCGGCATGGGCGATCCACGCGCGGATGACGGACCGGTCGCCACCGAGGATCAGGCGCAGGTCACCTCGCAGGAAGCCCAGCGTTCCGATCACAGGCCCCAGCGTGATGCGACCCAGAAGGGTGTTGTTCGCCCGCAGAACCGCCCGCTGCATCGCCGACAGCCCCGCCCAGACCGCCGGGTCGAGGTAGTTCGACTCGGGATCGTCATAGGGATCGGTCAGGATCGGGTCGTGATGATGCGCCAGATGCGTGTCCCTGAAACGTCCGTAGGGCACAAAAAGCGTAAGCGCGGGCGAGACAAGCACCTCGTTCAACGAGGCTGCGCGGAACGGATGGCCGTGCAGCGCCTCGTGCTGAAGCGACGAGAACTGCGCGATCGCAAGTGCCGCGACCGGCACGGCGAGGAACAGCGAAAGGCCTGCGAGCCAAGTCGTCGCCGTTGCCCAGACAAGATAGGTGGCGACAAGCAGCAGAAGCGTCGGCCATTCCACGCTCGTCCGGTCGGTCGTCACTCGGTCCTCCGCATATACCACGCAACGATAGACCCTCGTCCGCTGCGCTGGGATCCTGTAGATTGGCAACAAGCCGTCACCATTGATTTGGATTATCAACAGATGCCGGATAAAATCGACAAGCGCGGGCGTGCCGACCTGTTCCGGCTGCGCCTTGCCGAAGCGATGCAGCGCAGCGAGGTCAACCAAAGCCAGCTTGCCCGCCGGGTCGGGGTTGACCGATCGACCGTCTCGCAGCTTCTCGATCCGGGCTCGTCGCGCCTTCCGAACGCGCAGATCGCGGCGGAATGCGCGGCAGGCCTTGGTGTCAGCTGCGACTGGCTGCTGGGTCTGACCGAGCGGCCAGAGCGGCCAGAGGCGCTGCTCGCGCAGGCGATCACCCTGACCGATGCGAAACGCGCCCTGATCGACGAGACGATCTTCGACTGGCACCGAGAGGCGGCGGGCTACAAGATCCGGCACGTTCCGGCGACGCTGCCCGACATGGTCAAGACCCGCGCGATGATGGAGTGGGAATACGCACCGAACCTAGGGGCCACCGCCGATCAGGCGATTGCCGCGTCCGAGATGCGCCTAGACTGGATGCGCGCGGCGCGGTCGGATTACGAGATCGCCCTGCCGATCGACGAGCTTGCGACCTTTGCCCGCGCCGAGGGCTACTATGCCGGGCTGCCCGTGCAGGTCCGCGTGGACCAGATCGACCGGCTGCTCGCGCTGATCGACCAGCTTTATCCCGCCATGCGGATCTATCTCTTCGACGCGCGGCAGGTCTATTCCGCGCCGATCACGGTGTTCGGCCCGCTCCTCGCGGTCGTCTATCTGGGGCGGCAATACCTTGCCTTCCGCGATGCCGAGCGGGTGGCGAGCCTGTCGCGCCAGTTCGACGGGCTGATCCGCGATGCGGTGGTGGGCGCGCGCGAGTTGCCCGCGCATCTGCGAGAGCTGCGCGCCTCGGTCCGCTAGGGCGTGGGGCGCAGGGCGGTCACCGCATAGCCGTTCCAGTCGAGGATCTCGCGTGCGGCCGTCAGCCGGTCCGGCGGCAGGCCGCCCGACCGGTCGAGGATGAAGCCGAACCGCCCCGATGGCGTGCCGATGACAAGCGTGCGGTAGCCGTCATCGACCCAAAGCACCCACCACTCGGCCCCAAGTCCCTCGGGTGCGGCACCCTGGAGTGTCACGCGGCCCGGCCCGGTCACCCGCGCCGTCCCGGCAAAGCTGTCGACCTCGCCATTCAGGCACAGGCGCGCGTCGACCTGAAGCGTCATGGGATCGACAGGGCGGATCGCCACGGTCCCGGGCGCGCAGCGCGGCGCACCGGGCTGGGCTAACTCGCCGACTTGCGTCCAGGTGCCCGCGAGCCGCGCCGTGTCCAGCACCGCATTGGAATAGATCGGCGCGCCCGCGCTGCGGAACGCGGCGTCTGGCGGGGGCGCGCAGCCCGCCAGGAGCAGCGCGAAGCCAAGGGATGCCCGCATCACTCGAGGCATTGCGTCACCCTCAGACCATCCTGTTGCAGGATTTCCTGACAGCCGAACAAGGGCTTGACGGGCGCGCAAGTGCGGGACCGCGCGAGGCACAGCCCCTCGCAATCGCCCTCGCGGTCGCAGGTCTTGCCGCTGTCGCGGGTGCGGCGCACGCAAGCAAAAGACCCCGTGGTGCCGACCCGCGCGAACGAGCCTCCGTCCCGTTCGCAAGCGATGCGGGCGGGCGAGCGGAGCACATCGGGCGGCGGCGCTTCGGCTTCCGGAGCGTCGGCTGCGGTTGCCTCGGACGGGGTGGTTTCAGGCAAGGCAGCCGCAGCCGGATTTACGGCAGCGTCTTCCGGGCCGACGACACCCTCGGCGGCCCCACTTGCCCCCTCGGCCGCAGGTGCCGCATCCAGCGACGTCACGCTGACCTTGGGCACACCCGCGCTCGGGGGCGCCTGCCCCGGCACAACGCCTTCGAGGCGCTCGCAGGCAGGCAGCAGCAGCAGCAGCACCGCCACAAGACCCAAGGTTGCACGCATCGGACGACCCCGTTTCGGATGTGCGGGCAGAAGGCCCGAAGCCCCCTTCGGGCGCAAGCCCGGATCGCGTCGCCACGCGCTCGTGATCGGCCCCCGGCCGTCCGGATCGACGGGAACCGGGACGGCGCGCAGATCCGTGCTAGGCTTCACGGCGAAGGAGTCCGCCGATGCGTGCCATCCTGTTGATCATGATGATTGCCCTGGCGGGGCCAGCCCTTGCCGCGCCGCAACGCTATGCGCTCGAGCGTGACAAGTCGCAGGTCCGGTTCGAGACCGACTTCGGGACCGAGCACATCACCGGCCGGTTGCCGATTGCAGAAGCCGACGTGATGCTGGACTTCGACCGCGCGGCGAGGTCCCAGGTCCGGGTCGTGCTGGACGCGACCGGGGCCGAGGCGAACTTTCCCTTCGCCGCCTCGGCGATGAAGGGCCCGACCGTGCTTGACACTGCGCGCTTCGGGACGATCACCTTCGTGTCCCGCACCCTGCAGGCCTCGGGCGCGACCGCAACGGTCGAGGGCGACCTCACACTGCGCGGCGTCACCCGGCCCATGACCATGCAGGCCGACATCTACCTCCAGGCCGGGCAGGCCCCGGGCGATCTGGGCCACCTGACCGTGCGCCTGCGTGGCACCATCTCGCGCGGGGCGTTCGGTGCTTCGGGCTGGCCCGAGCTTGTGGGCGACGAGGTGCGCCTCGATGTGCTGGCCCGCATCGCGCGGGTCGACTGACCCCGAACTGGCCGCGCAACCCCACTCGCCACTGCCCGGACATTGCGCTAGACGAAGCCCGCAGACCGCCACCAGGGGCTTCGCATGGCACGCATCCTCGTCACTTCAGCAATTCCCTACATCAACGGGATCAAGCACCTGGGCAACCTCGTGGGCAGTCAGTTGCCTGCCGACCTTTATGCCCGCTACATGCGCGGACGCGGTCACGAAGTGATGTTCATCTGCGCCACGGACGAGCACGGCACCCCGGCCGAGCTTGCCGCCGCCAAGGCGGGTCAGCCGGTCGACGTCTTCTGCGCCGCGATGCACAAGGTGCAAAAGGAGATCGCCGACGGCTTCCGGCTGTCCTTCGACCATTTCGGGCGCTCGTCCAGCCAGCGAAACCACCGCCTGACGCAGCATTTCGCGGGACGGCTTGCCGAAAACGGACTGATCGAGGAGGTGTCCGAGAAGCAAGTCTTCTCCATCGCCGACAACCGCTTCCTGCCCGACCGCTACATCGAGGGCACCTGTCCCAACTGCGGCTACGACAAGGCGCGGGGCGACCAGTGCGAGAACTGCACCAAGCAACTCGACCCGACCGACCTCATCAACCCGCGCAGCGCCATCTCGGGCTCAACCGATCTCGAGGTGCGCGAGACGAAGCACCTCTACCTGCGCCAGCGCGCGCTCAAGGACAAGCTTTCGGCTTGGATCGACTCGAAAACCGACTGGCCGATCCTCACGACCTCGATCGCGAAGAAATGGCTCAACGACGGCGAGGGGTTGCAGGACCGAGGCATCACGCGCGACCTCGCCTGGGGCGTGCCGGTGCGGAAGGGCGATCAACCCTTGCCGGGGATGGAGGGCAAGGTCTTCTACGTCTGGTTCGACGCGCCCATCGAATACATCGCCGCGACAGCCGAATGGGCTGACGCGCAAGGACTGCCCGATGCCGCCTGGCGGCGCTGGTGGCGCACCGACGAAGGCGCTGCGGACGTGCGCTATGTGCAGTTCATGGGCAAGGACAACGTGCCGTTCCATACCCTGTCCTTCCCCGCGACGATCATGGGATCGGGCGAGCCCTGGAAGCTCGTCGACTACATCAAGTCGTTCAACTACCTCAACTATGACGGCGGCCAGTTCTCCACCAGCCAGGGACGCGGCGTGTTCATGGATCAGGCCCTGTCGATCCTTCCAGCGGATTACTGGCGCTGGTGGCTTTTGTCGCACGCCCCCGAGAACAGCGATTCCGAGTTCACCTGGGAGAACTTCCAGACGGCAGTGAACAAGGACCTTGCCGATGTGCTGGGCAACTTCGTCAGCCGCGTGACCAAGTTCGGCGCGTCAAAACTGGGCGACACGGTACCGGGCGGCGGTGCGCCGGGGCCCCTCGAGACGGCGCTGATCGCCGATCTCGGCGCACGCATCCGCGACTACGAGGCGCTGATGGAGGCGATGGAGGTCCGCAAGGCCGCCGCCGAATTGCGCGGCATCTGGGTGGTGGGCAACGAATACCTGCAGGCCGCCGCCCCCTGGTCTGCCATCAAGACAGAGCCCGCGCGCGCCGAGGCCATCGTGCGCCTCGCGCTCAACCTCATCCGAGTCTACGCGATCCTGTCGCGCCCGTTCATCCCCGATGCCGCACAGGCCATGATGACCGCGATGGGCAGCGGGGACTGGACCTGGCCGTCCGACATCGGTGCGGCGCTGACCGCCCTTCCTCCCGGCCATGCCTATGGCGTGCCCGAGAACCTGTTCCGCAAGATCACCGACGACGAGCGCGCCGACTGGCAGCAGCGCTTCGCCGGGGTGCGCGCCTGATCAGCCGAAGGCGTCCGGGTCGGGGCCAAGCCGCGCGGCTGCGTCAAGGCCCGCGATGGCCGCGTGGTCCTCGGGCGTCAGGCTGAAATCCTGCGCCTCGAAGTTCTCGCGCAGGCCCGCCACGCGGCTCGAGCGCGGAATGACGGACAGCCCGAGGTCGAGGTGCCAGCGCAGGATGACCTGCGCCGCGCTGCGTCCCGTGCGAGCGGCGATCCCTGCGATCACGGGATGCTCGAAGGTCCGGCCCTTGCCGAGCGGCGTCCAGCTTTGCGTGACGATCCCGTGCTTTGCATGAAGCGCGCGAAGTTCGGTCTGCTGCAACTCGGGGTGCAGTTCGATCTGATTCAGCGCAGGCACGACGCCCGTCTCGTCCACCAGACGGCGCAGGTGGTCGGGCTGGAAGTTCGACACCCCGATGGACGTCGCCCGCCCCTCGTCTCGCAGGCGGATGAAGGCCTTCCAGGTCTCGACATAAAGATCGCGCGCGGCACAGGGCCAGTGGATTAGGTACAGGTCGACATGATCTAGGCCGAGCCGCCCGAGGCTATCGTCGAAGGCGCGCAGCGCCGCATCGAACCCTTGGGCATCGTTCCAGCACTTCGTGGTCACGAAGACCTCGTCGCGCGGCAGGCCTGCGCGCCGCAGTCCCTCGCCGAAGCCCGCCTCGTTGCCGTAGATTGCAGCCCCGTCCACCAGACGGTAGCCAAGACCCAGCGCATCGGCCACAACCGTCGCCGCATCTCCGACCTGCCACAGGCCGATGCCCAAGGCCGGAATGGCACGCCC
>JANPJD010000223.1:0-8246 GCA_031425325.1 Rhodobacterales bacterium | reverse complement strand
CTTCGGCCCGCTCGGGCTTCAGGTCGCTGACGACGACAGCCGCCCCGGCGCCCGCGAACAGGTGCGCGATGCTCCGGCCGATTCCGGCGCCGGCACCGGTGACCACCGCAACCTGCCCGTCAAGTCGGAACCTCTCCGGATCGTACATCGTCGTCTCCAAGCTGGAACTGCCTGACGAGAGATACTGCCGCGGACGCCTCAACAAGAAGGCGGCACCTGCTCACATTGGGCGCCTACGTGCGGCACAGGATCGCGCTGCCGCACGGGCAAGTGCGCTGCGAACATGCACTCGAGATCGCCAGAGGACCGGGCGACACTTCCGGTTGCTTGGTGTCGAGATCGACACGACCCGTGTAGACGGGGGCAGCGGTGGGTCCTGAGTGGGGGCGTCTCGCCGATGTGGATTTAGGGGGTTGCCGCGACCGGGCGCGGTCGTCCCCGGACCGTCCGGATCACGCCGCCTCGCGTCGTCCTGCGGTAAAAGGCGCCTTTCCGGATCGTGCAGGTTGCCCGCGCGCCGACGGGCGGCCTGTGATAGGCTTACCCGAAACGACGTCGGCCCATGACCCCGGGCGTTGAAGATGAGGCCGCCCGGATGCAAGCGCAGCCCAAAAGCAAGGCATCCCGGCGCGCCGATGAGGTGCTCGCCGCCTTCGACGCCGATTACATGGCGTACCAGTATCGCTGGGTGGAGTTCTTTATCGAACATTTCACCGATCTCAGCCGCGCCTTCCGGGGCGATCTTCAATCGATGATGGTACTCGGGCTCGTTGGACAGGTGTACCTGAGAGCGGTCCGCGCCGCGCTCAAGACTGGATCCGACCCCTCCGCAATTCCCCCCGAGCGGCTCGGCATCAGTGCTTCGCGCATTGCCGACGTCACGGACATCCCGCGTGAGACTGTGCGCCGAAAGCTCGCCGCGCTCGAAAAGAAAGGCTGGCTCGCCCGCTCCGGCGAGGCCGCCTGGCGGCTTGCCGTCGAAGGCGGCGAGGCCGCGGCCCGGAACGACCTTGCGGCGATCGACCGCCGCGCGATGCTGCGCCTCGCCCGGCTTGTCAGCGACTTCGAGGCGTTGGTCGCGGCTCAGACCGAACGGGCAGCCGAATGACGTTAAAGGAGGCGCCCAGATTGGGCAGGTAGGCACTCCCTTGGATCATGGTTGAAGCGGTAGCTTCGTCCCGCTGGGCCGAAGAAGCGCGTGCGACGGGCGACCCGGCGTTCTGGTTGCTGCAGGCGGCAACCCGACTCTTCAAGGGATGACATGCATGACCGAGATGCCGTGGGGCGACCTGTTCGGGCTCCTGTTCATGACGATGGGTCCGATCCGCGCCATCGCCGTCTTCTCGAAGGTCGGTGAGAGCGACGCGGCGCCCGGCGTGCGGGCGCTCGCCGACCGTTCTGCCCTGCTCGTCGCGGGCGCTTTCGTGCTCACCGTGCTGATTGGCAACGCGTCTCTGGGGGCGCAGGGAATTTCCTTTCCGGTCCTGATCGGCGCGGGTGGCCTGGTGCTGGTGGCGCTGTCTCTGCAGGCGCTGCTCGTGCCGGCCGCTCTTGCACCGCTACTCCACCCGGAGCAGACTCCGCCCGCCGCCATTGCCTTTCCCGGGCTGTTCCCGCCCATCGCCGTCTCGGTGCCGCTGATCTTCGCCACGCCCTTCCCGGGGTGGGAGACGAAGCTTGGCATCCTCGCGCTCGGCCTAGGGCTGATCGCTCTCAACTGGCTTTTGATGCTACGCGCGAAGACGATCATTGGCGTGATCGGCCCCGTTCCACTTCAGCTCTTTGGCGCGGTATTCGGCGTGCTGCAGCTGGCACTCGGGCTGCAGTTCATCCGCGACGCGGTGGCGATGATGCAGTCCGTGCCGTCCGCCTGACCAACGGAGACTACCATGAGCCCGAGTGACGCCCTGAAACTCCCCGCTGTGGCCGCCGGTGGGGCTGGCGGTTTCGGCCGCACACAAGCCGCCGCGCAGGGCGCGGCCTACGCCACACCCTGGGACCCGCCCGACCCCGACGTGCCCGGCCGTCTGAATGTCGCGCCGATGCCCGACGACTACTTCGTGCCAGACCGCTTCGCCGGAAAGACGGTGATCGTCACGGGATGCGCCCGCGGCATGGGACGCGGAGCGGCGTGGCGGCTTGCCCGCGAAGGGGCGAATGTCGTCGGCGTCGACTGGCTGGAGGAAGAGGGCCGTGCGTCGATGGAGGAGATCGCCTCGGCAGGGTTCGCGACACGGTTCGTCGCCGGCGACGTGGCAGAGGACGCCACCTGTGCACGCATGGTCGGCACGGCAGTAGAGGCCTTCGGCGGCATCGACGCCGCGCTCAACAATGCGGGTGTCATGGACGGCGTCCATTCGGGCGAACCAATAGACTACCCCTCGCAGAGGGATCTCGTCTTTGCACCGCTGCACCAGGCGACAGAGGATTACTGGGACGCGGTATTCCGTACGAACGTGAAAGGCGTGTTCCTGTCGCTGCGCCACGAACTCCGGCAGTTGATGGCGCAGGGCCGGGGCGGGGCGATCCTCAACGTAGGTTCGATTGCCGGGCTTACCGGACTCGCCGGCAATCCGGCCTATGTCGCTTCCAAGCATGCGGTGAACGGAATTACGCGGAACGCCGCGGTGGACTATGCGCCCTGGGGCATAAGGGTGAACTCGGTGAATATGGCTGCGACAGACACGCCGATGGTGGCCCGCGCCGGCGCGCTTGTCGCCGCACAGAACGCCGCCGCCGGACCCGGTCCCGGCATGGGCCGTCTCAAGACGACGTCGATCCTCGCTTACGCTGACCAGAACCGCCGCCCCGCAACGGTGGCCGAGCAGGTCTCGATGATGGTCTACCTCTTGTCGCCAGAGGCCGGGAACATGACCGGGGGAACCTTCTCCACCGATGGGGGCTGGACCGCCTTCTGACCTCGCGCGGCTCCAGCGCCCAGCCTTCTGGAGATCTCAGCTTCGACCCCAAAGACCTTGCACAAATTCTTTGGTGTCCCTGCCGTGGCCGAGGTGCCGGGAGACGACCTCGCTTGAAGTGTGGGCTACTCCGTGGCTCCCGCAGGACTGCCAGACCGGCTGCGTTCGGCCGCATCTTCAAATGCGCGACGGGGATATCCCCGCTCCAGTATCGGCAGCGGTTCCGGCAGGTGGTTAAGTTGAACGGATAGCGGCTGCACAGTGTATGGGAAGGGCGGCCGACGTTCTGCCCACCCTTTTCTCGGCCATGCTCCTGCCTAGACTTCCCCCAACCCCGACGCTCGTCAGGTTGCCCCAGCTTCACCTCCCACGCGTTGCCATAGCCTCAATCATCGCTTCTTTGCCTTGCGCTCGGCGTAGCGCCGGTCCCGCTCGGCTTTCTTTGCCGCCTCGTCCTCGGCAGCTTGCAAGGCCAGCTCATTCGCGGCTTGCTCGTTGGCTTTCGCCTCTGCTTCGGCGACCGCAGCGATCGCGGCCTGGTCCTCAGCCGCGGCGGCCTCGGCGCGATCACGTTGTTCGAGCTTGGCCTGTTCAAGCTTGGCGCGCCGCGCGTCTCTGGCCGCAGCTATCTCGCGCTGCTCTTCCTGCCGCTCAAGCCGGGTCGGCTCTGCGGCTTCCTTGGCGGCACGGTGCGCCTGAAGCTGTGCGGCCTTGGCTTCGGCCGCGGCGGCACGACGGCTGGCGAGATCGTTATCGTCGGACTTTCTCATGGGGTCTTCCTTGCGGGACATCCGGACCGCGACAACGACGCGGCGGTCGCCTTTAGACCGGAAACTCCTGCCGCTCAATACTGCGTCGACCGCGGTGTGCTATTTCGTCAGACGAGCCCGCTAGAACGCTCCGTCGGGACGTGGTTGTGGACCGAGGCATGGACTTTACCTCGCTGCGGGCGGTCAGCGATCCGATCGGCACAGAAACACCATAGTCGCGGCAGCCGCGTCGGCTTCGCCACGCTCTATCGCCTGGACCAGCGCGGCGTAGTGCTGGGCACTTTCAAATAGTGGATCGCCGCCCCCATGATCGCACCGAAGGCAGCCGCAACGGTCAACGCCACTGCGAAGGCCAGTCGCGGGTGCAGGTTCAGCCAAATGATGAGAACCGCGATCAGGACCGTGCTGAAGCCGATCAACGCCTAGAGGCTGACCGCGTAGTACTTCGGCTCCATGAACTCGAGGATGCCGGTGACGCCGCCCTCGCGCCCGAGGCCGCTTTGCTTGGCCCCGCCAAACGGCGCGGCCGGGTCGGACATCAGGCCACGGTTGATCGCCACCATGCCCGCCTCGATCCCCTTGCCGATCCGCAGCGCCCGCGAGAGGTCGCGCGAGTAGACATAGGCCGCAAGCCCATACTCCGTGTCGTTGGCCATCCGGATCGCCTGCTCCTCCGTCTCAAACCGGTAGATCGCCGCGACGGGGCCAAAGATCTCCTCATGGGCGATCTCGGCGTCGTCGGGTACGTTCTCGATGACGGTGGGCGGATAGAAGTAGCCCGAACCCGGCAAAGCCGCCCCACCGGTGGTGACGGTTGCGCCGCGCGCCACGGCCTGCCTTACCAGCCGGTCGATCTTGTTGACGGCGCTTGCCGTGATCATGGGGCCGACTTGCGTGCCAGGCTCCGTGCCTGCGCCGATCTTCAGTGCCGCCATGCGGCAGGTCAAACCTGCGACGAACGCGTCGTGGATCCCGGATTGCACGTAGAAACGGTTGGCGGCCGTGCAGGCTTCGCCTGCGTTTCGCATCTTTGCGATCATCGCCCCATCCAGGGCTGCCTCGAGATCAGCGTCGTCGAGCACCACGAAGGGCGCGTTGCCCCCCAGTTCCATCGAGCAGGACACCACGGTCCAGGCCGCCTCGGCCAGCAGGGTGCGCCCGACGCCCGTCGATCCGGTGAACGACAGCTTCCGCACGCGGGGGTCTGCCAGCATGGCGCCGACGACCGGGCCGGGTTGGGTCGTAGTCAGTACGTTGACGACCCCCGCAGGCACCCCGGCCTCGGCGCCGAGACGCGCCATCGCATAGGCGGTCAGCGGCGTTTCCGAGGCGGGTTTCAGGATCACCGTGCAGCCTGCCGCCAGAGCCGGACCGATCTTGCGGGTGGCCATCGCCGCGGGGAAGTTCCATGGCGTGATCAGCACCGCGACTCCGATGGGTTCATGGTCGACCAAAATGCGATGCGCCCCGGATGGCGCATGACGGAACTCGCCCGCGATGCGGACAGCTTCCTCGGAATACCAGCGGAAGAACTCTGCCGCATAGGCCACTTCGCCGCGCGCATCGGGCAGGGCCTTGCCGTTTTCCAACGAGATCAGCATCGCGAGGTCTTCGGCATGCTCGGTCATCAGCGTGAACCAGCGGCGCAGAATCTCGGCGCGCTGCCGGGGGGGCGTCGCACGCCAGCCGGCTGCGGCGTCATGCGCCGCCTCGACCGCCCTCAGGGCGTCCGCGATCGTGGCATCCGGAACTTCGGCGAGGACCGTCGCGCTGGAGGGGTCGATCACGGGTATACCGTCACCGGTGACCCAGTTGCCGCCGATGAACAGGCCATGGGCATGCAGCGCGGGATCGGCAAAACAAGGAGGGGGGCTCAGGTTCATGTGTCGGCCTTGTGATTACTGGATCAGACCGTGATCGCCGGTGAAGGCCGCAACCAGCAGCCGGTTCATGTCGTCCCGGCTCAGGGGCCGCGGATTGTTCTGGATCAGCCGTTCGATCCCGCAAGATTGCTCTGCAACCCAGGGGATGCGGTCCTCTGACAATCCGAGCTCGGCGAGTGTGGGCGGGATGCCGATCCGTCCGAACAGCGCGGCGATTGCGGGGATGACCTCGTCAGCCGAGGCCAAGCCCATGGCGACGGCGATCTGGGCCAGTTCCGGGCCGATGGCCGGTCGGTTCCATTCCATCACCCAAGGCATCAGGCAGGCTACGCCTAGTCCGTGAGGGGTGTGAGTCAGGGCCCCGACGGGGTACTGGATGGCATGCGCCGCCGCCGTGCCTGCAACCCCAAAGGCCAAGCCTGCAAAGGTAGCGCCCTGCATCACCTGCGCCCGGGCGGTGGTATCCGCCCCGTTGGCGCAGGCACTTTCGAGGCCCTTCCACAAGAGCGAGATCGCCGTCAGCGCGAACTGATCGGACAATGCATTCTTGCCGATGAACACACGGTCCTGCGTCAGCGTCGACGTCACGGGTCGGCGCATGGCCGTAAAGGCCTCGATCGCATGGGTCAGGGCATCGGCCCCGGCGATGGCGGTCAATCCGCGCGGGCAGGTCAGCGTCAGATCGGGGTCGCACAGAGCCACCTTCGGGATGAGATGCGGGCTCGAGATGCCCACTTTCAGACTCCGCTCGGAATCAGACAGGACCGCGACCGGCGTGACCTCGGACCCGGTGCCCGCCGTGGTAGGAACGGCGATCAGGGCCAGGATCGGACCGGGCACCTTCAACTCGCCATAGTAGTCCTGTGGCCGACCGCCGTGCGAGATCAGCAAGGCCACGCATTTGGCCATGTCGAGACATGACCCACCGCCGACCGCAATCACCACATCAGGTGAAAAATCGCGCGCCGCGTCCGCCGCCGTGATCGCAGTTTCAACCGGGACATCGGGCAGCGTGCCGCTTTCGATACGCAGCGTCAGGCCCGATGCCTTCAGATCGCCGACCATGCCCAGAAAGTCTGCCTCTTGGGCCAGTCGGGCATCCGTGACGATCAGCGCACGTTTTCCCAGGCGCGCTGCGATCCGGCCCAGTGCCCTGCGCTGACCAGCCCCGAAGACAATCTCCTGCGGGGCCCTGATCGTCCCGAAGTAACCCATCGTCTTGTCCTCCATTTTCCGGGTCTGGCGGCAGGCAAGGCCCGCAAGACGCTCATCTGTCTGGCACTCGGATTCCGCCCCGCAGCGCGGAGAGGGGTCCTCATCTGGTCTTCGGGCACCGGCACGGCATACGTGCGCAGCAATATCATTGAACGTCGTAAATCATATATAATATCGTATATGATACCTGATTTGACTTTCAGTAGCCTGTTTGTGACGGAAGTGCCAGTGTCATGTCGAATGTGGGGGGAGAGACGGGATGGAACCGGCGGTGGATCGGGCAGGAAAACGCACAGCGCAGCTGCGGCCGTCCAGTATCGTCGATCGGGTCTACGACACCATCTATGAACGCCTGATGTCGCTGGCCATCGCACCGGGCGCGCGTATTCCGATTGATGTGCTTGCCCGCGATCTTGAGGTGTCGCAGACGCCCGTCCGAGAAGCGTTGGCCTTGCTGGAGCGCGAAGGCCTTGTACGAAAGGCCCATCTCATCGGCTATTCGGCGGCACCACAACTGACACGCAAGCAGTTTGACGACCTGTATACGTTCCGCCTGCTACTCGAGCCCGAGGGTGCGCGCCTTGCAGCCCTAAACATGACGTCAGAGTCGCTGAAGCTGCTGGAAGATGCGATGACCGACATGGGCCATGGCGCTGCCCCAGTTGATCGAACCAGCCGCTATTCAAGGTTCGCCCGCGCGGATGCCGATTTTCACGATGCGATCCTGAAGATTGCCGGAAACGACGTAATCCGCCTGACGCTGTTCAACCAGCATGTCCATCTGCATATCTTCCGGCTTATGTTTCACACGCGCGTCACCCAGGAGGCCCTGGAGGAGCACGAAAACCTTCTGGCCGCCTTCCGGGCGGGCGACACTGAGGCTGCCGGGGCTGCCATGCGCGTTCACATCCTGCGTTCACGCGACCGCCTGCTGTCAGCATTTGTTTGAACGAACGAATATTGCCCAGTTTCGGTTAGGGTGAAGACCCATTAGCCGGGATAACTGAGCAGGGATGAGTTAACAGAGTGTCAACCGAGTATATGATGCGGTTGTCCGGAAAAATGTACCAAGCCATAGTCGGAACCAGATCGAGATGATGTTCGGGCGACCGAAGGATTGGCGACGGGTTACCACTCGCTACGAGAGATGTCCCGAAGGTCTTCCTCTCCGCGGTCGCCCTCGCCGCAACCGTCATGTTCTGGCTTTGACGATCAATGAGTCTGGAGCCTAGGGTCAGGACCCATTAATCGGCTTGAGGCGTCCCTGCCTGCGTGATTCAAGCTCCCGAACTGACGGGGGTGATGATGAGCAATCTTTACTGGCTGACGGACGAGCAGATGGAGCGGTTGAAGCCGTTCTTCCCGAAGAGCCATGGCAAGCCCAGGGTTGATGATCGGCGGGTGCTGAGCGGCATTGTCTTCATCAATCGCAATGGTTTGCGTTGGTGCGACGCCCCGCG
>JANPJD010000222.1:0-4701 GCA_031425325.1 Rhodobacterales bacterium | reverse complement strand
GATCCTGAACCCTTCGGCCCGCGCATCGGCCACCAGCCGGGTGATCAGCGCAAGACCCGCTCCGGTCCCGCGAAAGCTGTCGGGCACGCCCGTATGGTCCGCGATCACCAGCGTGGGCGAGGTGATGGAATAGGTCAGCTCCGCCTCGTCCTCGCCGTGGCGGATGACATAGCGGCCCTTGTGCCCAGACACTTCGCGCTCGACGACATGCTCAGTCAACGAGGGTTGCCTCGGTCGCCTTGCGAAGTTCGGCTTCGGTCACGCCATCGGCCACCTCGACGATCTTCAGCCCGCCCGGCACCACATCGAGCACGCCGAGGTTGGTGATGATCCGGTCGACCACGCCCTTTCCGGTCAGGGGCAGCGTGCAGGCCCGCAGCACCTTCGATTCGCCCGCCTTGTTGGTGTGGTCCATCACGACGACAACGCGCTTCACGCCCGCGACAAGGTCCATGGCACCGCCCATGCCCTTGACGAGCTTGCCCGGGATCATCCAGTTCGCAAGATCGCCCGTCTCGTTGACCTCCATCGCGCCCAGGATCGCCATGGCGATCTTGCCGCCCCGGATCATCGCAAAGGACTGTGCCGAGTCGAAGAAGGCGGTCTGCGGCAGTTCGGTGATCGTCTGCTTGCCCGCATTGATCAGGTCGGCATCCTCATCGCCCTCAAAGGGGAAGGCGCCCATGCCGAGCATCCCGTTCTCGGATTGCAGAGTTACCTCGATGCCCTCGGGGATGTGGTTCGACACCAGCGTCGGGATGCCGATCCCGAGGTTCACATACCAGCCGTCCTGCAATTCCTGCGCCGCACGGGCCGCCATCTGGTCACGGGTCCACATCAGGCGATCTCCCGCTTGCGAACCGTGCGCTGCTCGATCCGCTTCTCGTGATGCCCCTGCACGATCCGGTGCACATAGATGCCCGGCAGGTGGATGCCGTCGGGATCAAGACTGCCCAGCGGCACGATCTCTTCGACCTCCGCGACGCAGACCTTGCCGCAGGTTGCGGCGGGAGGGTTGAAATTGCGCGCGGTCTTGCGGAACACGAGGTTGCCGCTGGGATCGGCCTTCCAGGCCTTGACGATGGAAAGATCGGCCACGATCCCGCGTTCGAGAATATAGTCCTGGCCGTCGAAGGTCTTCACCTCCTTGCCCTCGGCGATGACGGTGCCGACCCCGGTTCTCGTGTAGAAGCCCGGAATACCCGCGCCGCCCGCTCGCATCCGCTCTGCCAGCGTGCCTTGCGGGTTGACCTCCAGCTCCAACTCGCCCGACAGGTACTGGCGCATGAACTCGGCATTCTCGCCGACATAGGACGAGATCATCTTCTTCACCTGGCGCGTTTCCAGCAACACGCCCAGCCCGAAGCCGTCCACACCTGCGTTGTTCGAGGCAACCGTCAGGCTTTTCGTGCCTGCGTCGCGGATTGCGGCGATCAGCAATTCGGGGATGCCGCACAGGCCGAAGCCGCCCGAGGCAATCAGCATCCCATCGAACAGAAGCCCGTCCAGCGCCTCGGCGGCCGAGGGGTAAACCTTCTTCATACGCATCCTCCCGCAGGTCAGGGCAGTCTTGGTCTCGGGCTTTGCGCCTGTCAATTGCCGCGCCGCAGCATACGTCAGATCGTGGTGGCTTTGGCGGCTTTCGGCGCGGCCTTTGCGGCTGGCTTGGCCTTCGGCTTCGCCGCGGCCTTGGGCTTTGCTGCCACCTTCTTGGCAGCGGGCTTCGCCTTTGCCGCCGCCTTGCGCGGCGCCTTGCCCTTGCCGCCCTTGCTCGCCTTCTCGGCGATCAGGGCCAGCGCTTCGTCCAGCGTGACGGTTTCCGGCGTCAGCTCCTTGGGAAGGGTCGCGTTGACCTTCTCCCATTTGACATAAGGCCCATACTGGCCCGGCATCACCAGCACGAGGCCGCCATCCGGATGTGCACCCAGTTCGCGCAGGGGCTGTGCGGCCACACGTCCGCCCCGCACCGACTTCTGCGCCAACACCTCGACGGCGCGGTTCATCCCGATGCTGAAGACCTCTTCGACGTCCGGCAGGTTCGCATAGACCGAGCCGTGCTTTACATACGGCCCGAAGCGCCCGATCGCCGCCTCGACGGGCTGGCCGTCGGCGGGATGGGCACCGACCTGCCGGGGCAGGTTCAGCAGTTGCAAGGCGCGCTCCAGCGTCACGCTGTCGGGCGCCCAGCCCTTTGGCAGGCTGGCGCGCGGCGGCTTGGGGTTCGCCTCGGTCGCCTCGCCGCGCTGGACGTAGGGGCCGAAGCGGCCCGTCCGCAGCGTGATCGGCAGACCGTTCTCGTCCTCGCCCAGCACCTGCCCGTCGACGAACCCCGCCGCCTCCTCGCCGCCCGCGATCGAGATGGGGCGCGTGTAGCGGCATTCGGGATAGTTGCCGCAGCCGATGAAGGCCCCGCCCGAGCGCGCGGTCTTGAGGTGAAGCCGTCCGGTCCCGCAGACTTGGCAGATGCGCGGATCGGACCCGTCGGCGCGGGCCGGGTACAGATGCGGGGCCAGGAACTCGTCGATCTTGGTCAGGACCTCGCCGATCCGAAGGTCCGCTGTCTCGGCGATCGCTGCGCTGAAGTCGCGCCAGAAGCGGGCAAGCACTTCCTTGTAGTCGCGCGTTCCCGCCGACACGTCGTCAAGTTGCGTCTCAAGATCGGCGGTGAAGTCGTACTCGACATAACGACGGAAGAAGTTCGTCAGGAACGCCGTCACGAGCCGCCCCTTGTCCTCGGGGAACAGACGGTTCTTGTCCTTGCGGACGTATTCGCGGTCTTGGATCGTGGTCAGCACACTCGCATAGGTCGAGGGGCGGCCGATACCAAGCTCTTCCATGCGCTTGACCAGCGTCGCCTCGGTGTAGCGCGGCGGCGGCTGGGTGAAGCTTTGCGTGGGCGTCACGGCGCGCTTCGCGGCGGTCTCGCCCTCCATGATCTGCGGCAGGCGGCCCTCGTCGTCATCCTCGTCGTCGCGGCCCTGATCGTAGATCTTGAGAAAGCCGTCGAACAGCACGACCTGGCCCGTCGCGCGCAACTCGACCTGAGCGTCGGCGCTTGCGACGTCGACGGTCGTCCGCTCCATCCGCGCGGCGGCCATCTGGCTGGCCAGAGTGCGCTTCCAGATGAGGTCGTAGAGCTTCTTCTGGTCCGCTTCGAGGCGCAGGCTGTCGGGGGCGGCGGCCATGTCGGTCGGGCGGATGCACTCGTGCGCTTCTTGCGCGTTCTTGGCCTTGTTCTTGTACATGCGCGGGCTGTCAGGGACGTAAGCAGGCCCGAACCGCCGCTTGATCTCGTCGCGCGCGGCCATCACGGCCTCGGGCGCCATGTCGATGCCGTCGGTCCGCATGTAGGTGATATGCCCCGCCTCATACAGGCGCTGTGCTGTCGACATGCACTGCTTGGCACCCATGCCGAACTTGCGGCTCGCCTCTTGTTGCAGGGTCGAGGTCATGAAGGGCGGATAGGGATTGCGGCTTGCGGGCTTCGCCTCGACCGACTTGATCGTCAGGTCGCGCGACTGGACCGCGTGAACGGCAAGCTCCGCCGCCTCGGCGGTCGGCACGTCGAACTTGTCAAGCTTGCGGCCGCCCAGCACGGTCAGCCTCGCCTCGAACTCTTGCCCACGGGGGGTGGCGAGAAGGGCCGTCACCGTCCAGAACTCTCGCGCCCGGAAGGCCTCGATCTCCATCTCGCGCTCGACGATCAGGCGCAGGCAGACCGATTGCACGCGCCCCGCCGACTTGGCACCCGGCAGCTTGCGCCAAAGCACCGGCGACAGCGTGAAGCCAACAAGGTAGTCAAGCGCCCGGCGTGCGAGATAGGCCTCGACCAGCGGCTGATCGACCTGCCGGGGGTTCTTCATGGCCTCGGTCACGGCGGCCTTGGTGATCGCGTTGAAGGTGACGCGGCTGACGGTCTTGCCCTTCTTCAGCGACGAGGCGAGCGCCTCTTGCAGGTGCCACGAGATCGCCTCGCCCTCGCGGTCGGGGTCGGTGGCAAGGATCAGGTGGTCATCCGATTTCAGCGCCTCGGCGATGGCGCGGACATGCTTCTTGCTGTCGGCCGCCACCTCCCACTGCATCGCGAAACCGGCGTCTGGATCGACCGAGCCGTCCTTGGGCGGCAGGTCGCGGACATGGCCGTAGGACGCGAGCACCGTGTAGTCGGACCCGAGATACTTGTTGATCGTCTTGGCCTTGGCCGGAGATTCGACGACGACGACGGGCATCAGAACCTCATTGGAAGGGGGCCGGGCATGGCGGCGCAACATGTGAGCAGCCCCCGGCATTGTCAATGAGGCGGGGTTTCAAGCCTGGCGCAGGAGCAGACCGTCGCCCAGCGGGCGCTGCAAGGCCGCGACCTCGGGCCAGGGCGCGGTCAGCCAGCGATGCCAGTCCTGCGCCTCGGTCAAAATCGCCGGCATTGCCTTGGGATGGACCGCGCCGACCTCGGCATTGGGGATGGTCGTCAGGAACGCGAAAAGGTCGTCCGTGGTCAGGCCGTCCTTCAGCTTGCGGACCGAGGTCCAGCCCCGCACATGCAGGCCCGCAAAAAATGCAGGCGCGTCCCCTGCCAGCCGGAACCAGGCATTGCCGCCCGGGATCGGCTCTGCAAAGGCGCTGAACGGCACAAGACAGCGATGCGCCGGGCCGAGCCACCGCCGCCAGTGGGGCGAGGCCGTGTTCCGCACGTTCGTCACG
>JANPJD010000221.1:0-4662 GCA_031425325.1 Rhodobacterales bacterium | reverse complement strand
TGGCCGAGCGGGATCAAGGAGGGCGCAAGCCTCAACTTCCGCCCGATGGAGTGAGGGCGGAACGGGCTGCCTCGCTTGGCGTTGATGTGCGGAATTGTGGAGGACTGCCCATGACACTGCGTTACATCCTCGCCGCCCTGGCCGCCTGCGGCACGCTCGGCCTCGCCGACGTGGCGGTGGCCGGACCCAAGGGCTGCCCGCCCGGCCTTGCCAAGAAGGACAACGGCTGCCAGCCCCCGGGCCATGCCAAGCGCGACCAGCCGCGCGGGGCCGAGAGCGAGGTCATCGTGATCCGCCCCGGCACGCGCATCGACGGCTACGACCGCCGCTGGGTCGAAGACTATGACCGCTACAGCCTGCCCCCGCTGCGGCCCGGCGAGCGCTACTACGTGATCGACGGCCAGGTGGTGCGGGTCGACGAGACAACCTCGACGGTGCTGGGGTTGATGGGGCTGGCCCAGAGCTTGCTGAACTAGGCCGACGCTATCCGATGTGGTGATTCGCCGCAGGCGCAACAGCGGTACGTCACCAGTCGGCCCCCCTTGGCCCTGATCAGGACGGTTTCGGAAACGCGAGCTACCCACACGCGAATCGGGCGCGCTTGGGTTGCATCCCTTGGTTGCATTTATGGCTGTGTGGCGGAATTGTGTTCAAGATTAGTCAAAAACGTGCGATGGACTGGCGAGGTCCAAGATTGGCGTTTCATGATGGCCAGGACCGCCATGCAAGGAGATTGACATGAGAGCTTTGACACTGGCTTCGGCACTTGCGCTGATGACGACACTTGGCTCAGCCTCGGCGGCAACGCTGACGTTTGGTGATTATATTTCGACTAACGGCGCCGATAAGCTGTCACCTCTCGTAACTGTCAGTGACGATCCCGTCGGAAGCTTCTTGGTCACCGTCTCGCACACTGGCACTTCGGACGGACATCTCAATTTGATTGGGTTCGATGTTGGTGGCCCGATTTCCTTCGTCGGAACAGATGTGAGAAACGTCAAGAACGATGGCGTGCCGTTGGTGTTTACATCGCAGTGCGTCAACAATGTTGGAGCCGGAAACTATTGCTTTGACACGTCGACGCCGCTTGGCGGAAACAGCAACAACCTGAACGGGAACTTGGGCGAATTCGACCAGGCCGATCTGGACATCGTTCTGGCGTTCTTCAACAACGATGCGATCGCCGACAATGGATCGGCACTTACGTTCAACTTGTCGGATCTCGGCGGTTTCCTGAAGTTGTCGGATTTCCGGTCGGTCGGATTGCGCTATCAGTCGGCTAACAACCGTGCTGGTAGTGACAAGCTTGCGGGCTTTCCGGATGATCCGAACGGCGGTGGCGGTGGCGGCCCGAACCCCATTCCACTCCCGGCTGGCCTTCCGCTGCTGCTGGGTGGCCTCGGCCTCTACGGCATCGCCAAGCGCATGAAAGCGCGCAAGGCCTGAGCCTCTCTTCCATCGCTTCGACAGAAAGGCGCCCTCGCGGCGCCTTTTTCCTGCCTGTTTCCAGCCCTAGCGCTTCAATCTGAGGCAGCTTGGGGCAGGAAATGTCGAAACATAGCGCGAAGATGCAGAACAGCGGCCCGGCCATGAAGTCCGGCGCGCTTCAGTTCAATCCTTTCGTGGCAGCCAATCACCCCACCGATCCGTTTCGCTTGGACACTGTCGGGCGTCATACCCCGGAACCGGCGGCTCCGTCGAAACCGCTTGTCTCGACCCTGGACGATGATGCACTGCCTCCGCTCGATTTCCTTGAGCACGACCACCATCACGACTGGTCGGCCCCGGAAAGCGACCCCATCGCCGATCTTCTTCTCAGCCTGTCGCGTGACAGCGACCGGCGCGCCTCACCGTTCGATCTCGACATTCCTGCCATCGAGCGTGGGTCCGACCAGGCCGCGGATGTCCTGCTCGACCTGTTCGGAACCTGGCCCCGGTCCGACGACGATGCCGCAAGCGACGCCCCGGTTCTGGATTTCGACGGCGCGCTTGGTCGTAGCACCTCGGGCGGCGGCAAGGGCAAGCAAAAGCCCATCGTCGATAGCGGGACCACCTCACCCACGCCCACCTCGCCCACCACAACGACACCCACGACCACCACCACGACGGTGGCAATCGACTATACCAGCGGCAAGGACACGCCCGGCGGCTTCAACATCGACCTGATCTTCTCGGGGACGGGCTGGACGGATGCGCTGAAGCTCGGCTTCCAGACGTCGGCCGAATACCTGAGCGACATCATCACGGGCGATCTTCCAAGCGTGACGACCTCCACGGGGGTGATCGACGACATCCGCATCAGTGTTTCGCTGACCACGCTCGACGGCACTGGCGGCCTGGGTGGCTGGGGTGGCTACACGTCATTGCGTTCGGACAGCCTTCTGCCGAGCCAAGGCTATGTTAAGATGGATAGCGCAGATGCGTCGTATTGGCTCTCAAAAGGCCTTTGGGATGACTTTGCCGTTCACGAGATGCTCCACAGCCTCGGTTTCGGGACCGCCTGGAAGACCATGGGTCTTGTGACGGACTACGCGGGCGATCTGCGCTTTACCGGCGATGCGGCGACCAAGGCCTATAACGACCTCTATCCTCTTCTTGCCGGTCCCGACCCACGATCCGACCTCGGCGTGCCGGTCGAGACGGACGGCGGGTCAGGCACGGCGGGCGTGCATTGGGACGATAGCACCTTCAAGAACGAGATCATGACCGGCACGCTCAACTGGTCGAACACCGTGTCCGACATGACCCTCGCGGCACTCGAGGATATGGGCTACCAGACGCTCTGGCCCGACTATCTGATCGCCTGAGGGCGCGCTACTCCGCCGCCAGTTTCCGCGACTTCAGCATCCCCGCAAGGTAGCGCCCCGTGTGGCTTGCCTCGACCTTGGCCACATCCTCGGGGGTGCCGACGGCCACGATCTGCCCGCCGCCGTCGCCGCCCTCGGGGCCGATGTCGATGATCCAGTCGGCGGTCTTGATAACGTCGAGGTTGTGCTCGATCACCACGACCGTGTTGCCCTGCTCGACCAGCTCATGCAGCACCTCGAGCAGTTTCCGCACATCCTCGAAATGCAGGCCCGTCGTCGGCTCGTCGAGGATATAGAGTGTGCGGCCCGTGGCCCGGCGGCTGAGTTCCTTGGACAGTTTCACCCGCTGCGCCTCGCCGCCCGACAGCGTCGTCGCCTGCTGGCCGACCTTGATGTAACCAAGGCCCACCTGCACCAGCGCATCCATCTTCTCGCGGATGCTGGGAACGGCGGCGAAAAAGCCCTGGGCATCCTCCACCGTCATGTCAAGAACGTCGGCTATGCTCTTGTTCTTGAACTTGATCTCCAGCGTCTCTCGGTTGTAGCGTGCGCCCTTGCAGGTCTCGCAGGTGACGTAGACGTCGGGCAGGAAGTGCATCTCGATCTTGATCAACCCGTCGCCCTGGCAGGCCTCGCAGCGCCCGCCCTTGACGTTGAACGAAAACCGCCCCGGCTGATAGCCGCGGGCCTTCGCCTCTGGCAGGCCCGCGAACCAGTCGCGGATCGGCGTGAAGGCCCCGGTATAGGTCGCGGGGTTCGACCGGGGCGTGCGCCCGATGGCGCGCTGGTCGATGTCGATCACCTTGTCCAGATGCTCGAAGCCCTTGATCGTCTCGCAGGGCGCAGGCGTCTCGCGCGCGCCGTTCAGGCGGGTGGCGGCGGTCTTGAACAGCGTCTCGATGGTCAGCGTGGACTTGCCGCCGCCCGAGACGCCTGTGACGCATACGAACTTGCCCAGCGGAAACTCGGCGGTGACGCCGCGCAGGTTGTTGCCGGTGGCGTTGACCACCGTCACTTTCTTGCCGTTGCCCTTGCGCCGGGTGCGCGGGACCGCGATCTCGCGCGCGCCCGACAGATACATCCCCGTGACGCTGGCCGGATCGGCCGCGACCTGCGACGGCGTGCCGTGGCTGACCACCTGCCCGCCATGCACCCCCGCCCCCGGCCCCATGTCGAAGACGTAATCCGCCTCGCGAATCGCCTCTTCGTCATGCTCGACCACGAGCACCGTGTTGCCCTGGTCGCGCAGGTTCTTGAGCGTAGTCAGCAAGCGATCGTTGTCGCGCTGGTGCAGGCCGATGGACGGCTCGTCGAGCACATAAAGAACGCCTGTCAGGCCCGAGCCGATCTGGCTTGCCAGCCGGATGCGCTGGCTTTCGCCGCCTGACAGGGTGCCCGCGTTGCGCGACAGGGTCAGGTAGTTGAGGCCCACGTTCACGAGGAAGCCAAGCCGCTCGCGGATCTCCTTCAGGATAGCGCGCGCGATCTCGTTCTTCTGTACGCCCAGCGTGTCGGGGACCGAGCCGATCCAGGCATGCGCCTCGCTGATCGACATCTGCACAACCTGGCCGACATGAAGCCCCGCGATCTTGACCGCCAGCGCCTCGGGCTTCAGGCGGTAGCCGTGGCAGGTGCCGCAGGCGCGGTTGTTCTGGTAGCGCTCGAACTCTTCGCGCACCCAGGCGCTGTCCGTCTCGCGGTAGCGGCGTTCCATGTTGGGGATCACACCCTCGAACACGCGGGAAACCTCGTAGATCCGCCCGCCCTCGTCGTAGCGGAACTTGATCTCGGTCGTGCCGGAGCCGCGCAGGAACACCTCCTGCACCTCGGGCGAAAGGTCCTTCCACTTGGTCTT
>JANPJD010000220.1:0-4720 GCA_031425325.1 Rhodobacterales bacterium | reverse complement strand
ACCAAGCATGGGCCGGTGCGGACCGACCATATCCTGTTCATCGCGAGCGGGGCCTTCCACATCGCCAAGCCGTCGGACCTGCTGCCCGAATTGCAGGGCCGCCTGCCGATCCGGGTGGAACTGCGCCCCCTGACCGAGGGGGATTTCGTCCGCATCCTTACCGAGACGGACAATGCGCTGACCCGCCAGTATGCCGGGCTCATGGCCACCGAGAAAGTCGCTGTCACCTTCACCGAAGATGGAATTGCGGCACTCGCCCGCATCGCCGCCGAAGTGAACGCCTCGGTCGAGAACATCGGCGCGCGGAGACTTTATACGGTGATGGAACGCGTGTTCGAGGATCTGTCCTTTTCAGCGCCAGAACGACCGGGCGAGGCGATCACGGTCGATGCGGCCTTCGTCGAGGCAAATGTGGGTGCTCTGGCACGCTCGGCCGATCTGAGCCGCTACGTTCTCTGATATGCCGTGCCGTTGACGAAGCGGCCTCGGCTGGCGCACAGCTACGCTGTGGTGCGCTGTCGGGGGATTAAGCGTGAAGTTTGTATGCGGTCTGATTTTGATGCTGTCTCTTGCGGCCTGTGGACAGAGAGGTGTCGTGACGGTCGATCCGGTGGCCCGGAACGTCGGCTCCGTTCAGGAGATCTTTATCGGGACCACCAGGGCCTTCGATCCTGAAATCGGCAGCTTCGGTTCGCGTCGCTCGCCCGACCTGTCCCTGGCGCGGCTTGATGTGTCCGTGCCGCCCGATCGCCAGCTTGGGGAAATCCGGTGGCCGCGCAAGGGGCGGCCCGCCGATCCCCGAACGGACTTCGTCACAGCCGAGCAGGTGATCTTTTCGGACGGCCCCGAGTTTCGGCGTGACCTATCGTCGGCGCTGCGGCGCAACGGCAAGCCGCGGGTCACCCTTTTTGTCCACGGCTTCAATAACACCTTCGCCGAAGGAACCTACCGGATCGCGCAGCTTTCGCACGATCTCGCTCGGGAAGGCGTGATCGTCCATTACTCATGGCCGTCGCTCGCGCAGCCACTTGGCTACGTCCATGATCGCGATTCCGCGCTTTATGCGCGCGACGGTTTGGAGAAGCTGATCGCAGAGGTCGTGGCCGCCGGAGCGCGCGAGGTCATCGTGGTCGGGCACTCGATGGGCGCGTTGCTGCTGGTCGAGACGCTGCGCCAGATCGACATCCGCGATCCGGGTCGGCTCAATCGCGTTCTGGATGGGGTCGTCTTGCTGTCGCCGGATATCGATCTGGACGTTTTCCACGCCCAGGCAGCAACCTTCGAGCAACTTCCCCAGCCATTTCTGATCTTCACATCGCAGCGTGACCGCGCTTTGCGATTGTCGGCGATCATCACGGGCCAGCCCGACCGCCTTGGCAACCTGACCGACATCAACGAAGTGGGTGACCTGCCCGTCCGACTGATCGACGCGACCGCGTTCTCGAGCGGCAGCGGGCATTTCACGATCGGCGATTCGCCCGAGTTGATCTATCTGATCTCGCAGATCTCAAGCGTGCAGGAAGCCTTCTCTGACGACAATTCCGGCCGCGTGGGGCTTCTGCCCGGTATCGTTCTGACGGCGCGAAGCGCGACCGCCATCGTCGTCAAACCGATCGAAGTGCTTAGCGAGGAACTGCAGTGAATCGCCTCAGCCGGACCGCCTGAGATAAACATAAAGCGCACCTGCGCCGCCGTGCCGCAGATGCGCTTCGGCAACCTGAAGGACCACGGGCCCCAGGGGCGGCCGCGCAAGCCATTGCGGAACCTGATGCCGCAGGACGCCCATCCGCTGCGGGATGGGGCCATCGTCGTTGCCTTTCCGCCCCTTGCCCGTGATGACAAGGACAAGTCGCATCGCCTGCGCCTGCGCGTTCAGAATGAACCGAACGAGTTCCGGGTGCGCTTCGGCCAGAGTCATTCCGTGCAGGTCGATCCGCGCCTCGGGCAGCAGCTTGCCGCGTGACATGCGCGCGAAAGCCTTGGCGTCCATCCGAAGCGGGGCGCTCGGCGGCTGTGAGGGTTGCCTACTGGCCAGCCCAGGGCCGCTGCGCTCGCCGATGCGGAACGTCGGCAGGGGCGGCGGCTCGGGTGGGTGGGGGCGCGCCAACGACGCGGGCAGGTCGATCGGGGCCGGTGCCTCGGGCGCATGCGGTCGAAGCGGCTGTGCGGTGCGGGCAACGGATTGCCAGAGTTCCTTCTCTTCGGGGTGAAGAGAGCGTCGCCGTACCATGGTCAGCCGCCCGGCAGCATCGCATAGGCCCGCTCGATGGGCAGAAGCACCACCATCCGACCGCCATCCTTGACCGAACCCGCCGCCCGTCCTGCCTCGGGACCCGTTCCATAAAAGATGTCGGCCCGCTGCGCGCCCTTGATCGCGCCGCCCGTATCCTGTGCGATCATCAACTGGCGCAGCGGTGCAGCGCCGTCCTTTTCGATCCAGACCGGGGCGCCCAGCGGCACGAAAGCCGGGTCGATCGCGACCGAGCGCATCGTGGTGATGGATTGGCCCATCGCCCCGATCGGACCCCTGTCGGCAGGCAAATCGCCGATCTTGCGAAAGAAGACGAAGGACGGGTTGGTGTTCAGAAGAGCATGTCCCTCGGCCGGATTCTGTCGGACCCAGTCCTGGATGACCTCTGCCGAGACCTGACTGGCATCGAACACTCCGCGGCGGACAAGCTCCAGCCCGACAGAGCGGTAGGGCTGGTTGTTCTTGCCCGCATAGCCGACGCGGATCACCTGCCCGTCCGGCAGCCGGATCCGGCCGGAGCCCTGAATCTGGAGGAAATAGACCTCGACCGGATCTTCAAGCCAGACAAGCTCGAGGCCCCTGCCCTGCAGGCGACCCCCCGCCTCGATATCTGAACGGGACAGCCAGGGGGCATCGGGCGAAAGCTCGGGCGGACGACGATACAGCGGATAGGCGAACCGGGGCGTGCGGACGGCCGATCCCAGAAGCTCGGGCTCGTAGTAGCCGGTGAAAAGCGCCGGGGGATCGCCGATCTGGACCGGGCGGAAGAACAGCTCGAAAAAGCTGCGTGCGGCCTCCGGCTTTACGTCTGGCGCGAGAGAGCAGAGGGGCCCCCATTCGGGCGCATCGAGCTGGCGGCAGGTCTGCACGAAAACCGACAGCGCCGCGCCGTGATCGTCGCTGTCCCAACCATCGAGGTCGTCGAAGGTCAGCACGTCGGCGAAGGCGGGGCCTGCGAGGGCAAGGCTCAGTGCCGCCGCCGCAAGAAAGCCCCGCCGCACGATGTCATTCGCCAGTGGCGACAAGCTGCCAGTTCGGATCGTCGACGCCCATGCGACGCGCAAAGGTCCAGACGTCGCGCTGACGCTTGATCGCCGTCGGGCTGCCTTCGATGATGTCGCCGGCCTTGTTTCGCACGACCGATGTCAGCTCACCCACGAAGCGGACGGTAATCTCGGCCTCGCGCGTCGCTTCATCAAAGGTCGCCTCGTGAAGCGTCAGCTCCCGCAGGCCGACGAAGGTCGCCTCGATCGTCAGCCCCTCACGCTTTCGGGCCTCGACGACCTCGGAGAAGGTCGACTCGACATCGTCGGACAGGAACGCCGCGATCGACGGGACATCGCCTTTTTCGAAGGCCATCAGGATCATCTCGTAGGCGCTGCGCGCGCCGGTCAGGAAATCGCTGACCGAAAACGACGGCTCCGCCGCCTTCATCGCGGAAAGCGCTATGGCAGACGGGCTGGCATCCGGCACATGATCGACGATGTCGCGGTCGGGGCCGCCCTCGATCACCTCGAATTCGCGCCGGGGCAGGCGCGGACGAGCCTCGTCGATGGTGACAGGGGGTTTCTCAAAGCCCTCTCGCGTGCCGAGCACGGAGCGCAGCTTGAGGATCAAAAAGATCGCGACCCCGGCAAGGACCAAAAGCTGTATCACGGATGAACTCATCTCGAACCTCGGAAACGGGCGAGCTCCGGGCTGTTAACCTGCCGCCGTGGGGCTTATGTAGGTCACGTCATGGAACAAGTCTACCGCACCCCGGGAAAGTGAGATGTCGCGATGTGGGTTTTTCTGGTTCTGATCGGCCTGCCGCTGGTCGAGATCGGGTTGTTCGTGACGCTGGGGGCGTGGCTGGGCCTTGGCGTGACGCTCGCGATCGTGATCGGAAGCGCCGCCCTCGGGGTGTGGGTAATCCGCGGGCAGGGCCTGCGGGCGCGCGTTGACCTTCGCATCGCCCTCGCTGCAGGTCGCAATCCGTTGCAGTCCCTTGCAGGCGATGCCCTGCGGGTGGTCGCGGGTGCGCTTCTGGTGCTGCCCGGCTTCCTAACGGACACGCTGGGTCTTTTGCTGCTCCTACCGCCGGTGCAGATCTGGATTTCCCGGATGATTGCGCGGCAGGCGGTGGCGAAGACGGTGATGATGGGCCGGGGCCACCAAAATGCCCGAGGGCCGAGCGCCTCGCATGGCCCGGACGTGATCGACGCCACCTGGGAAGAGCTGCCCGAGAGCGAGACGCGGCGTCCCCAGGATTCACCCTCGGGCTGGACACGGCATTGAGCGGGGCGGAGCGACCTGCTAGACCACCGCCATTCCGCTGACAGGAGACGAGCATGACCGAAGCCAATGGCACCCCCGGCCCCGATGCGGGCGCCGCAGGCGCTGCACCCGCCCAGATGCGGATGCAGGTTCTCGCACAGTACATCCGCGATATGTCGTTCGAGAACGTGCTGGCGCAGAAGGGCCTGCAGA
>JANPJD010000219.1:0-10028 GCA_031425325.1 Rhodobacterales bacterium | reverse complement strand
GGATGGTACCGACACCCCGGCTCGAACGGGGGACCCCCAGATCCACAATCTGGTGCTCTAACCAACTGAGCTATGTCGGCACTCGGACGCCGATTACCGCGCGGTGGCGGCGATTGCAAGGGTCGCACGCAGCGCGCGATCGGACTTGCGCCGCGCGCCGGGTCGGGATACCGCGCGCAAAACCCCCTGAGCAGAGCGGAACGACAGCATGAGCATCGACAAGCAAAGCGAGGTCGCGGCCAACCTTCAAATCGGGCCGACCAGCCTCGGGATGGTCCGCATCTACATCGAGGCCGAGGGCGTCGACCTGCCGCTCGATTTCGAGCCGGAAGAGGCCGAGGAAATCGCCGACGAATTGCGCGCGGCCGCAGAACGTGCACGCGCCCAGGGCGGCGGCGCCAAGCCTAAGGGGCGACGCTGAGCGCCAGCGAACAGCCCGGATCGCGCAGCGATTGAAGCCGCAGCGCCGCGTGCCGCGCGAAGGTCCGCAGCACGGCCTTGCGCCGCGCGCCTGCAAGCGTCGTCTCGGGGCCGATCCGCAAGATCTCGGCGTCATAGGCATCGGCCAGCATCAGGCCGGTGCCTTCGGGCAGAAGGTCGGTCGGAAAATCGCCGTCAACCGCCCAGAAGAAACGGTCGCACCAGTCGAGATAGCCCTGCCACTTGCGATCGGCCCTGTAGTCGGCGACCCCCGACTTGCATTCGACGACCCAGACCTCACCCTTCGGCCCCAGCGCCATCACGTCGACGCGCAGCCCCGGACAGGGGACGACCTCTTCCAGCGTCACGAAGCCATGCCCCAGCAGGTGCCGACAGACCCCGCGCGCAAGGCGCTGGCCGGGCAGAACGCGTAGATCGGGCACGTCGTCTGGCATGGGGTGAAGATGAACGAAAGATGAACATGAAGCAAGGGCTTCACATCGACCGGATGGCCTTGCACCCCCTGCCCAGTCGGCCTATCTCTTGAGACGGCGGGTTCTGCCCCTCTCGTGCGAGGCTCTTTTCCAGTGGCCGATAAGCACTTCCGAGGGAGCTGGCTCTGCCGGGATCCTGGTCCCGGTATCTGGCGCCCACCTGGTCAACCAGGCTCTCGGGAAATCCACGTCTCCACGGCTGCCGCGGTTCCCGCCACTTCGACCCTTCCAACCCGCCGCGTCAGCCCGGTTGGATCAGGATCAGGCCGCCACAAGCCCAAAGGCCACGGCAGGCATGCGGGCGATAGCGTCCGTAGGGGGGCGGCTTCCATCAGCGCAAAGCCTGCGACGAACCACTCTCGTCGTGACGGCGGAACCGTCAGACCGACACGGCCCGCATCTTCGGCTTCAATGGCGACACCGACCTTGGCGATGACCGCAGGCGCGGCGCAGTTACGCATCCCGCATAGGAACTGTGGTCAGCACATCTGGCCGAGTCCGAGTATAGTCCATCCCAATCGGCATGGGCGATGGTTAGAAACCGGGGCACGAGGTCCCGGCACACATAAATCAGCGCCGGGGCTTGCGGCGGACCTCGTCGACCCGCACCGGGATCGGACGAAGCTCTTCAGTCATGCGGGGAAAGGATGCGTCGAGGCGGCGCAGGCCCACGGCCATGAGGCCCAGGCAGAAGGTCAGCGCGGTATCGGCGAGACGGGCAAATTTCGACATCATTGGTCCTCCATTAATGTGAAGATACATCCCCACCCCGCGCCTGCCAGCGCTAAATGCCAACCACGATGTCGCAGGCCGGTTCCCGCCGGGTTGGATCAAAGACCGAAAGCCTCGGGCTTGGCCTCGCGCGCCATATGGTCAAGGACGGCGTTCACGAACTTCGCCTCCTTGCCCTCGGGGAAGAAGGCCTTGGCGACGTCGACGAACTCGGTGATGACGACCTTGGGCGGAGTGCCCGCCTCAAGCATTTCGCCCCCCGCCGCGCGGAAGAGCGCGCGCAGGACCGGGTCGATCCGGCCCAGCGGCCAGGCCGCGACCAGCGCGCGGTCCGTCATCTGGTCGATCTTGGCCTGCCAGTTCACCGCATGGTTCACCAGCCCGCGGAAGTGGTCGACATCACCCTCGGCCATCTCGTCGCCGTCATAGACGGCGCCGAAGCGATGCGTCTCGAACTCGCGCGTCACGGCCTCGACCGTCTGGCCCGAGCTTTCCATCTGGAACAGCGCCTGCACGGCATAAAGCCGCGCGGCCGACTTCATCTGTCGCTTGTCGGGCTTCTTCATGTTGCGCCCCCGACGGGACGAAAGCCGAGGCTGCCCTTCGGCGCAGCCCAGCGACGTGAAAGTGCCACCAGATGCAGCGCCGCCGCTGCCGCCGCACCGCCCTTGTCCATGCCCGCCGGATCGGCGCGCACGACGGCCTGCGCCATCGTCTCGACCGTCAGGATGCCGTTGCCGATGCAGGCCCCCTGAAGCCCGAGAAGCGAGATCGCGCGCGCGCTGTCGTTGCAGACCGTGTCGTAATGCGTGGTCTCGCCCCGAATGACGCAGCCAAGCGCCACATAGCCGTCGAAGCGCGCCATCCGTTCGGCCATCGCGATGGCCGTAGGCACTTCGAGCGCGCCGGGCACCTCGACCACCTCGACCTCGGCCCCGCAGGCGTCCGCAGTCGCGCGCGCCCCGGCGACGAGGTGATCTGCGACGGCGCGGTAGAACGGGGCCACGACGAACAAAAGCCGCACGGGGCGGTCGAAGACGGGCAGCGGCAGGGCGACGTGCTGTTCGGTCGTGGCCATCGGCTCAGACCTCCGATATGGGGTGCGTGCCCGTGATGGTCAGGTCGTAGGCGTCAAGCCCGACGACCTTCGGGGCCTTCGAATTGGTCACGAGCACGATCTCGGACAGGCCGAGCGCCGCGAGGATCTGCGCGCCGAGCCCATATTGGCGCAGCGTCTGGGGCGAGACCTCGTCATCCATCACAAGCTTCATGGTGGTGTCGCGCAGCAGAACGACGACGCCCCGGCCCTCGGCCGCAATCGTTTCCATTGCACCGCGCAATTCATGGGCGTGGGCGGGATTGATGCCAAGCACGTCCTCAAGGGGGTTCAGAGCGTGCATCCGCACAAGGACCGGCCCGCCCAAGGCGAGATCGCCCTTGGTCAGGACGATGTGTTCGGCCCCCTGCGTCTGGTCGGTATAGACCCGCATCAGCCAGTCGCCGCCATAGGCCGAGGTGACGGGCCGCACCGCGCGCTCGGACACGAGGTTGTCGTGGCGGCGGCGATAGGCGATGAGATCGCTGATCGTGCCGATCTTGAGGTTGAGTCGCTGCGCGAACGCGACGAGGTCGGGCAGTCGCGCCATCGAGCCGTCCTCGTTCATGATCTCGCAGATCACGCCCGAAGGATTGAGCCCGGCAAGCCGGCTGACGTCGACTGCCGCCTCGGTATGGCCAGCGCGCACGAGGACACCGCCGTCACGCGCCCGCAGCGGAAAGATGTGTCCCGGCGTCGCGATGTCTGCGGCCCCCTTGGTCGGGTCGATCGCGACCGACACGGTCAACGCCCGGTCGGCGGCCGAGATGCCGGTCGTCACCCCCTCGCGCGCCTCGATCGAGGTGGTGAAGGCGGTCTCGTGACGGCTGAGGTTTTTTGAGCTCATCAGCGACAGGCCGAGCGCGTCGATTCGGGCGGCAGGAAGAGCGAGGCAGATCAGCCCACGCCCGTGCATCGCCATGAAGTTGATCGCGGACGGCGTGCACATCTGCGCCGGGATCACAAGATCGCCCTCGTTCTCGCGGTCCTCGTGGTCGACGAGGATGTACATCCGCCCGTTGCGCGCATCCTCGATGATCTCCTCGATCGAGGAAATGGCGTCACTGAAGTCGGTTCTGATCCGGTCGCTCATGCTTGCCCCCGCAGTTGTCGCGCGTCCTAGCCTGCGCGGCGGGCAAATGCCAGACCCCGCCGGGGTGCCGCCATGTCGCGGGGCGGACCGATCCCGGGCCGGTCGCGGCGGAGGGGGCGCAGCGGGGGTTTCACACCCCCGCACCCCCGTGGGGTATTTGTGCCGAAACGAGGCCCGGGGCCGGGCGAAGCGGGACGCAGTCCCGAAATGCCGCCGGGGCTTCTTCTGCTACCCGAGTCCCGAGCGAAGAAGGGAAACGAAGCGCGGGGCGTCCCGAACAGAAAGCCGGATCGAGCGGGGTGCGCCGGGTTTGCTTACGCGTTCCACTCGCGCAGGCGGGCGACGTAGCGCGCCATCGTGTCGATCTCGAGGTTGACGGCGCTGCCTTCGCTGACCTCGCTCCAGGTCGTGACGGACCGGGTATGCGGGATGAGGTTGATGCCGAAGTCCGCGCCATCGACCTCGTTCACCGTAAGCGACGTGCCGTTCAGCGCAACCGAACCCTTCGGCGCGATGAACCCCGCAAGGTGCATCGGCGCGCGAAGTGTGACGCGCAGACTGTCGCCCTCGGGGCGCACCCGCATGACCTGAGCCAGGCCGTCGACATGGCCCGACACGATATGCCCGCCAAGTTCATCGCCAACACGCAGTGCCCGCTCGAGATTGACCCGGCGGCCCTGCACCCAGCCGCCCAGCGTCGTGCGCGACAGCGTCTCGCCCGACACCTGCACCTCGAACCAGTTCTGCGGCACCGTGCCCGTGCGGACGACCGTCAGGCAGACGCCGTCGCAGGCGATCGAGGCCCCGAGGTCGATACGCTCCACCTCGTAGGCCGTGGCGATGCGGGCGCGCAGGTCGCCCTCCTGCACGAGGTCGAGCACCTGGCCCACGTCGGTGATGATGCCCGTGAACATGGCGCAATTCCCCTTGCTGCGACTTTGTCGAGGTAGCCCCCCGCCCTGCCCGAGACAAGCCCCGTCGGCCCCTCGACCGGGCGCGCCACGCACACCGCGCCTGGCGTCGGCGTCAAGGCGCTTGAACGGCAGCCCGCTTCGGTTCACGTTGATCCCGGATGGCCCGCGCAAGGGGACACGACGCGGCCCGCCACCCGGGGGAAGACGTGCCGACGGAAAGGTGCTTTCTGCTGCTTCAGGGTCCGCACGGACCTTTCTTCGCCCGGCTGGCCGCCATGCTGACGGCAGCGGGGGCGACGGTCTGGCGGGTCGGCTTCAACGGCGGCGACCGCGCCTTCTGGACCAACCCTGCGCGCTACATTGCCTATCGCGGCGCGCCCGCCGACTGGCCCGCCCGGCTGGTCGCCCTGATCGACGAGTGCTGCGTTACGGACATCGTGCTTTACGGCGACACGCGCCCGCTTCATGCCGCCGCGTGCGAGGTCGCGCGCACGCGCGGACTGCGGCTGCACGTGTTCGAGGAGGGCTATCTGCGCCCCTGGTGGGTCACCTATGAGCGCGACGGCGCGAACGGACATTCGCGGCTGATGGACCTGACCCTCGCCGAGATGCGCGCGGCCCTGACCCCCGGCGATGCGCCGCTTGCCGAGGCACCGGCGCGCTGGGGCGACATGCGCGAGCATGTCATCTACGGTGCGCTCTACCACGGCTTCGTGCTGGTCGGTCGCCTTGCCTATCCGGCCTACGCGTCGCATCGCGGACTGACGGTCCTGGCGGAGTTCCGTCTTTACCTGCGCCGCCTGTTGCTCATGCCGCTGCACCGGGCCGAGCGGTGGCTGGCGACGCGGCGGGTGCTGGGGGGCGGCTTTCCCTATCACCTCGTGCTGCTGCAACTGGGGCATGATGCGAGCTTTCGCGCGCATGGCCCGTTCGGCTCGATGACCGAATTCGTTGCGCTTTGCATCGAGGCTTTCGCCAATGGCGCGCCGGGGCATCATCACCTCGTCTTCAAGGCCCATCCGCTCGAGGACGGGCGTGTGCCGCTCGCCCAGGACATCCGGCGGCTGGCGCGGGCGGCCGGCGTGGAGGGGCGCGTCCATTTCTTGCGCGGCGGCAAGCTCGCCCGGTTGCTCGACGCCGCGCGAAGTGCCGTCACGGTCAACTCGACGGCGGCGCAGCAGGCGCTCTGGCGCGGCTTGCCGACGCGGGCCTTCGGGGCAGCGGTCTATGCCAAGCCGGGGCTCGTATCGGACCAGCCGCTCACGGCCTTCTTCGCCGAACCCCAGGCGCCGGACGCGGCGGCCTATCGCGACTTTCGCCGCTTCCTGCTTGCCACCTCGCAGGTCTCGGGTGGATTCTATTCGGCGCGTGGCAGACGACGGCTGTTGCGGCGCATCACCGACATGATGCTGGCGGATCACGACCCCTACGACGCGCTGACGCGGCCTGCGGGGCGTGTTCCGCTTCGGCTTGCCGGGTGAAGGATGCGCTGGCGTTCCAAGGCCCGCTTCGGTAGCGTCTCGCGTCGATGGGGATACGCACGGGCGGGGGTCAGGGCACGGTGAGGGATGCAGCTTTCCGGGTGGCACGCGGCTTCGGCCTTATGCTTGGAATAGGCCTTGTCGCGGCCTGCGGCCTGCCCCGGTCGGGGCCTACCAAGACCGAGATCTTCGAAGGCTCGGTGATCGAGGGCGGCAACGCCTTTGTCGTCTCGGTCGACGACCGGGTCGCGCGCGCGGCGACGCTGACGCCGTCGTTCGGCTTCACCGACCGCTTCGAGGGGGCCGAGGTGATCGGCTCGGACCTGATAGCGCCCGGTGACGTGCTGGGGCTGACGGTGTTCGAGAACGTGCGGGACGATCCGTTGCTGGGCAATACCGGCCAGCGGGTATCCGCGCTGAGCGAGGTGCAGGTCGACGGGCAGGGCTTCATCTTCGTGCCCTATGCGGGGCGCATCCTTGCCGCCGGGCAATCGCCCGAAGGCTTGCGCCAGACGATCACCGCAAAACTGGAACAGCAGACCCCGGACCCGCAGGTGACGGTTCAGCGCGTCGCGGGCGACGGGGCAACCGTCAGCGTCTCGGGCGGGGTGGGCGCGCAGGGTGTCTATCCGATCGAGCGGCCAACGCGGACGCTGTCGGGGATGCTCGCCAAGGCGGGCGGCGTCACGCTCGAGCCGTCGGCGGCGCTGGTACGCGTGACGCGCGGACCCCACAGCGGGCAGGTCTGGCTTCAGGACCTCTACGAGCAGCCCGCGCTCGACGTGGCGCTGCGCCCCGGCGACCGGATCGTGGTCGAGCGGGACCGCCGGTCCTTCGTGGCCTTCGGCGCGACCGGCGCGCAAAGCCGCATCCCGTTCGAGACCCAGACCCTGTCCGCGATGGAGGCGCTGGCCCAGGTCGGCGGGCTCAACACCAATGTGGCTGACCCCACGGGCATCTTCATCTTCCGCAACGAAAGCGCCCCGGTGGCCAACGCGGTGCTGGGACGCAGCGATCTTTCGGGTGAGCAGCGGATGATCTATGTGATCGACCTCACCTCGCCCGCAGGCGTGTTCGAGGCGCGCGATTTCGGGGTGCGCGACGGCGACACGGTCTATGTGACCGAAGCGCCCTTCGTGCAGTGGACCAAGACGCTCGCCGCCTTCAACGGCACGGCGGCCGCGGCCAATGCGGCGTCCGGTGTCGTCAACTGACCAGCCCGCCACCGCGCGCCTCTTTGCCTTTTCGGGCGGCCTTCTGCTGCCGGGGCGGGTGCGCCGCATCCTGACGCTGGCGGGGCTTGCGCCCCGGTTGGGGCGACCCAGGCCCGACGATCTGGTCGCCGTCTGGGGCCGCAGCCCGCGCGCCGCGCGGGGCGAGGCGGTGGCAAAGACGACGGGTGCGGGGCTGTTGCGGATCGAGGATGCCTTCCTGCGGGGCATCCGCCCGGGCCGTGCCGGGGGGGCGCCATTGGGTCTGATGCTCGACCGCAGCGGCGTGCATTTCGACGCAAGCGCGCCCTCGGACCTCGAGACTTTGCTCGCGCGCCATCCGCTGGACGACCACGCCCTGCTTGGCCGGGCGCGCGACGGAATGGCGCGGCTGCGGCTGGCGCATCTGTCGAAGTACAACCTTCATGACCCTGGCCTGCCCGCCCCGGCGCCGGGCTATGTGCTGGTGGTGGACCAACTGCGCGACGATTCCTCGGTCCGGCATGGCGGGGCAACGGCGCAGACCTTCCGCGAGATGCTGGTTCGGGCCCAAGAGGATCACCCCGGCCACCGCATCATGCTGAAGGCCCATCCCGAGGCGGTGCTCGGCCTGCGCGCCGGGCATTACGGGCCTGCGGACGCGACAGGCCCTGTGACGCTGCTGACCGATGCCGTTTCACCCCACGCGCTTCTGGACGGTGCCGTCGCCGTCTACACCGCGACCTCGCTGATGGGGTTCGAGGCGATCCTCGCGGGCCATCGCCCGCGCGTGTTCGGCCAGCCCTTCTATGCGGGCTGGGGCCTGTCCGACGACGAAGCGCCCCCGCCCCGGCGTGGTCGCAAGCTGACCCGCGCGCAGATGTTCGCGGCGGCGATGATCCTGGCCCCGCTGTGGTACGACCCCTGCCGAGACAGGCTGTGCAGCTTCGAAGAGGCGCTGGACCAGCTCGAGGCCGAAGTGCGGGCTTTTCGCGAGGATCGCCACGGCCATGTCGCGACAGGGATGCGCCGCTGGAAGCGCCCGCACCTGCGGCGGTTCTTCGGGCGCGAGCGGGCGCTGCGCTTTGCCCCGCCTGAGCGCGCCCGCGCCCTTGCCGGGGCGGACCCTGTGCTTGCCTGGGCGAGCGGGGCGCAGCCGCCCGGTTCCGTCATTACGGTCGAGGACGGGTTTCTGCGCTCGCGCGGGCTTGGCGCGGCATTGGTGCCGCCTTTGTCGCTGGTGCTCGACGATCTCGGCATGCACTTCGATCCATCGCGGGAAAGCCGCCTCGAGAGGCTGATCGCCACAGGGCCGCCGCCGGGCGGGGCGCTGCGGGCCGAGCGGCTGGTTGCGCGCATCGTGGCGCACGGGCTGTCCAAGTATGGTACGGGCGGTGTTGCGCCCGACCTGCCCCCTTCCCCGCGCATCCTTGTGGCCGGGCAGGTCGAGGATGATGCCTCGGTCCGTCTGGGCGCCTGCGAGGTACGAACGAACCTTGACCTGCTGGAGCGGGTGCGGGCCGACAATCCCGATGCCGTGATCGTCTGGAAGCCGCATCCTGATGTCGAGGCGGGGCTGCGCGCGGGACGGGTTCCCGAGGCGGATGTCCGCCGCCTCGCCGACGCGGTGGCGCGCCATGCCGATCCCGCAACGCTGCTGACCGAAGGCACCGAGGTCTGGACGATGACCTCGCTTCTGGGGTTCGAAGCGCTGCTGCGCGGGCTGCGCGTCACCTGCCTCGGCCAACCCTTCTATGCGGGCTGGGGCCTGACGCGCGACCTTGGCGGCGCGCCAGTGCGGCGCAAGGCGCGGCCGGATCTCTGGGGCCTCGCCCACGCGGCGCTGATCGCCTATCCGCGGTACATTGACCCGGTGACCGGACTGCCCTGCCCCGCTGAGGTGGTGGTGGACCGGCTGGCAGCCGGGGTCACCGTAGGCAGAGGATGGGACGTGCTGACGAGGACGGGCGGCGCAGCGAGCAAGTTGCTGCGGTGGTCCAAGGGCTAGCACATTTCGAACATGGCAGGAGCCGCAGCAGCAAAACGCGCCGTGATCTTTCCCTAATCGAACAAGACCGCCCAGCGGGCCATTACGTCACCCCCGACCTCGGACAGCTCGCGCAGCGCCAGCCGGGGCGCATCGGCCAGCGTCGCAAGCCCGAGCGGTCCGACCGAGGCGCGCCCGTCCGCGCCGATCACCCGCCCTGCGCCGGAGGTCACGACCTCGGCCACCAGGCCTTGCCGCAACAGCGAGGCCGCAAGTGCGCCGCCCCCCTCGCACAGGATGCGCGTAAGACCCGCCTTGCCCAAGGCGGCAAGCGCGTCGGGAAGATCGACCTGCCCTTCTGCGTCGCGGCAGGCGAACATCCGCACCCCGGCGTCGCGCAGGGTCGCCACGGCCAAGGGATCGGCGCCCTCGGCATGACACAGCCAGACCGGCGCCGCCGCCACCTCTCGCAGCAGCCGTGCGCCCGGCGGCAGCATGGCCCGGCTGTCCACCGCGATCCGCACGGGCTGGCGCACCGCGCCGAAGCCGCGCACGGTCAGTTCCGGATCATCCGCCCGCAGCGTGCCTGCCCCGACCATCACCGCGTCATGGCTAAGCCGC
>JANPJD010000218.1:0-21499 GCA_031425325.1 Rhodobacterales bacterium | reverse complement strand
TGTCCGGGCTTCGACGAAGTCGTAGGACCAGACATGGTTAGGGCGCTCAGGCCGGAGACGGATGCATGACCCATCGTTCAGCCAGAGCCGGCCCTTCTTTGGTTGCTTTTGTGGGACCTTCAGCCCCTCCCGCCGCCAGATGCGCTCGACCCGCTTCACGTTCACCGCCCATCCGGCCTCCCGAAGGAGTGCCGTGATGCGCCGGTAGCCGTAGCGGCCGAATTGCGAGGCGAGCGCGATGATGTCGGCGGTCAGCGCCACTTCATCGGCGCGCCCCTGCGGCACCTTCCGCTGTGTCGAGCGATGCTGCCCGAGGACACGGCAAGCGAGCCGTTCCGTGACCCGGAACTTCTGCCTGACATGCTCGATGCAAGCACGGCGGCGGGCGGGGCTCAGAAGTTTCGCTGACGCGGACCTTCGGTTCCCGATGCCGCCTCCCGCAAGATCAGCTTCTCGAGCGTCAAGTCGGAGACCGCCTTCCGAAGCCGCTCATTCTCCTTCTCCAGCTCCTTCAGCCGCTTCACCTGGTCGGTCTTCAACCCGCCAAACTCCTTGCGCCACCGATAGTAGGTGAACTGCGTCACGCTGATCGAGCGCACGGCTTCGGCACTGACTGACCTTGCGACATCAACACGTCGACCTGCCGGAGCTTGGCGACAATCTGCTCCGCTTGTGCTTCTTCTGGGCGTTCCTGCATCCTTCAAAAGGAATCGAAAGCCTTATCTCAGGGATGATCAAGTTTCAGGGGGCAGACCACATTCTTTAAAGAGCATCGCTGTCTATGGTCTGCTTGTGTTCTGCACTAGGCCAATCATGCACTTCACGCATGAATATCCGCCATAAAACGGACCGCCAGTATGGCCAAAGGAGCACACACGATGCGATGATGGCGATCGTCAAAAAAACCGGATGCATCAGTCCAGGAGAAATAAGCGCGACCGCTTGGGCAAGTGGCCAATGCAAAACGTAGATAAATAATGATCCTCCGGAAACCCGCAACATCAGCCAACCGAGCATTCTAGGAACACGCAGCCAAGGCAGAAACAGAAGAATCACTACACCCAAAACCGTTAGTACTACGTTTTCGTTTTCAAACACGGCTTCAAAAGCAGTTGCCACGACCGCGCCTGTCAACAGAACTGTTACTTTTCGTAGAGGCGTATCTGCAAGAGCGACGCCAGCTCCGATGCCGATGAGTGCAAGCGCAGTTATGGGCATCCGTTCTAAAGGTAGTTCCGAAAGCCCTGGTTGCGACCATGAGCCTTGCGCCAACACCCACGCCCCAACTGATAGTAGGCAGCCAATCGACAGCGCTATTGCCCACAAGAACGCACCGCGGCGAAGGACACGGCGCACTGCTGCAAATGATAACATAAAACCTAGTATAAAAAATGCTTGGAGATAACTGTGAATGTACCAGAGCCAGAATACCCAGCCTTCCTCCACTGACTTATCGATCGGAGTTACAAAGTTTGCGAAGAGTCCAAGCGTGGATGAGTGAACGGGCCTGTGATGTCCGGCTTGCCACACCACGATAGCGATGGAAACCGGAAGAACGGTAACCAAGACCTTACCAAGAAGGATCCAGAGTTGCGATATCTTATCTTCCCGCAGCATTGCGGGAAGCATCCACTTGGCAAAGATGAATCCGGCGATGATGAATAAGAGTGTTGTTGCCCCACCACCGTAGTCATATCCCCCGACATGTAGCGCAACGATCATTGTGATGGCGATCGCGCGGATTGCGACAAAGCTTTCTAGGCGGATTAATGTTGTCGGCGCCTTGACTATGTCGTCTTCTGGGGGTCGCAGAAGCAGTGCGAGGTCTTGAATGGAAAGCAATTCCCAAGCGGTTGGCAGCTCGATTCCTAAGCTTTCCAGCTCGAGCCTAGCTTCAATTGTAGCGAGGCTGTCTGCACCTAGCTCGGCAAGCGAAGAATTGGAGCTTGGCGCCTTGCGTCCGGAAAAACGCGCATACACTGCCGCGATGCGCTGTTGGTCGAGGGAGAACAGCGCCGATTCTGCTTTCGCAGGCGCACTCTGTATCTCGTGCGCTGCCCCGAGCGCGACAAGAGCGCTGCGGTCAATCTTGCCATTTGGCAAAAGTGGGAAAGTGTGGACAATAGTCAGGCGATGCGGGACCATATAATGGGGCAGCAGGCGCTTCACTGCAACCATTAGCGCGAGTGAGTTCACCTCCGATCCAGGTTCAGCCTGACAAAACGCTTCAAGAGCGGTGGTATCGTCTGCCAGCCGAACTGGCAGAACGATGGCGCTTTGCACTTCTCGCAAAGATTCCAGCGCTGCGGCTACCTCATTCGGATCAGTCCGGAACCCTCGGATTTTGATCTGATCATCCGTGCGGCCGATGTATACCATCTGACCATCTGCGTCGACATAAGCGCGATCGGCCGTGTTATGCACAGTTAGAGGAACAGGGACCGCGGCGCCCCCATCGGAATTCGAGTGCAGAATATGTACGCTGAACGGCATAGTCACACGCAGTGTGCCCACCTCACCCGACCCGCAGAGGCGACCGTCATCTGTGATGCACTCAGTGCGCATCCAGCCAACGGAGGTGCCAATCGGCATGCTTCTCCAGTGTGCTCGTGCCTGAGGGGGGAGCACAGAAAGAGCGGCTGCCTGGGGCGTCTCTGTCGCCCCGTAAAGGTTAACTTGGATGGCGTTGGGGGCAAGTCCTTGAAATTGGCGAACCTGCCTGCCCATCAGTTCGTCCCCGCCCCAAATCAACAGGCGCACCCCAGAAAGGGCCGTTTCTTCTGCACCCATGGCAAGCAACCGGCCCAATGGCGGGGTCAGATTGACGACCGTCGCCCCCACCTCTCGCAGCCAACCGCGAAGACGAGCGGGATCGCCGAAATCTTCGTCCGATGGTATTGCCAAGCAGGCACCGCTGGACAGGGGGAGAAAGATATCCCGCATCAGTGGGTCGTGGTTCAACCCTGACAGCATGGTTACGCAGTCTTGCGTTCCCACCTTAAACTGCGCGCGAGCCCAATCTGTGAACAACGTCAGGATTTCGGGGCCGTGACCTACGCCCTTCGAGCGCCCTGTCGTTCCTGAGGTGAACAGTATGTAAAGTGGCTCACGCGAGGTTGGGCCGAGAAAACGCCAAGGTGCACCCTCGTCAAGAGGTGCTACGTCAGTCATATTCGCCCAAGGCGCTATGTCAGTTAGCGAGGTGCAGGTGCGGATTAGAAACCTGGGCCGTAGCAGAGTGACTTGGCGCTGCAACCGGTCGATGGGTGTCCGAGGGTCAAGCACCACAAAGGTAGCTCCTGCGCATGCTGCGCCAAGACACGCAGCGACAAGATCAGCGGATCGCGACCCAAAGATCGCTACGCGATCTGCAGAGCGCAGCCCAGAAGCCTGCAATCCCGATCCAAATGCTCTCGAACGGACTGCAAGCTGCTCATACGATAGTGTTTCTGACGCCGAACGAATGGCAATAGCATGAGGCGTGCGTAGCGCTTGCTCCATCACTCGTTCGATCACATTTACTGCCGGCGCTGGTACTGAAAGAATATGTCCTTTAGAGAGAGAGCCGCTTACACTGGATAGTAGATCAGATAGCGAAGCGTGGGGCTTCATTAGACCGCGCTGCATCAATTGCTTCTGTGCCCGAAGAAAATTTGCCACGCGCTCTGCTGAAAGACGGCCCGCATCGAAATAGGCGCGCCCGACCATTGCTGAGCCATCCTGCGACCAGACGAGATTGATGGCAAATTCTGACTGTCGATCAAGGAACTCGCGGGGGGAGATTATTAAGCCCTCCGCCAATGGCAGCCTCTCTCGGGGGAAGGCGTTCAACGAAAAATCCGGACCAGTCGGTAGCAGGCGAAGAATGTCGCTGAACGGCAGCCGCTCATTTTGGACAGCACTATCCACACGGCGCTGCATTTCTTTTGCTAGATCCGCGAACCGTACCCCGAGGTTAAGATTTATCACTAGTGGCAACGTGTTCGAAAACGGTCCGAATACTGAGATCGAGCTTAATATTGCCTTGCGACCCGCACTTTGGAATACAAACATTGGACTAGGGTGGCCGGTAAGACGCATTAAGCCAAGTGCGTAGACCGCGGCCATGCACCCGAAACTACTGGTGCCGGTGCGGTGAACAAGGCGCCGGTACTCGACCGCATCAAAATCCAGCCGGTCTTCGACGAAGCGGCCTAGCTCCGTGCCACCGCGTCGTTCCGAATCCGGGATCAGTCGACAACCGGGTTGGAAATCCTTCAGTGCCTGCTCCCAGTATGAGCGTTCCGACCCGTTGACGGTCGGCGTGCGCGGGATATCATAGAATGACTGCGCAGGGGGCAACACCTTGCCATCGTATAGCGCAAAAAGCTCCTTCATTGCCATTGAGCGCGATATACCGTCTGATACGGCATGATGGGCGGAAAAACATACACGCCAATTTTGTCCGCCGGCCACTCGGCCCACAACGAAACGCACCAAACTTGATGCCGTTTCGACATCTACGTCGTGCATAATCAGTGGAAGTGCGGCATCGCGGAAAGATGCAAACGAGTCATTGTCTAGTTCAATTATATGGAACTGGGGCTCCATCTCAGTTCCAACCACGCTTTGGTAAGAACCATGAACTGGGCGAAACGCAGTGCGAAGTGCGGAGTGTCGCGCGACCAGCGCCCTCGCAGCGCTTCTAAGTCGTTCAAGGTCCAGCTGACCTTCGATGCGGTGGCACACCGAAATCATGTAACATGCCGCAGTGAAGCGTTCCGCCAGCACGTAGCGTTTCTGATTTGTCGTAAGGGGGAAAATCTTCATCTCGTTATCCGTGCTTGCACCCGACTGGCCACAAGGGTGCTGTTAGACGAATGTAACCAGTCTGCGCTTGCCTAACCCATCGGACCGTCGTGCAGCGAGAAGGCCGCGCCAACTGGCAAGACCGGCAGTGCGGGTTATACCGTAGTGATCTCCGCTCTGGATGTGGCTCCCCGTGGAGAGGTGGTTGTGGACCGAGGCATGGCTTAGGCGAACTTTTGCAACGTTCGCATCCGCCGGAAACCCAACATTCTCCGCTCTCGTCGTCGGGACGTTAGGTGCGAGTTCTCGACGCGGTTGTTGAGCCAGCGCCCCATCTCGCGGTCATCGCCGCGGCCGAGGTCTGTCAAGGCAGCCTCGTAGGATCGCAATCGATCCATATCGATCGTCTCAGGCCGGCCATGCCGCTTCATGGATTCCCCAAGAAACTGCAGCACTGCCTTCCGGTCGCGCGTCTTGGTGACGATGTTTTCGAGCACCTCCCCCTCATGATCGACAGCCCGACAGAGGTAGGGCGTCAGGCCATTAAACTTCACGTAGACCTCGTCGAGGTGCCGCTTCCAGTAGCGATGCGCGCGCATGGTCTCGACCCGCTTGCTGCGGATCTCGCGAGTGATCATCGGGCCGAACCTATTCCACCAATAGCGCTCTGTCTCATAGCTGAGCTCGATGTCCCGCTCGTGCAGAAGGTCCTCGATATTGCGCAGCGACAGCGGGAAGCGGATGTAGAACATCACCTCGAGGCTGATAATCTCGGGGCTCGTCTTAAAGTTGCAGAAGGGGGAGCGTTTCGTCATGGCAGAAGGCTAACGGACCTCCTTTGCCCCCCGCAAGCCATGTTCCTCTGACGGGGATGCGGACGAGGTGCGGTTGCGACTTGAGGCGTTGCTCGGCGGCTGGCTTCGCCTTTTTAGGACGGCCCGGATCTATTCGAGCGCAGGATGCGTTCACACCGCCATGGACCGCATCAGGAATCTATTCAGCCAGGTTAGAAGCCAGCTTTGGCTGGTACCGTCTGTCATCACGCTGGCGGCGGCGTGCTTGGCGTGGTGGCTTCTGACGCACGGCGAAATGATCAGTCCGGCTGAACAGGCTTCTTTCTGGTGGCTGTACAGCGGCGAGGCCGCGACAGCGCGGGATTTGCTGGCGAGCCTTCTTGGCGGGCTGATGACCATGACATCGCTCATCGTATCGATCACCTTCGTGATCCTAACGCTGGCCGCCAATCAGCTTGGCCCCCGCCTGATCGCGATCTTCATGCGCGACCTGCAGATACAGGGCGTGCTAGGCCTGTTCATCGGGACCATCCTGTACATCGTTCTGATCTTACGCACGCTGGACGACACACTCGGGTCCGATGGAGTGCCGCATCTGGCGATCACGGTCGCAACGCTGTTGACGATCCTATGTCTGATGGCCCTGTTGTTCTACCTCCACAAGGTTGCCAGCCTGATCATTGCTGATAACGTCGTGCATGCGGTGGCGCAGGATTTGTCTCGGACATTCAGCGAAATCCTGCCCTCTCGCCAGGACGACGACGAGCCCGATGCAGGTCCGGTTCGATTGGATCAGATCGGACCCGGTTGGCCGCTGTCATTGGACGAGTCGGGCTATATCCAGGTCGTAGACTATGACGCGCTCGTGTCCGTCGCTTGCGCGCAGGACATCGTGATCATCGTCACGGAACGCGCCGGGCACTACTTGCTCCGGTGTGGCGAGCACGTGATCGTCCACAGCCCCGCGCGGCCGGTCGAGGTAGTCGAGGCAGGCATACGGGCGGCCTTCACCATCGGCGCGGCACGCACGTCTGCGCAGGACCCCGAATACGGCATCCGGCAACTGGTTGAGATCGCGACGCGGGCCCTTTCGCCCGGCATCAACGACCCTTTCACCGCCATTGCCGTCATTGATCGGTTGGGCACATCGCTGGAGGTAGCCTTCGCGCACGGTCAACAGCATAGCGTCTATCGTGACAAAGACGGATGCGTCCGGGTCGTGGCGAACCGCTCCGATGATGCCGGCCTATTGGACGCAGCCTTTCACCCGATCCGGCAGTCGAGCGGGGGGCATCCTGCCATTCTGATCCACCTCGCCGACATGATCCGCAAGCTTGTCCCTGCGGCGCGAACCGTCCTGCATTACACGGCCCTCACCGACCAGCTTGAACGACTTTCCCAGACGGCCACGATCGGAGCGTTCGCTCCGCACGACTGCGCTGACATCGTTGAGAGGATCAAAAAAGCGCAAGGCGACATCGAAACTGCCGCAGTAGCGGGTCGACGCTAGCGGAAGCAAGCCTCGCACGAAATGTTCCTGATTAGTCAGCACGGAGGATATCAAAATGTGCACATGATTAAAGCGCCCTTCGTCGGACCGGCCGCGTGCGTTGCTCTCCTGTCAAGCTCGGCCTTGGCCTAGTCCTCGTTGATTGTCGTGCCACTCGTTGAGAGCGGCAGCGCGGGTCTGCTTGTAGTGATAGCGGTTCTGGAAATGGCGCTCCGTCGGGAAGTGGTTATGGACCGAGGCATGAACTGAGCCAAACTGCTGCAAACGTTGCATGCGCCAGTACCGCAACATCGCCCTCTCTCGTCGTTGAAACGGCAATTGGCAGTTCTCGCCTCGGTCACTGCTAGAGATCTGGTCTCGGCGTAGCTTCGCAGTCGCCCAGATGGGCCACCGGAGAGTATAGTGATCCGCTCGAACGATCGCGGCAAACCCGTCAACGGGTTGCGATGGAACAGCAACCGGTCAGCATCTGCGGCTCTCCGCCTCTTGCAAGGATCACTGTAACGTCGAGACCATAGCTGCGGTCAGACATCCCGTCGGAGCAGGCCATGGGTATCATCACTGCGGTCAAGCGGCCGATTTCACCCTGTGCCGATACTGACCTGCGTGGATCGCGGAACACCCCTGTTGCCAGCACCTGTTCAATCCGCATCACACTTTCGGGCTGCTCCGGCGTCGAAAACACAATGTTGTCGCCGCTTGGGCGGAACGACCAGAACGGCTCATTGCCAAGGCATCGCAGCGTCGGTGGCAGTGTCCCTGGGGTCCAGACATCGGTCTGGTATGCGAGGTAGCGAAGGGCCACCCAGCCGCTGCGTTCGCCCGTATTGATCCGCGCCCATTGCCCCGTTTCATCATATCCCACGACCTCGATATCGCGGGTCTGCGGCGAGAGTGTGCTGATGATTGCAGCACCCGCATTGGGAGCCGCACGCACGTTCAGCACGTCGTTCGCCGCAACGCCCGTCACATCGAACAAAGAGGGCAGAGTGTACTCCTGTGTTGCCGCTGCTGGCACGGCCGTAACAAGGAAGCAGACGAGTACGAGTGCCGTTTTGGGGGCGAAGGTGGTGCAGATGCGGACAGTCGCTGGATTATTTCTCATGGGTTCACCTCATTCATTGCGTAGCACCCCTGGGGTCATGGGACGGACGGTCGCAACGCGTCTGCATTTGACCCAGGTCCAATGTCCGAACGCCAACCGCGGTCGAGCCACGTCAGTAACCCCTTCACGTTCCCCACTGGCAGACCGATGCATCAGGGGTATGCTAACGCTTGAGGCTTTGCTGCATGAATGGGACGGTAAACGTCTGCGATGCCTCCGGGTCGAAGGCTGCCGTACCGCCTTGCGCGCCTGGCCGCGAGGCGCAGCTGTGCTAGGCTCGACGCCAGCAAAACGGTGAGGACGCGACGTGCGGTTTTTTGACTTCAGTTCGTGGCAGGGTGCACTTGTCACGTTGCTTGGCATCGCCCTGGTTGCGCTGATCGGCGTCGGCATCCGCGTTCTCGTCATGCTCACGATCCAGCAGCGACAGCAGCGCATCAACCGGCAGATCAACGAGCGCCTGAAGACCCTCATGGCGGCTTACCGGACGCTCGGTGGCTCGTTCACCGGGAACCTGACGGTCAATCCTGCCCATCTTCGGGACTTGCGCGAGGAACCAGGCGAGGGGCCCACGGATGTCGGCGTAGCTGCGGCGCCGGTCTGGGAACGGCCAAGACAGATCCGAGATGCGGTGGAGGCAGCTCTGGCCGACATTCTCCTTCTCGGCAACGAGGAGCAAGTCCGGCTCGCCGGACAAGCCGCTCGCGACATGGCAGCCGGGCTCCCCATCCATACTGCAGAACTCGTCATCGCGCTTCGCACCTATATCCGCATGGCACTCGACCTTGATGCGATCCCGGATACCGTCGTGATCCCGCATCAAGGTCCGACCCGACCTCAAGGGGGAGGCTCCCGCGGAGAACGTGGTGATGCAAAACGCGGAAATGCTGACGGTCAGGCCGGCAGATCTGGCGGCGCGGGTGGCGGACCGGGCGGCGGCGTAGGGATGGGCGTCGCCGGGGGCCGTGCGGAAGACAGTTCGGCAACCGGACCCTGACGGATGGTGCGCATGGTCTGTTCGCTGTGTTGATCCGGGATCACTTCAACTGGCAATCGGTCACCCATGCGCTCTGATCGATCTCGTACCGTCGCCTTTTCGGCAGGTCGCCGTTTGGGTAGTCAGGACGAACGAGCATTACCTGTCACCCTGACCCCACCAGTCTGCCAGAGGAAAGAAGACATGCACGCTGTGTTCTTCGAGGTACGCCCCCATGCTGGACATCTCGCCCATTACTTTGATCATGTGGCGAGGCTGAAGCCCGTGCTGGCCCGCCATCCAGGCATGGCATTTCTGGATCGCTATTCTTCACTGGCCGATGCTGACGTGCTGTTGTCCCATCAGCTGTGGGAGAGTGAAGCGGCGATCGCAGCTTGGCGTGCGGACGTGGAACACCGCAGGTCACAGGCAGCAGGGCGCCACGTGCACTTCGCAGACTATCGGATCCGGGTGGGGGAGAGGGTTCGGCACTGGGAGGCTGGCAAGATGGAGATCGCCGCCAGTTCGACCTCGACGGCGGGCGAACAGCATGTGATCGCGCTCTACAGTCTGCATCCGATCGCGGCGCCCTTGTTCACGGCCTTTGAAAGTGTGAACCGCCAAGGCAAGTTCGTCTCCCTAGCGACCACAAAGGGCATCGATTCTGCGCATGAGAGGATGAGTGAGCACATTGGCGCCGACGGCATCGAAACAGCTGCCATCTACGCAATTGCACGAGATTACAGCCAGATTGATCGTGCGCAAGCTCCGACATAGGCAGGAGAAGTCAGTCTGACGGCCGCCGCATTAGCCCTTCACATTCCCCACACCCCACTGCCCGCCGCGCCTGGCCCTGATCCCGCGCGCCGTCAGCTCCGCCGCGATCGCCCGCAGGCTCACCACCCCACCGGCGCGAATGTCCGCGACCACCGCCGCGAGGTGGGCCGCAAAGGCATCCGCATTGGCCTACACCGCCTTGCGCAGCGCTACAGCGCCTGTCCCGGCCCGCCTGAGCTTGCCGCCCCGTTAGCTTGCCGTCCCGTTGGGGTTGCCGAGCCGCACCCCACGCGCCTTAGCCACGGCGAGGGCTTTTTGGTGCGCCGGGAGATCGCCTCGCGCTCGGCCTTTGCCACCAGGCGAGGTCATTCGCCTCCGGCATGTCGATCGCCATGAACCGCAGGCCGCTGTCGCGCAGGGTAAGAAGAACGCCGCGTTCCGGCTGAGCCTGTCAAGCATGGCGATGACCAGCGTGGCCCCGGTCAGCCGCGCCAATTGGATGGCATTGGTAAGTTCGTCGGTTAGGATTTCTCCCGCTTCGCGAACCACCGCAACGCTGCAAGCTTGTGCATGGTTCCGACCTAGGTCGTTCAGTTGCACACGCCTAAGCCAGCCGCCATGTTCTCCCCGCCGCTTCCGGTATTGCGGGGTTGGCTTTTTCCGTCGTCATCGGACGGGCGCATCGTCCGCAGCAGGCTCGCCACCCATGCTGTCGCGCTGCGCAGGGCGGTGTCGACCAATGTGGAGGCCTTCGCGGCTGATCTGGCGGCGATGGTATCGCTTCGCGCTCGGCCTCGGCGACCAGAGCCGTATAGTCCAATGCAGTAGCTCATCGGAACGAGCGCCGCCCTCGGTCGTTGCGCTTAATATGAAGATTGCCTCTTTCAACATAAACGGCATCAACGGACGGATTGCCGTCCTCCTTCGCTGGCTCAAGGAAGCGCGACCCGATGTAGTTTGCCTGCAGGAATTGAAGGCGCCGGACGAAAAGTTTCCCCGCAGCGCAATCGAAGCGGCGGGCTTTGGTGCAGTCTGGCACGGGCAAAAGAGCTGGAACGGTGTGGCCATACTTGCCCGCGGATCGGTGCCCATCGAGACCCGCCGTGGTCTGCCGGGCGATCCGGATGATCGCCATAGCCGGTACATCGAGGCTGCGGTTGAAGGTGTGCTGATCGGTTGCCTTTATCTCCCAAACGGGAACCCGGCACCCGGGCCGAAGTTCGAGTACAAGCTTGGCTGGCTCGACCGTTTCTCTCGCCACGCAGCAGGACTGATGGCGCAAAAGGTGCCTGTTGCGCTGGTCGGCGACTACAACGTGATCCCCAGCGACCTTGACGTCTACAAGCCCGAGCGCTGGAAAGGAGACGCCTTGTTCCGACCTGAGGTGAAAGCAGCCTTTCACGCGCTAACGGCGCAAGGATGGATGGACGCGTTGCGGGCGCAGCACCCAGACCAGCAAATCTACACGTTCTGGGATTACGTCCGGAACGCCTGGGGTCGCGACGCAGGCCTGCGCTTGGATCACATTCTGCTGTCGCCCACTCTGGCGGATCGTCTTCGCTCTGCCGATGTCGATCGGCATGTTCGCGGCTGGGATAAGGCGAGTGATCATGCGCCGGTCTGGGTCGAACTGGCAGACTAAGAGTAATGCCTGCCCGTCCTTGCACGTCCTGGCCGGCAACTGGGGTGCCGGAGCGACTGTTTGTCTTTGCCGGGCAGTATTCTTCGTCGGAGGTCGAAACAGCTTCAGATGGCTGGAACGACCGGCCCAAGCTTTCGGACGCAGTTACCGCTGCCAAAGTCCTAAATGGTCTTGCGCTGAGCCTTCGAGCCAAGCCCGCTCGCTGCCTGCCGCGCCGTCGAGACCCGCTCGCAGGCCGCCTGCCGCTTCAACACGGCCATGCTCCACCTCCCATCAACCCAGCTGCTTATTCAAGACCGAGAGCCAAGGCGATCGCTGCATCAGCATTCCTCATTGTGGTGAAGGTGAACGACGTCGGCCGCCTCGCCGGTCACGAATGCCGCCCACTTGTCCATCAGGACGCGGCGCTGATCCAACAAATCGCTTCGGGCATATGACCGCTCGACCGTCGATCCGATAATGTGGCCTAGCGCGGTTTCCGCGACGTCGTAGGACGCGGCCTGGGTGTCCTGAACCCAAGTGCGGAAGCTGGTCCGGAAGCCGTGCGGCCGTCCGGCCTCGCCAAGCGCGGTCAGTGATTTCTCGATCGCATTGGCGCTTAGCGGCCCGAAGGCCACTCGCTTGCGTGCCGGGAACAGGCAGCCGTCGACGGCTGCGGGCTTTGCCGCCTCGATAAGGTCGATCGCCGCCGGCGATAGCGGCACGCGGAACGGCTGCACCTTTCCCTCTCGGCCCTTGATCCGGTCGGCTGGCACAGTCCAGACCGGTCCATTCACTTCATCAAGCCGGATCCCGCGCGCCGCGTCGCCGCGCACGGCCGTCAGGATAATCAGCCGCAGGCACAGGTGGGCCGTGGTGGTGTTCAACCGCGCGAAGAGCGCCGGCACGTCCTGCCACGGGGTGGCTGCGATCGGTGTCGCGACCTGGTGGACCTCTCCTAGCAGATGCCTTGCCGCTTCGATCGTGAAGGGGTCCACCGAAAGCCCGGCGAGCTTGCCTTGGCGGAACACGATCGTGAGCCTGGTCAGAGCCTTCTGCGCCGTTTCGTGCTTGGTCTTCCAGATCGGTGCGATGACGTCTCGAATGTCGGTCTGGTGGAGCTTTGACGCGCGCCGCTTCCCGAGTTGCGGCAGGACGTGCATTGCGAGCGGGGACATCCATCGGCCGCGCGTGCCCTCACCGCGAAGCGATGACTTGCGCGCTTCAAAGACCATCTCCACCAGTTCGGCCAAGGTCGGGCCTTCGTTGTCGAGGGCTGCGCGCTCGGCCTCGGCCCGGCGGGTCCGCTCGGTGATCGGGTCCAGCCCGGTCTGCAGCACGGCGGCCCACTTGTCGCGGTCCCCTCGAGCAGCGGCGAGGGTGACCGCCGGGTAGGCACCCAGCCCCATCTCCCGTCTGCGTCCTGCGATCGAGTAGCGCCAAATCCACTTGCCGCCGGCACCGGTCTTGTCGAGGATCAGGCCTCCGCCGTCCTGCAGCTTGCCGGTCGGGGAGTTCTTTATCTGAATTGCCGTCAGTCGTCGCATTCTCAGCCCCCCAGCCAGCCCCCCAGGCAAGCCTGGATGCAGCCGGCTCTTGTCGGACGTCACCGGATAATCACTACGGCAACCCGCCTGAATTCAAAAGGGTTTCCAGACTTCACTGGACATTCCCGGACGAGAGGCGGGTGCTTCTCGACCGCACCATCCCCGGCCCGCCCTTTTCAGAGGGGACGTGCCGGGATCGTTCGAAAGTGAAAAGGACTGGCCCGCGCCTGCAGGCTGGTCCTTTCGCTTTGACGGGATGCCACATCGTCTCGCCCATGCGCGGCTCGCTACCCGCCTGTTCGCTGGCTGTCATGCGGTGCGGATCAGGCGTCTTACCAATGCCCGCCCGCGCAGAGGCGCGCCGCTTTCGGGGCCCGACTGCCCATTCGGTGGGCAGGTCCGGTGCTCCGCCCGTTTTTGCGACATGATCGTTGCAATGCCTTGGTCCTTTCGCTTTAGTCGGACGGGACGCGCGGGGGAACACCCGCCGCAACCTCTGGGGAGACGTGCTTGGCTGTGACCGTCCGAAGCGACGCATTCGTCGAATATGATCGTGTGCAGAAGAGCTACGATGGCGTGGCGCTGGTCGTGAAGGATCTGAACCTCTCGATCGCAAAGGGCGAGTTCCTGACGATGCTTGGGCCGTCGGGCTCGGGCAAGACGACCTGCCTGATGATGCTCGCAGGCTTCGAGACCGCGACCAACGGCGAGATCCGGCTGGACGGCCGACCCATCAACCAGGTGCCGCCGCACAAGCGCGGCATCGGCATGGTCTTTCAGAACTACGCGCTCTTCCCCCACATGACGGTGGGCGAAAACCTCGCCTTCCCGCTCGAGGTGCGGGGTCTCGGCAAGACAGAGCGCGAGGCCAAGATCGCCCGCGCGCTCGGCATGGTGCAGATGGACGGCTTCGCGCACCGCCGTCCGGCGCAGCTTTCGGGCGGCCAGCAGCAGCGCGTCGCGTTGGCCCGAGCGCTCGTGTTCGACCCCGCGCTCGTGCTGATGGACGAGCCACTGGGTGCGCTCGACAAGCAGTTGCGCGAGCACATGCAGTTCGAGATCAAGCACCTGCACGACAGCCTTGGGATCACGGTCGTCTATGTCACCCACGATCAGGGCGAGGCGCTGACGATGAGCGACCGCATCGCCGTCTTCGACGACGGTCGCATCCAGCAACTCGCGCCGCCATCCGAACTCTACGAGCGGCCTGCCAACAGTTTCGTCGCGCAGTTCATCGGCGAGAACAACAAGCTGCCCGGTACGGTCGAGGCGATCGAGCGGGGGCGGGCAACCGTGCGCCTCGCTTCGGGCGAGGTCATCGACGCGACGCCGGTGAACGTCACGCATCCCGGGCAGGCAACGCTGGTTTCGATCCGCCCCGAGCGGGTGGAATACAAGCCCGAGCTGCTGCCCGCAGGCGCGCATACCCTCGAGGCCGAGGTGCTCGAGTTCATCTACATGGGCGATCTCTTCCGCACCCGGCTGCGGGTGGCGGGATCGGACACGTTCGTCATCAAGTCGCGCAACACGCAAGGTCAGCGTCAGCTACAGCCTGGCGAGCGCATCCGGATCGGCTGGGCCCCGCAGGACGCCCGTGCGCTCGATCCGGTCTGAGAACCACCCCGGACCCGGAAAACGGGCCGGATCATCCAACCGGGAAAAGGAAAGTCCGATGCGACACATTCTGTTCACGACCACCGCGCTCGGCCTGATGGCGGTCTCTGCCCAGGCGCAGGAACTGACGGTCATGGGCTGGGGCGGGGCCTACAGCGCCGCCCAGGTCGAGGCCATGCACAAGCCCTTCACGGCGGCTACCGGAACCGCGGTCATCTCGGTCGATGCCGACAACCCGGCGAACCCGATCAAGGCACAGGTCGAGGCGGGCAACGTCTCGATCGACGTGGCGAGCCTCGAGATCGCCGACGCGGTCCGGCTCTGCGACGAGGGGCTGATCATCCCGATCGACGCCTCGATCTTGCCGCCGGGTGCCGACGGCACGCCCGCGACCGAGGACTTCATCGCAGGCACTCTGACCGAATGCATGGTGCCGACGGACGTCTTCGCGACTGCAATCGCCTTTGACACGACGAAGTTCGAGGGCAATGCCCCGACGACCATCGCCGACTTCTTTGACACCGAGACCTTCCCCGGCAAGCGCGGCGTCAAGAAGGGCGCCAAGGCGACGCTTGAAATGGCGCTGATGGCGGACGGAGTTCCGGCCGCCGAGGTCTATGCCCTGCTCGAGACCGACGAGGGCGTCGATCGTGCCTTCGCGAAACTCGACACGATCAAGGACGACGCCGTCTGGTGGGAAGCCGGCGCGCAGCCGCCGCAGCTTCTGGCGGATGGCGAGGTTACGATGACGATGGCGTGGAACGGGCGTATCTTTAACGCGGCCGTGGCCGAGGGCAAACCGTTCGAGATCATCTGGGACGGCCAGGTGTTCGAGTGGGAAGGCTGGGCGATCCCCAAGGGCGCGCCGAACATGGACGCGGCGCTGGAGTTCGTGAAGTTCTCGACCGGGACCGAGCCGCTGGCGGCACAGGCCGAATGGATCAGCTACGGCCCGCCGCGCAAGTCGTCGGCCCCTCTCGTCGGCAACTTCCAGGGTGACGGCACGACGCCGATGGCCCCGAACCTGCCCACGAGCCCCGAGAACCAGACGAACGCGCTGGCCTCGTCGCTCGACTTCTGGGCCGACCGCGACACCGAGCTGAACGAGCGCTTCAACGCCTGGCTCGCGGCCAACTGACCGAAAGGGCGGGGCGCGCGCCGGTCGCGCGCCCCTGCCGTATCGCCGAAGGACCGCATGGCAGATCTCTCCGCATCAGGCATGGCAGCCCCGCTGACCACCAGCGACGGCGTGCCGCTTCGCACAGCGCTCGCGCGGGCACAGGCGCGCGCGCGCAGGCGGGCCTTCCTTCTGGTGCTTCCGCTCCTGCTGTTCGTCGTGGTGACTTTCGCCGTGCCCATCGGGCAGATGCTACTGCGCGCCGTCCACAATGACGCCTTTCCCGCCAACATGCCCGCCACAGCCGCCTGGTTCGCCGCAACCGAACCCGGCACCGTACCCGACGAGGCCGCCTTCGCAGCACTCGCGGGTGACCTCGTGGCTGCGGCCGAGGCGCGGGCCGTGGGCATCGTCGGCACGCGGGTAAACTACGATCTGCCGGGCACCCGGTCGCTCTTCACCTCGACCGGGCGGCGGGCGGACACGCTTGCGCCGCCCTACCGCGAGGCGCTTATTGCGCTCGACCCGAAATGGGGCGATCCGGCCCTCTGGGGGGCAATGCGAGAGGCGTCGAAGGCATGGACGCCGAACTTCTTCCTTGCCGCCCTCGACCTTGCGCGCGACGAGACGGGTGCGGTCGTCAGCGTGCCCGAGGACCGGCAGGTCTATGTCACTCTCTTTGTCCGCACCTTCCTGCTCGCGGGTCTTGTGACGGTGCTGTGCCTGATCCTCGGCTTTCCGGTGGCGCATCTTCTGGCCACGCTGCCGCTGCGCTGGTCGAACCTGCTGATGATCCTCGTGCTGTTGCCGTTCTGGACCTCGCTTCTCGTGAGGACGACGGCCTGGATCGTGCTTCTGCAAGGCCAGGGCGTCGTAAACAACAGCCTTGTCGCGACAGGCGTGCTGACCGAGGAGACGCGCCTCGCGCTCATCTACAACGAGATCGGGACGGTGGTCGCGATGACCCACATCCTGCTGCCCTTCACGATCCTGCCGCTTTATTCGGTGATGCGACCGATCCCGCCCTCCTATGTGCGCGCCGCGCGCTCGCTTGGGGCAACAAGCTGGACTGCCTTCCGCCGCATCTACCTGCCCCAGACCCTGCCGGGCATCGGGGCGGGCGCGCTCTTGGTCTTCATCCTGGCGGTCGGCTACTACATCACGCCCGCGCTTGTCGGCGGCGCGTCAGGGCAGCTCATCTCGAACCTGATCGCCTTCCACATGCAGGACAGCCTGAACTGGTCCCTCGCTGCCGCATTGGCTGCGATCCTCCTTGGCATCGTCCTCGTGCTCTACTGGCTCTACGACCGGCTCGTGGGCATCGACAACCTGAAGCTCGGCTAGATGACCCCCTGTCCATTCCTTCTGGTTCAAGTATCCTGGAGGTCCGGGGGCGGCGCCCCCGGCGTTCGGCACGGGCGCACCTATTGATGTCCGCCCCAAGCCACCTCACCCCGCTCGAGCGGATCTGGCGCTGGGCCTACCTCGCGATCTGCGCGCTGGTGCTGTTGTTCCTGATCGCGCCCATCCTGATCGTCATCCCGCTGTCGTTCAACGCCGAGCCCTACTTCACCTTCACCGAACGGATGCTGGCGCTCGACCCCGAGGGGTTTTCGTGGCGGTGGTACGATATGCTTCTGACCTTCGGGATGCTCGCGCCCGAGGGGGGGCGGGGCGGCGCATGGTGGGCGGATGCCTGGGCGAATTCCACCTGGATCAATGCCGCGAAGAACTCTCTGATCGTGGGCATCTTCTCGACGATCGTGGCGACAGCGCTCGGCACGCTGGCCGCACTCGGCCTGTCGCGGCCCGAAATGCCGTATCGCCGGGCGGTCATGGCGATCCTGATCTCGCCGATGATCGTGCCGATCATCATCACGGCGACGGGGCTTTTCTTCTTCTATTCCTCGACGGGGCTTGCGGGCAGCTATCTTGGCATCGTGCTCGCGCATGCGACGCTGGGGATTCCCTTCGTCATCATCACGGTCACGGCCACGCTGGTCGGCTTCGACCGGTCACTGACGCGGGCGGCGGCCTCGCTCGGGGCGACGCCCGCGACCGCGTTCCGCATGGTGACGCTGCCGCTGATCCTGCCCGGGATCGTGTCGGGCGCGCTTTTCGCCTTTGTCACCTCGTTCGACGAGGTGGTGGTCGTGCTCTTCATCGCGGCGGTCGACCAGCAGACGATCCCGCGCCAGATGTGGAACGGCATCCGCGAGCAGATCAGCCCGGCGATCCTTGCGGTGGCCACGATTCTGGTAATCGTCTCGGTCGCCCTTTTGGCGGCAGTCGAACTGCTGCGGCGCCGGTCCGAGCGGCTGCGGGGCGTGTCGCCCGGCTGACAGGTCAAAGAGAGATGGGTATTTTGGCCGAAACGAAGCCGGGGGACGGTTCCTACGGCAGGACGTTCAGCCAGCCCCAGATCGTCAGGATCGAGGCCCCCGTGGCGACGATCACCGCCGTCGCGGTCACACGCATTGCGACGCCGTAGATCGAGGCGAAGAGGTAGGCGTTGATCCCCGGTGCCATGGCCGCCGTCACGACCGCCGAGCGCAACTGGTCGGTCGTGAGGCCGAAGGCATGGCGACCCAGGAGATAGGTGATCGCCGGATGCAGCAGGAGCGAGACGACCACGATCATCGCAACCGTGGCACCATCGCCCTCGGGCCGGTAGCGCACCATGACCCCGCCCAGCCCGAACAGCGCCGCCGGGATCGCACCCGAGGCGATGAGGTTCACGCCCTCAAGGACCGGGACCGGCAGCGGCGTGCCCGTCAGGTTGACCGCAAGCCCAAGGCCGATGCCGATCACGAGCGCGTTCGAGAAGATCGCCCGCGCGGCCTTTGCGGCGACGGTGCGCCCGCTCAGACCCTCACCCCGGCTGCGGACGACCTCCATCAGCACGATCCCGAAGGCATAGAACATCGGCGCGTGAATCGATAGGATCGCATAGTTGCTGGCAAGCGCGTCGGGGCCATAGGCGCGTTCGGTGATCGGCAGGCCAAGAAGCAGCGAGTTCGAGAAAAGGCAGCAGAACCCGATCGCCACGGCATCCGCGGTGGGGCGTCCGAAGATCAGTTTCGCTCCTGCAAAGCCTGCCGCGAAGCCCGAGAAGGCCCCGATGTAGAACGACAGCAGCAGGCCCGGATCGAAGGTGGCGCCAAGGTCCAGCGTCGCAATCGAGCGGAACAGAAGGCAGGGGATCGCGAACATCTGGGCAAATCGCATCAGCCCGTCGACCGCCGTTTGCGCGAAGAGCCCGGCGCGCGCGGCGACCCAGCCCGCAGCCAGCACCACATAGACGGGCAGGATCACCTCGAGAAGCGCGTTCATCCGAAGTCGATCGCCATCCCGTCATGCGCGGGCTCGACATGCGGCGGCAGCTCAGCCGCCAGCGTCGCATGGTCCAGGTCGATGTGCATGTTGGTGATGACCGCCCGGCGGGGCCCTGCGCGCGCGATCCAGTCGAGCGACAGCGCCAGGTGGGCATGCGTCGGATGCGGGGTGCGGCGCAGCGCGTCCAGGATCCAGCAGTCAAGGCCCATCAGCGCGGGCCAGGCCGCTTCGGGGATGCGGACCACGTCGGGCATGTAGGCAAGCCCGCCGATCCGCAGCCCCAGCGCCTCCATCGAACCGTGGTCGACGCGGATCGGCAGGAACTCTACCGGCCCGCCCGCGCCTTCGATCGAGAAGGCCCGGTCGTGGATCGTGTGCATGTCGAGAATCGCGGGGTAGGGCGAGTCGCCAGGTTGCACGAAGGCATAACCGAAGCGCGCATAGAGCGCCTCTTGCGTCGGCCCGTCGGCCCAGACCGGCAGGCGGTGGCGCATGTTGTAGACGATCTGGCGCAGGTCATCGATGCCGTGGACATGATCGGCATGGCTGTGAGTATAGACCACGGCGTCCAACTCTCCCACGCTCGCGTCGAGGAGCTGGTCGCGCATGTCGGGCGAGGTGTCGATCAGCACCCGCGTGATGCCACCCGCACCGTGCCGCTCGACCAGGAGCGAGCAGCGGCGGCGGCGGTTCTTCGGATTGGCGGGGTCGCACTCGCCCCAATGCCCGCCGAGGCGCGGCACCCCGCCCGATGAGCCGCAGCCGAGGATCGTCGCGCGCAGCATCAGGCGACCTGCGCGGCGCGGGCCGCCTTGGTAAACAGCCGGTCGAAATTTGCGCAAGTTGCGGCCGCGAAGGCAGGCAGCGTCAGACCGAACAGTTCCGCCCCCGCCGCGGCGGTATGGGCGGTGTAGGCGGGTTCGTTGCGGCGGCCGCGGTGGGGCGGGGGCGCAAGATAGGGGCTGTCGGTTTCCAGCAGGATGCGGTCGAGCGGGGCAGCGGCGAAGATGTCGCGCAGCGCCTGCGACTTCGGGAAAGCCGCGATGCCCGACATCGAAAGGTAGAAGCCGCAGTCGAGGGCGGCACGGGCCAGAGCAGGGCCCGACGAGAAGCAGTGCATGACGCAGGCGAAGGCCCCGGCGCGGTATTCGCGCCCAAGGATCGCCGCCATGTCGTCATCGGCGTCGCGTGCGTGGATGATGAGCGGCAGGCCGGTCTGGCGCGCGGCCTCGATATGGACCAGCAGGCTTTCCTGCTGCGCGGGCTTCGTGTCGGCGGTGTAGTGATAGTCGAGGCCGGTCTCGCCGATCCCGACCATCCGGGGGTGGCGGGCGAGGGCGGTCAGCGCCTCGACCGTCGCCATCGGCTCTTCGGCGGCGCTCATGGGGTGGGTGCCTGCGGCGTAGAACACGCCCGCATGCGCCTCGGCGATTGCGCGGACGCGCGGTTCGTGACGCAGACGGGTGCAGATCGTGACCATCCGCGTCACGCCTGCGCGGTGCGCGCGGGCAATCACCTGAGGCAGCTCTTCCTCGAAATCGGGGAAGTCGAGGTGGCAGTGGCTGTCGACGATTTCGGGCGGCGGGGCCGGTCCTGCGGAGTCCGGGTCGACCATCGGGAGGGGCATCGGGGCTTACCTTTGGGCGAGCAGTCCCGCCGTCTCGTCGATCCTCAGCAGGATATCCATGAGAAGGGCGGCAGGGTCAAGGTTGACCGCCCGTCCGCGCCGCGCGCGGATGGTCAGCAACTGCGCGAGGTCGGCCCAGTGGCGGCCGGCTGTGGGATTGGGCGCGAGGCGGGCAAGAAGGGCTGCATCCTTTGGCGGCGGCACGGTGCCCCCCGTCGCCCCGTGCCGGGCGAGGCGGGCCAGCGACAGCTCGATCAGCCGCAGGATCAGGTCGAAGCGCGCCTCGTTGCCGCGCCCGGCCGCCGCCTCGGCCAAAGCCAGCGCGCGGGTGCGGTCGAGCCGGGGCAGTGTCGCAAGAAGCGCCGACACCTGCGCGTGCAGCTTAAGCCCGTCAAGCTCGGCCAGGCGGATCGCCTCGCCGACCGAGCCCGCCGCGAGGTCGGCAAGCGCGTCCGCATCCCCGGGGTCAACCCCCGCCTGAGCCAGCGCCCGCCCGAGATCGGGCGGCGACAGCGGCACCAGCGGCAGTGTTCGGCAGCGCGAGCGGATCGTGGGCAGAAGGCGCGACGGCTGGTGGCTGACGAGGAGCAGCGTGACGCCCGAGGGCGGTTCTTCGAGCAGCTTCAGAAGGGCGTTCGCGGCGTTGGGGTTCATCTCGTCGGCGGTATCCACGATGGCGACGCGCCG
>JANPJD010000217.1:0-2021 GCA_031425325.1 Rhodobacterales bacterium | reverse complement strand
AGGCCCTGACCGGACAGCAGCGCCACCACTCCCGTGATCAGCCCCGCTGCGGCAAGCATGCCGGGGGCAAGCTCGTCCGGCCGCGCACCAGTCGGCCAGCGCAAGGTGCGGTAGACATTGCCGACCGACAGGAAAACCGGGATCAGCAGCGTGACCGCAATCCAGCCGACCGGCACCGTCGCTTCGCCGACCTTGCCGAGCGCCAGCCATACCGCCCCCGCCAGCGCCAGCGCCACCCCGGCGGCGCGCAGCCGGTCGAACCGCTCGATCCCGACCAGCAGCGAGCCAAGCCAGGTCAGAAGCGGCGGAAAGGCAATCGAAAGGGCGACGAAGCCTGCGCCGACGCGGGGTGCGGCAAGAAAGATGACCGCGTTCGGGGCCGCCACGCTGAACAGCCCCGCGATGGTGAAATAGGGCAGTCGTCCGCCGGTCAGCTTCACGCGCGCCCCGCGCAGGCGCGCCACGACCGTCAGGCACGCCGCTGCCCCAAGAAGCGACCATGTAAGGAAAGCCAGTGGCTGCAGGTCCGCCGTGGCCGACAGCCGCGCAAGGATGGTCGACAGGCCCAGCATCGTGCCGCCGAAGCAAAGCAGCATCACGACCTGCGCGGTGCGGGATGCAGGGCTCTGGTCGGGGCTGGGTACGGGTTTGCCGGTCATTCTGTCGCGCTTGGGGCTTCAACGGCACAGACGTGCCGTGCCACGACCGACGCTGCAAGCGCGGATCGGCCTCAGCCCGCCAGAAACTCGTCGATGATCTGCCGCAGCCGAACCGCGCCAAAGCTCGGGCCGTGACCGCCATGCACGATGCGGGGCGCGACCTCGCGCAGGCGTTGCATCGTCCGGCGGTAGTCGGCCATGTTGGCGCCCAGGCAGTCGGTCACCAACTCGCCGTCATAGACCACGTCCTGCGCGATCAGGGTGCCGGTGCGCTCTTCCCACAGCGAGAGGTGGCCCGGAGAGTGGCCGGGCGTGTGCAGGACGGTGAACTGCCTGTCGCCGAGGTCGATCACGTCGCCCTCGCCGACGAGGCCCGTCGCGGGGGCAGGGGGGATGAGGTAGGCCGCCGCATCCCACCCCTTGGGGCGCGTCAGGAACATCTCGGCGTCGCGGTTGCCGCCCGCGTAATGGGCAAAAAGCGTCATCTCGTCGGTCGGAGCCTCAAGGATCGCGGCCTCGAGCGGATGGGCGAGGCGGTCGGCGAACTCGTGCGTGCTGCCGATATGGTCGAAATGCGCGTGGCTCGTCAGGCAGACGACCGGGCGGCCTTGCAGCAACGGCACGTTGCGGCGCAGGGGAAAATGGCCGAGGCCGGTATCGACCAGAAGGTCGCGGTCGCCGCCCCGGACGTGCCACATGTTGCAGCGAAAGAAGGGCGGCATCCACGGCTCGTGGATCAGCGTGATCCCGTCGGCGAAGGGGATCGTCTCGTACCAGTCGGCTTCCGTGATCATCGCGCGCTCCTAATCCGCAAGGCCGACGGCGCCGCCTGCCGCCAGATGGACCGGCACGGTTGCGCCGGCCTCGGGCGCGTCGGGCGGCGTGCAGCGCAGGCGCAACTCGGTCGCCCCGATGCGCCCCGCGACGCGCGCGAAGGCCCCCTGGAAGACACGCTCGGTCACGGTAAGCATCCCCAGCGGCACCGATCCGGGCGCGTCCGACAGCAGCACGCTTTCGGGGCGGATCGCCACCGCCGCGCCGCATTGGGGCACCGCCGGGATGCGTCCCAAGGCCGTGTCCGCCCAGTCGGGGCCGAAGGCCGCGTCCAGAATGTTGCTCTCGCCCATGAAGCCGGCGGCAAAGCGGGTGCGGGGCTTGGCATAGACCCGCTCGGGAGGCCCATGATCCTCGATCCGTCCAGCGTTCATGATGACGATCATGTCGGCGACTGCCATCGCCTCTTCTTGGTCGTGGGTAACGTGGACGAAGGTGCGCCCCTCGCGCCGCTGCAGGGCGCGCAGCTCGTCCTGCATCTGGCGGCGAAGGTTAAGGTCGAGCGCGCCAAGCGGCTCGTCCAAGAGC
>JANPJD010000216.1:0-4934 GCA_031425325.1 Rhodobacterales bacterium | reverse complement strand
GAGGCCGAAGGCATACGCCGGGACATAGAGGACGCGCGCGATCAGGTAGGTCCAGGCGCAAGCCTGTGTAAGCGTGGTGGACTGGTCGGACAGGGTGACGACCGTGACGGCGAGGGTGAAGAGGATCAGCCCCTCGAAATGATTGTCGAGCGCGCGGAAGAGGCGGCCCGTGACGGGCGAAACCTGCTCGGTCAGCGGCTTGCCGAGGCGCGCAGGGTCGCGGGGCGACATGGTCTTGCCGGGGCCGAGTTCGAGGTTTGCGGGGACGGCCATGAGGACGTACTGGACGGCCTGGAGCAGGCCTGCGAGCGCGAGGGCGGTCAGTTCTGGGGTCATGGGGTGGGTCCGGGTGCGGCGCAGTCCCGGACTTGATCCGGGACCTCGTGGGGCAAGGGCGAGGCCCCGGATCGGGTCCGGGGCTGCGGTGTGCTGGGGGTCGTGCTGCGGTGGGTGGACACCGTTCCCGTCACAAATCCATCAGCAACCGTCGAGGGTCCTCGAGCGCTTCCTTGACCCGCACAAGGAACGTGACCGCCCCTTTGCCGTCCACGACGCGGTGGTCGTAGCTCAGCGCCAGATACATCATGGGCCGGATCACGATCTGGCCGCCCACAACCACGGGGCGGTCCTGGATCTTGTGCATCCCGAGGATCCCTGACTGCGGCGGGTTCAGGATGGGCGAGCTCATCAGCGAGCCGTAGACGCCGCCGTTCGAGATGGTGAAGCTGCCGCCCTGCATCTCGGCCATCGACAGTTTCCCGTCTCGCGCCTTGACCCCAAGGGCCGCGATGGCCTTCTCGATCTCGGCGAAGCCCATGGCTTGCGCGTCGCGCACCACGGGCACAACGAGGCCCGAGGGGGTACCGACGGCGACGCCCATGTGGACGTAGTTCTTGTAGACCACGTCGGTGCCGTCGATCTCGGCATTGACCTCGGGCACCTCGTGCAACGCGTGGACGCAGGCTTTCACGAAGAAGGACATGAATCCCAGCTTCACGCCGTGTTTCTTCTCGAAGGTGTCCTTGAACTCGTTGCGAAGACCCATCACGGCCGACATGTCGGCCTCGTTGTAGGTCGTGAGCATCGCAGCAGTGTTCTGCGCGTCCTTCAGGCGGCGCGCGATGGTCTGACGCAGACGCGTCATCTTGACCCGTTCCTCGCGCGAGGCGTCGTCGGCGGACACGGGCGCGCGCGGGGCGGGCGCGGGCGCTGCGGGGGCCGGGGAGGGCGCTGCAGCCTTGGCCACGTCGTCCTTCATCACCCGTCCGTCACGGCCCGTTCCGGTCACCGCGCTGCGGTCGATGCCCTTCTCGGCCATCGCCTTTTTCGCAGAGGGGGCATCCTCGACGTCCTTCTTTCCGGCGGCTTCCACAGCCGGGCGAGGGGTGACCTCGACCGGCCCATCGGCGGGAACGGCCTCGCCTGGCGTCTGCGAGACGGCGGGTGCGGGCGCGTCGGCATCAGCAGGCGTGATGGTCGCCAGCTTCGAGTTCGCAGCGACCGTCGTGCCTTCGGCCGCGAGGATCGAGGTCAGCACCCCTGCAGCCGGGGCCGGCACCTCGACCGAGACCTTGTCGGTCTCAAGCTCGCACAGCATCTCGTCCTGCGCCACGTTGTCGCCCGGCTTCTTGAACCAGGTCGAAACCGTCGCCTCTGACACGCTTTCGCCCAGCGTCGGCACCATCACGTCGATCATGCTCGTCTCCTTCGCGCCCGGTCGCGCCGAGGCTTTCTGTGTCTGAACCGGCGCAGGGGCGGCCGCCCCTTCGCCCACCTGCGCCAGCAGGGCCGCGACCCCGACGGTCGTGCCTTCTGGCGCCACGATCTCTGTCAGCGTGCCGGCGACGGGGCTTGGCACTTCGACCGTCACCTTGTCGGTCTCGAGCTCGCACAGCATCTCGTCGACCGCGACAGCATCGCCGACCTGCTTGTACCAGGTGGCGACGGTCGCCTCGGTCACGCTTTCGCCCAGCGTGGGGACGCGGATCTCAACCGCCATCGGCGGACGTCCCCCCGGTCAGCGCCTCTTCGACCAGCGCCGCCTGCTCGGCCTTGTGTCGGCTGGCAAGGCCCGTCGCGGGCGAGGCGCTGGCTGCGCGACCGGCATAGGTCGCGCGCCCGTGCTTCGCCCCGATCCGGCCCAGCACCCATTCGAGGTTCGGCTCGAGGAAGGTCCATGCGCCCTGGTTCTTGGGCTCTTCCTGGCACCAGACGATCTCGGCGCCCTTGAAGCGCTCAAGCTCCTTGACCAGCGAGAGGGCGGGGAAGGGGTAGAACTGCTCGACCCGCAGCAGGTAGACATCGTCGAGGCCGCGGGCGTCGCGTTCCGCCAGAAGGTCGAAATAGACCTTGCCCGAGCAGAGCACGACGCGCCGGACCTCGGCATCGGGGCGTAGGGTGGTGGCCGAATGCCCCTTCTGCGCGTCGTCCCACAGGATGCGGTGGAAGCTGGACCCTGTCGTGAAATCGTCGGCGTTCGAGATGCAGAGCGGGTGCCGCAAGAGCGACTTCGGCGTCATCAGGATCAGCGGCTTGCGGAAGCTGCGATGGATCTGGCGGCGCAGGATATGGAAGTAGTTGGCGGGCGTCGTGCAGTTCGCGACGATCCAGTTGTCATTGGCGGACATCTGGAGAAAGCGCTCCAGCCGGGCGCTGGAATGTTCCGGCCCCTGTCCCTCGAAGCCGTGCGGCAGCAGGCAGACGAGGCCCGACATCCGCAGCCACTTCGACTCGCCCGAGTTTACGAACTGGTCGAACATGATCTGCGCGCCATTCGCGAAATCACCGAACTGCGCCTCCCACATCACGAGAGTGTTCGGCTCGGCCAGCGAATAGCCGTACTCGAAGCCGAGCACCGCATATTCCGACAGCATCGAGTCGATGGCGTCGTAGCGGGCCTGCCCCTCGCGGATGTGGTTGAGCGGGAAGTAGCGCTCTTCGCTCGTCTGGTCGATGAAGGCGGAATGGCGCTGGCTGAACGTGCCGCGGATCGAGTCCTGCCCAGACAGGCGCACCGGATATCCCTCGGTCAGGAGCGAGCCGAAGGCCAGTGCCTCGGCCGTGGCCCAATCGAAGCCCTGGCCGTTGGCCACCATCTGCGCCTTCGCCTCGATCAGGCGGCTGATGGTCTTGTGCACGGTGAAGCCCGCGGGCACCTGCGTCAGGGCCGCGCCGACCTCGGCCAGCGTCTCGGGCGCAATGGCCGTCTCGCCGCGCTGATAGTTCTCGGCGTCGCGGCGGCCCATGTTCTTCCAGCGCCCGTCGAGCCAGTCGGCCTTGTTGGGCTTGTAGTCGCGGCCCGCTTCGAACTCTTCGTTCAGCTTGGCCTGGAAGGCGGCCTTCATGTCCTCGATCTCGCCCTCGGGGATCAGGCCGTCGCGGACGAGACGTTCGGTGTAAAGCTGAAGTGTGGTCTTCTGCTTGCGGATACGGGTGTACATCGCGGGGTTCGTGAACATCGGTTCATCCCCCTCGTTGTGGCCGAAGCGGCGATAACAGAAGATGTCGATCACGACGTCCTTGTGGAAGGTCTGGCGGAACTCGGTCGCGACGCGCGCGGCGTGGACCACGGCCTCGGGGTCGTCGCCGTTGACGTGGAAGATCGGCGCCTCGACCATCAGGGCGATGTCGGTGGGGTAGGGGCTGGAGCGGCTGAACGACGGGGCGGTCGTGAAGCCGATCTGGTTGTTCACGACGATGTGGATCGTGCCGCCCGTGCGGTGGCCCGTCAGGCCCGACAGTCCGAAGCACTCGGCCACCACGCCCTGGCCTGCAAAGGCCGCGTCGCCGTGCAGCAGCACCGGCAGCACCTGGCTGCGGGTCTTGTCGCCCAACTGCTCCTGCTTGGCACGGACCTTGCCGATCACGACCGGGTTCACCGCCTCGAGGTGGCTCGGGTTGGCGGTCAGCGACAGGTGGACCGTGTTGCCGTCGAAGGTCCGGTCGCTCGAGGCGCCGAGGTGATACTTCACGTCTCCCGAGCCGTCCACGTCCTCGGGCTTGAACGACCCGCCCTGAAACTCGTTGAAGATCGCGCGGTAGGGCTTCTGCATGACGTTGGCGAGGATGTTGAGGCGGCCCCGGTGGGGCATCCCGATGACGATCTCGCGCACACCAAGCGCACCGCCGCGCTTGATGATCTGCTCCATCGCCGGGATCAGCGCCTCGCCCCCGTCGAGGCCGAAGCGCTTGGTGCCCATGTACTTGACGTGCAGGAACTTCTCGTAGCCCTCGGCCTCGACAAGCTTGTTCAGGATCGCCTTGCGCCCCTCGCGCGTGAAGGCGATCTCCTTGCCGTAGCCCTCGATCCGCTCTTTCAGCCAGGCGGCCTGCTCGGGGTCCGAGATGTGCATGTATTGGAGCGCGAAGGTGCCGCAGTAGGTGCGCTTCACGATCTCGAGGATCTGGCGCATCGAGGCGTGCTGAAGCCCCAGCACGTTGTCGATGAAGATCGGCCGGTCCATGTCGGCTTCGGTGAAGCCGTAGGAGCGGGGATCAAGCTCGGGGTGGTTCGCGGTCTCGCGCAGCCCGAGAGGGTCGAGGTCAGCGGCAAGGTGGCCGCGGATACGGTAGGCGCGGATGATCATGATGGCGCGAATCGAGTCGAGCACCGCGCGCTGAATCTGCTCGGCGCTGACGGCGACGCCAGTCTCGGCAGCCTTGGCGGCGATCTTCTGCCCGGCGGCCTTGGCATCCTTCGCCGGCGCTTGCATCGGCCACTCGCCGGTCAGCGCGGCGGTAAGGTCATCCGCGGGCTGCGGCGGCCAGTCGGCGCGCGCCCAGCTTGGGCCTTGCGCCTGGCTCTGGGCGTCGGTGGCGCTGTCGCCCATCGCCTTGAAGAATGCGGCCCAGCCTGCGTCGACGCTCGCCGGGTCCGCCGCATGGCGCGCGGCGAGGGCGTCGATGTAGGCGGCGTTGGCGCCGTCCATGAAGTC
>JANPJD010000215.1:0-6728 GCA_031425325.1 Rhodobacterales bacterium | reverse complement strand
CCCGAGTCCATCCAGCGCGCCAGCACGATCTGCTGCGTCTGGCCGTCGAAGGTCAGGAACACGATCCACGACAGCAACGCCGCGAGGAACAGAAGGCCCGTGGCAATCACCTGCCCCGCCGTCTCGCCCAGCACCCGCCAGCCGAAGCCGCAGATCAGCGCGCCGATCAGCGGCGCGAAAAGGATGATCGTGGTCATCGTGGATCAGCCCTTCATCACGTTGGCGTCTTCGACGTCGATGGTGCCCCGGTTGCGGAAGAAGCACACCAGGATCGCAAGCCCGATCGCCGCCTCGGCCGCGGCCACGGTCAGCACGAACATCGTGAAGACCTGCCCTACGAGGTCGCCATGGTAGCTCGAGAAGGCGACGAAGTTGATGTTGACCGCGAGCAGCATGAGTTCGATCGACATCAGGATGACGATGACGTTCTTGCGGTTCAGGAAAATCCCGAAGATGCCGATCACGAACAGCGCCGCCGCGACCGTCAGGTAGTGCTCCAAGCCTACTGTCACCATCGTCGTCCCTCCGGGTCTGATGCCCGTCTCGTCTTCTTACACCGCAGCCCCGGACCATATCCGGGGCCTCGTCGCCTGCGCTCATCGCCCGTGGCAGGCCCCGGATCAAGTCCGGGGCTGGGATGTGCCTACAACCCCTGCCCCGGCTTCACGTCGCGCAACTCCATCGCCTTGGCCGGATCGCGGTACATCTGCGCCAGCACGTCCTGCCGCTTGATGTCGCGGCGGTGACGCAGGGTCAGCACGATCGCCCCGATCATCGCCACCAGCAGGATCAGGCCCGACAGCTGGAACAACAGAAGATACTGGTCGTAGATCAAGAGCCCCAGCGCGCGGGTGTTCTCGACCTGCGCGAGGTCCGGCTTCACCGCCTGACGCAGGCCCGGCGCGCCTTCGGCCGATTGCCAGGCCCCGAAGGCGAGCGCAAATTGCATGAGCAGGACCACGCCCAGAAGGCCCGCAAGCGGCATGTAGCGGGCCATCTCGCCCTTCAATTCCTCAAAATCGACGTCGAGCATCATCACGACGAACAGGAACAGCACGGCCACTGCGCCGACATAGACGATCACCAGCAGCATCGCCACGAACTCGGCCCCCAGCAGCACGAAAAGCCCGGCGGCGTTCAGGAAGGCAAGGATCAGCCACAGCACCGAATGCACCGGGTTGCGCGCGACGGTGACCAGAAGGCCCGCCGTCACCAGCACGATCGCAAAGGCATAAAAGGCGATGTCGGCCACGGTCATGCGTCTTTCCCCTCGGCCTCGGCGAACACGTCCTGTGCCAGTTCAAGCGCCTTCGTCATGGCGGGCACGCCGCCGAACAGGCTCATCTGCCAGATCACCTCGGCGATCTCGCGCTTTGTCGCGCCCGCTTCCATCGCGTGGCGGATCGTCAGGCGCATCTGCGCCTCGGCCTGTGCGCCAAGGACCGTCAGCGCGGCAAGCGTCACCAGAAGCCGGGTCTTCGCGTCCAGCCCCTCACGGTTGAAGGTCTTGCCGAACCACATCTCGAGCATGTTGGCCGGCATCGTGGGGAACATCTTCTCGAACCCCTTGGGCGAGAAGCCCTCGATCGCGGGGTTGAAGGCCCGGACCATTTCCTGCCCCTGCTCGACCATGGCGGCGAACATCTTGGAGAATTCGTCGGTCATCGGGCGAGTTGACCTTCCAGCTTATCGACCGGCTTGTCGAAGTGCTGCATGTGACCGGCGAGAGGGGTCAGAAGTGTGGCGAGCCCATCGACGCGCGCACCAGCGGCCGCGAACCCGTCACGCACCACGCCCATGTCCCATTCCATCCGCGCAAGATCGGGCCGCATCTCTCGCAGTTGGGCAAGGATCGGATTTTCCACGTTCTCGCTCATCTGTAGGGCGCATCCAGCTCAAGGTTGCGCGCCAGCACCGACTCCCAGCGGGCGCCGTTGTCGAGAAGTTTCTCCTTCGTGTAGTACAGCTCCTCGCGCGTCTCGGTCGAGAACTCGAGGTTCGGCCCCTCGACGATGGCATCGACCGGGCAGGCCTCCTGGCAAAAACCGCAATAGATGCACTTCGTCATGTCGATGTCGTAGCGGGTGGTCCGCCTGCTGCCATCCTCGCGGGGTTCCGCGTCGATGGTGATCGCCTGCGCCGGGCAGACCGCCTCGCAGAGTTTGCAGGCGATGCAGCGTTCCTCGCCATTCGGATAGCGCCGCAGCGCATGTTCGCCGCGGAATCGGGGCGACAGCGGCCCACGCTCGTGCGGGTAGTTGAGCGTGACCTTGGGGGCGAAGAAGTACTTCAGACCCAGTCCGAAGCCCTTGAAGAAGTCGAACAGCAGGAAGTACTTGCCCGCGCGGGTCCAGTCCATTTGGGTCATTGGTCAATCCCCAGCTTCGCTTCGATAGGCTCGATGCGATGGTCAATGTCGTGAAGATAGCGGCCGAGCGCGGCCAGTACGCCTGTGTTGCCGTCGACTTTCGTTTCGAGCCTGTCGACGCGATCCGACAGCTTCACCTCGACCCGCTTCATGCCTGATCGGACCAGCGGCAACTGCCCCAGCACCAGATTATCCACGTTCACGCTCATCTCACGCCCCCACCGCCCAGCGGGCCCAGAAGCCGCCGAACACCTCGAACTTGGCAAGGAACGCGACCAGCACGACCCAGCCCAGCGACAGCGGCAGGAACACCTTCCAGCCGATCCGCATAAGCTGGTCATAGCGGTAGCGGGGCACGATCGCCTTCACCATCGCGAAGATGAAGAAGAAGAAGGCCATCTTCAGGATCATCCAGAACGCCCCGTCCGGCAGACCCGGAATCGGCGACAGCCAGCCGCCGAAGAAGAGGATGCTCATCAGCGCGCACATCAGGAAGATCGCGATGTATTCGCCCGCCATGAACAGCAGGTACGGCGTCGAGGAGTATTCCACCATGAAGCCCGCGACGAGTTCGCTTTCCGCCTCGGGCAGATCGAAGGGCGGGCGGTTGGTCTCGGCCAGCGCCGAAATCAGGAACAGGAACACCATCGGCAGGTGCGGAAGCCAGTACCAGTTCAGAAGCCCAAGGTCGCCGTCCTGAGCAGCCACGATGGCCGACAGATTCATCGAGCCGGTCGATATGATGATCCCGATGATGATGAGGCCCAGCGACACCTCGTAGCTGATCATCTGCGCTGCGGACCGCAGCGACCCCAGGAACGGATATTTCGAGTTCGAAGCCCAGCCGCCCATAATGACGCCGTAAACCTCAAGCGAGGAGACGGCGAAGACGAAGAGGATCGCCACGTTGATGTCGGCAAGCACCCAGTTCTCGTTGAACGGGATGACGGCCCAGGCGAGGATCGCGAGCACGAAGGATACCATCGGTGCCAGGAAGAACACCGGACGGTCGGCGCCGGCGGGCACGACGATTTCCTTCACCACGTATTTCAGCGCGTCGGCCACCGATTGCAGCAGCCCGAAGGCCCCCACGACGTTCGGCCCGCGCCGCATCTGGACGGCGGCCCAGATCTTGCGGTCGCCGTAGACGAGGAACAAGAGCGACACCATCACGAAGCCCACGACCAAAAGGCTTTGCGCGACGATCAGAAGGGCGATCCCCGCCCCGGTCTGGAAGAACCCGTCCATTCGTCAGCCCCGTTCCTTGGCCCGTCTCTCAGCCCGCCGCATCGTCAACGACCCCGAGTCTCGACGCCGTCCGGCGCGACACGGTGTAAAGCGCATCTCGGGGGCGAATGCCACCCGTCCGTCCCAATTTCCTGCACCCGCCTGCCCTGACAGGCCGGATCGACCATGCCTCATTCGGCGGCGAGCGGCCGGGCCTGCCGGGCGGCCACGCCCGCCGACAGTTCCGCCATCAGGACCGACGCCCGCGCCACCGGGTTCGACAGATAGAAGTCCGGCACCACTGTAACAAAATCACCCTCGCCGAGCGCACCCGCCTCGACCGAAGCAGGGGCGTTCACCGGCACTTCGTCCACCGCGCCCAGATGCGGCACCACCGCGATCAGCGCCGTGCGCAGTTGCGCCAGCGTGTCCCAGGGTTGCGCCGCCCCGAGTTCGGCCGACAGCGCCCGCAGGATCGCCCAATTCTCCTTCGCCTCGCCCGGCGGGAACCCGGCGCGGAGCGCAAGCTGCGGCCGTCCCTCGGTGTTGACGAAAAGGCCATGCTCCTCGGTCCAGGCGGCCCCCGGCAGGATCAGATCGGCGCGGGCAGCCCCCCGGTCGCCGTGGCTGCCCTGATAGATCACGAAATGGCCAGGCGCGATGTCGACCTCGTCCGCACCGAGGTTGTAGATCACCTCGGCCCCTTCGGTCGCGGCGCGCAGGCCGCCCTCAGTGGTGCAGCCCACATCCATGGCGCCGACGCGCGCCGCAGCCGTGTGCAGCACCAGAAGGCCCGCCCCCCGCGCCCCGGCCAGCGCGATGGCCGAACCGAGCACCGCTGCACCATCGGCACCGCGCAGCGCGCCCTGCCCGATGATCACAAGCGTGGCGCGCTCGTCCGGCGCAACCTCGGCCACAAGGCGCGACAGCGCGGCGCGGTCGGTGCCCGCATGGCGGTAGTCATAGGTCAGATCGACCGCAGGCCCGACGACGACCACCTCGACCCCGTGCAGCCATGCCTTGCGGATGCGCGCATTGAGGACGGCAGCCTCGGCGCGAGGATCGGTGCCGATCAGGATGATCCGACCGGCCGTGTCGATCTCCTCGATCCGCGCGGTCCCGACATAGCCTGCCCGGTTGCCCGCAGGCAGAGCAGCGCCGTCGACGCGGCACTCGACCCGGCCCCCCAGCCCCTCGACAAGGTGCTTGAGCGCAAACGCAGCCTCGACCGGCACGAGATCACCCACCAGCCCCGCGACGCGCTTGCCCGCCATCGCGGCTTTCGCCGCCGCCAGCGCCTCGGGCCAGGACACGGGCCGCAGCCGCCCGTCGACCCGCAGGTAGGGCTTGTCCAGCCGCTGCCGCCGCAGCCCGTCCCAGACGAAGCGCGTCTTGTCGCTGATCCATTCCTCGTTCACGCCGTCATGGTTGCGCGGCAGGAAGCGCATCACTTCGCGGCCCTTGGTGTCGACGCGAATGCTCGACCCGAGCGCATCCATCACGTCGATGGTTTCGGTCTTGGTCAGTTCCCAAGGGCGGGCGGTGAAGGCATAGGGCTTCGAGGTCAGCGCGCCGACCGGGCACAGGTCGATAATGTTGCCCTGCAGGTTGCTTTCCAGCGTGCCCGCCAGATAGGTCGTGATTTCGGCATCCTCGCCGCGCCCGGTCTGGCCCATCTGGGTGATGCCCGCCACTTCGGTCGTAAAGCGCACGCAGCGCGTGCAGCTGATGCAGCGCGTCATCTTGGTCGCGACCAGCGGCCCGAGGTCGAGGTCCTCGGACGCCCGCTTCGGCTCGCGGTAGCGGCTGAAATCGACGCCATAGGCCATCGCCTGGTCCTGAAGGTCGCATTCGCCGCCCTGGTCGCAGATCGGGCAGTCGAGCGGGTGGTTGATGAGCAGGAACTCCATCACCCCCTCGCGCGCCTTCTTGACCATGGGCGAGTTGGTCTTGACCTGTGCCGGCTCTCCGTTCGGGCCGGGGCGCAGGTCGCGCACCTGCATCGCGCAGGAGGCAGTCGGCTTCGGCGGGCCGCCCACCACCTCGACCAGGCACATCCGGCAGTTGCCTGCGATGGTCAGCCGCTCGTGGTAGCAGAAACGCGGTATCTCGATACCCGCCTGCTCGCAGGCCTGGATGATCGTCATCGCGGGATCAACCTCGATCACGGTGCCGTCGATGGAAATGGATTTGAGGTCAGCCATGGGCCGGTTCCTTCCGTGTCAGTCTTGCAAGGGCCCGGCGCAGCAGCGCCAGACCCGGCAGGCGAAGCCGCAATGGCGCGCGTTCGGAAGTGCGCGGCAGGCCGGCCAGGCGCGCCTCGGCCTCGCGCAGCGCCTGGCGGTGATCGGGGGCACCGTAACACATGCTCAACCTACCCTCGAATGCGTCGGGCGGTGGACGACCGCCTTGTCGATGGCCACGACCGAGTCGTGCAGATGCAGCCCCGTCACCCATGGCGCGCTGTCCGGGTGACGCACCGCGCCTCGATGATACCAGCGGTGCATGTCGTCCACCATCCCGGAGACGTAGCGAAAGAAGTTCGCGGGCGCGTCGATCCCGCCGCCGTATTTCGGCCAGTAGGCCGTGTGCAGATCCTCGATCATGTAGACCCCGCCCACCGACAGGCGCGGAAACAGCGCCTCGAAACTCGCGCGGACGTGTTCCATCTGATGGCTGCCGTCGTCAAGCACCAGATCGACGCCGCCCATCTCGGTCACGACAGCCTCCAGAAAGGCCGGGTCGGCCTGGCTTCCGATCCGCACCTGCGCGGCTACGCCGTCGAGTGCAGCACAGGCGGGGTCGATGTCGATGCCGTAGATCGTCGCATCCGCCCCGAACCAGTCGCGCCACATCGCAAGGCTGCCGCCCTTCGAGACGCCGATCTCGAGGAACCGCAGCGGCCGCCCGCGCCATGGGCCGAAGTAACGCTCGTACAGCGGCAGGTAGTGGTGCCACTTGTGCACCAGCGCGCCCCGGTGTCCGGCATAGATCGCCGCCAGATCGCCCGTATAGCCGTGCGTCTCGCGCAGGTCCGCCAGCACGTCTCCATCCGCAGGAAAGCGGTAGCGCTTCATGAAACGGACGCGGCCGGGGTGCAGCCCCGGTCGCGCCAGAGCCGCGCCTCGGGCAG
>JANPJD010000214.1:0-3722 GCA_031425325.1 Rhodobacterales bacterium | reverse complement strand
GTCCACGCCCGCATAGACGGTGGTCTTGGCAAGCTCGACCTCGGCCTGCGCCAGCGCGGCCTGTGCGCTGTCGCGCTGTGCGGGAAGCTGCGTCTCGATCTGGGCGTCGACCGTGGCAAGGTTTGCCTCTGCCACCGCGAGGGCCGATTGGCGTCCGGCAACAAGGTTCTCCAGCCGCTCGATCTCGCGCAGGCTGACGGTGTCGGCGTTGCGGCTGCGGATCGCGGCCTTGGTCTCAAGCTCGTCCTGGGCCTGCTTCAGCGCGCTCAGCGCCTCGCCGATCCGGCCCTCGGCCGAAGCACGGTCGGCCCGTGCCACGGTGATCGCGGCCTCGGCCTCGGCCACGCGGGTGCGAGCTGCGGCGACGGCCGCCTCTTGTGCCGAGGCATCAAGCCGGAAGATCGGATCGCCAGCCTTCACCGGCTGGCTGAGACCCACATAGACCTCGGCCACGCGTCCCGAGGTTTCGGGCAGGATCGGGATCGTGCGGAAATAGCTGACGCCCGAGTTGGATGCGGGGTGGTAGAAGAACACAACCGTGATGAGCGCGAGCGTGAGCAGAACGCAGCCGGTGATGCCCCAGCGAAGTTCGTACCAGACCGAGGTGATGGTGATCTCGCGGCCCAGGCGCTTGCCTTGCACGAAGCGGCGCACGAGAAAGTCCGGAAGGATCGTGAGCAAGGCGCAGAACAGCAACTCGAGCATGGCTCAGGCCCTTTCGGTGCCGACGGGGGGCACCGATGGCTCGACGACTGGGGCTGTGTCGCGCGGCCCCCCCTCGACCGTCGCGGTGGCAGGACCGGGCGGAACCTCGGTCGGTGCCATGCGCGACAGCGACTTCGCCATCGAGGACAGCGCGCCGCCGATATCGGGCAGGTCGATCAGCGCAAGCAGCAGGGCCGCGATCCAGAAGGCGTTGTTGTGCGTGACCAGCGCCACCAGCGTCAGCACGCCCACGATCTGCATCTGAACCTTGCTCGTCCGATGCGCGATGTGATCCGGCAAGGCGTGCAGCCGCAGGTAGAGCGTGCCGAACACGAAAAGCAGGATCACGAGGAACACCCCCGCCGCCGTCATCAGGACGTCCGACTCGCCCGAGGACACCACGAACCAGGGCAGGTGATCCGTCGCAGCAGGGTTCAAACGAGACGGGTCGTCGGCCACATCGTGTTCCCGTGCTGACGAGGAATTTACCGGGGTCGTCAGACAGGATTATAGCGTACCGCCTCGGCTGGCAAGGACGGGGCAGCCGTCACGACAGCCCCGCCGTCACCATAGCACGCAGTTACCAGAGGTGGTGGACATGCGGTGCGATCCGGTCGCGATAAAGCGCGGCCAGAGCCGCCATCGTCTCGGCGGGAAGCGCGGGCAACGCGTCGGCGCGCGCGTTCGCCAAGGCCTGGTCGGAACGGCGCGCCCCCGGAATCACGACCGAGACGCCCGCATCCATCAGGATCCAGCGCAGCGCGAATTCGGCCATCGTGGCCCCTTCGGGCACAAGCGGTCGGATCGCCTCGACCGCATCCAGCGCCACATCGAAGGGCACACCCGAAAAGGTCTCGCCCTTGTCGAAGGCCTCACCGTTGCGGTTGAACGCGCGGTGATCGTCTGCGGCGAACACGCTGTCCGCGCTCATCTTTCCGGTCAGCAGCCCCGAGGCGAGCGGCACCCGCGCAATCACCGCCACGCCGCGCCGCTGGGCTTCTCGCAGGAAGACCTCGGCGGGGCGCTGGCGGAAGATGTTGTAGATGATCTGCACCGAGGCGATGGTCGGATACTGGATCGCGCGCAACCCCTCGTCCACCTTCTCGACCGAGACACCCCAGGCAGCGAGCTTGCCCTTGGCGACAAGAGCGTCGAGCCCGGCAAAAACCTCGGGGCGGTCATAGACCTCGGTCGGCGGGCAGTGCAACTGAACAAGGTCGAGGCGCTCGACCCCCAGATTGGCGAGGCTCCGGTCGATGAACCCCTCTAGGTTGGCGGGCGTGTAGCCGTCGGCGGTGTGGGGTGAGAGGCGGCGGCCGGCCTTGGTCGCGACGAAGGGGCGCGGTCCGTCGCGCTCTGCTAGAACCGCGCGGATCAGGCGTTCCGAACGGCCGTCGCCGTAGACATCCGCCGTATCGAGAAAGGTCACGCCGCTGTCGAGGGCGGCATGCAGCGTGGCCTTGGCGTCGGCTTCCGAGACATCGCCCCACGAGCCGCCGATGGCCCAGGCGCCAAAGCCGATCGCGGTCGTCGTCCGGCCCGTAGGGCCGAAGGGTCGGGTCGAGAGCGGCATGGCGGCGTCCTTTGCTGGGGTGGGCCGCACGGGTCTAGCGCGCCCGGGCGGGCGTGCCTAGCCCGCTCTGGATGGCTCGGGGCCGGACGGCGCAAAGGCGCCCGGTGTGTCGCGCAGGCGGCGCCGCACAAGGCGCTCCAGCGCTGCGTGGTCCCCGCGCAGATGCGCGGCAGCCAGCCCGGCATCGCCCGCGCTGCGCGCGACGGACCCCACGAAAGCCGCCGCATAGCCCCGCCCCTCGGCCGGGCCGTCGAGCAGGCGCGCGGCCTGCACCAGATCCTCGCGCAGCGCCAATGGATCGGGCGGCGGCGGATCGGCCCCGGCGGGCAGGCCCGGCGGCGCGCGGCCCGGCAGGGCGGCCAGCAGCACCGCCTGGAAGGCTGCAAGGCTGCCCATGGGCTTTTCCAGGAACCCCGCCGCCCCCGCGGCCAGCGCGGCCCGTCGCGCGTCGGGGTCGCCGCTGGTGCCGAACACCACGATGCGCGCGACCTGCCGCGACAGCACCCGGATCAGGGCGGTGCCGTCGCCGTCCGGCAGCCCGTGGTCGACGATCACGACATCGGGCCGGTAGAGCAGCAGGTGGCGGTGCGCTGCGGCAAGGCTGTCGGCGCGGCGCATCCGCGCACCCGACCGCTGCGCCAGAAGCCGCAGCGCGTCCGAGGCAAAGCGGCTGTCCTCCACCACCAGAAGGGTCACGCCCTGAAGCGCCAGCGCAGGCCGGGGCGCCGCGGCAGTGGTTCCAGACATGAGCGCTTCGGGCAGCGGTGCGCCAGTCGGCGGAAGATCGGGATCGGGCATGGCACCATCGCAGAGAGACCCCATGCATCCCACCACGGCAGTACTAACATCAGGTAAACGCGCACCTCCGGCGCTTGCCCATCGCGTCGCCCGCCGCCATAACCCTGGGGACCACGAAGGAGCTGCCGCATGATCGGTCGTCTGAACCATGTCGCCATCGCCGTGCCCGACCTCGCGGCCGCTGCCGAGCAATATCGCGGCACGCTCGGCGCCAGCGTGCGCCCGCCGCAGGACGAGCCCGCGCACGGCGTGACCGTCGTCTTCATCGACCTGCCGAACACCAAGATCGAGCTTCTGGCCCCGCTGGGTGACGCCTCGCCCATCGCGGCCTTCCTCGACAAGAACCCCTCGGGGGGCATCCACCACATCTGCTACGAGGTCGATGACATCCTGGCCGCGCGCGACCGCCTTCAGGCGGCAGGGGCGCGGGTGCTGGGCTCGGGCGAGCCCAAGATCGGCGCGCATGGCAAGCCCGTGCTCTTCCTGCACCCCAAGGATTTCAACGGCTGCCTCGTCGAACTGGAACAAGCCTGATGAGCATCACCGCCGCCCTCGTCGTCTTCGCCGTGACCTGGTTCATGGTGTTCTTCCTCGTGCTGCAATGGCGGCCCGCCTCGCAGGCCGACAGCGGCAGCGTGGTGCCGGG
>JANPJD010000213.1:0-2627 GCA_031425325.1 Rhodobacterales bacterium | reverse complement strand
GGCGCGTCCCCTGCCAGCCGGAACCAGGCATTGCCGCCCGGGATCGGCTCTGCAAAGGCGCTGAACGGCACAAGACAGCGATGCGCCGGGCCGAGCCACCGCCGCCAGTGGGGCGAGGCCGTGTTCCGCACGTTCGTCACGCCCCGGTCCGTGCGCTTGCCAGCAAGGAACTGCGCCGGCGTCGGCAGGCCCCAACGTGCCCGTGCCAGCACGATCCTTCCGTCCACAGCGCTCAGGATGGGCGCGCTCTGATCGGGGTAGACCTCAGCCAGCGGGCCGAGATTGCCCGCCGCATCCTCGTAATCCAGCCCGGCGAAAAGCTGACGGATCGCGTCCTGCGAGCGGGTCATCGAATAGAGGTTGCACATGGCCGGTCTCCCTCGCGCCACCCGGCCCCAAGGTTATCCCCCGCTATCTCGCCAAGAAAACACTTTACACCCTTTCGCTTTGACGACACCATATCTAGTAAGCAAGGCGTCGGGCAGCGCCGCTTATCGCCCTTCTCCCAGCTTATGGTGGAACTTGTTCCATCGACGCCATAATCGAGAGGTCGGGCCATGTCGCTTGTCGAAGACCACCTGACGGACGACCTCCATCCCATCGACATCGTGGAAAGTCTGGCCGAGACGAATGCGTGGGAATTCGACCGCGTCACCGATGACCAGATCGCCATGGCGGTCGAGGGGCAGTGGCGCACCTATTCCCTGACGCTCGCCTGGTCGGCGGTGGACGAGACGCTGCGCCTGATCTGCACCTTCGAGATGGAGCCGCCCGAGACGCGGCTGTCGGACCTCTACGACGTGCTCAACCGCACCAACGACATGGTCTGGACCGGGGCCTTCACCTACTGGGCCGAGCAAAAGCTGATGGTCTGGCGCTACGGCCTTGTCCTTGCCGGGGGGCAGATCGCGGGGCCAGAGCAGATCGACCGTCTGATCGCCAGCGCCGTGATGGCCGCCGAACGCTTTTATCCTGCGTTCCAGCTTGTCGCCTGGGCCGACCACTCGCCCGCCGATGCCATGAAGGTCGCCATTGCCGAGGCTTACGGGCGCGCCTAACCTGATCGCCTAGATCGGGGACCAAGCCATGTTTTCAGAGATCAACCGTCGTGGGCTCGTACTACTGGGCTGCGGCAAGATGGGGTCGGCCATGCTGGAAGGCTGGCTGCGCCATGGCCTTGCGCTGGGATCGGTCCATGTCGCCGATCCGCTTCCGTCGATGTGGCTCAAGGCCCTGGGCCACAAGGGCCTGCACCTGAACGCAGCGCTGCCCGAGGCGCCTGCGGTCGTCCTGATTGCGGTCAAGCCGCAGATGATGGCCGATGCCCTGCCGACGCTGACGCCGTTCGGCGGGGGCGGCACGCTGGTCGTGTCGGTCGCTGCGGGCACCCGGATCGCCCATTACGAGGGGGTGTTCGGCGCCCCCACCCCCATCGTGCGCGCGATGCCCAACACCCCGGCCGCCGTCGGGCGGGGCATCACCGCGCTGGTCGGCAACGCCGCCGCGTCGCCCGAGCATATGGCGCTGGCCGAACACCTTCTGGGCGCGGTGGGCCAGACGGTGCGGCTGGACGGCGAACACCAGATGGATGCCGTCACCGCCGTGTCGGGCTCTGGCCCGGCTTACGTCTTTCACCTGATCGAGGCGCTGGCCGCAGCGGGCGAGGCCGAGGGTCTGCCTGCCGACCTCGCCATGCGTCTTGCGCGCGCGACCGTCAGCGGCGCGGGCGAACTTGCCCACCGATCCGACGACAGTGCCACGCAACTGCGCGTCAACGTGACCTCGCCGGGCGGCACCACGGCGGCGGCGCTGGGCGTGCTGATGGACCCAGCGACCGGCCTGCCGCCGCTGATGCGCCGCGCGGTTCACGCGGCAGCCGCTCGCGGACGAGAGCTTGGGGCATGACGATCACCTGGGACGACTTCGCCAAGGTCGACATCCGCGTAGGTCGCATCACCCGCGCCGAACCCTTCCCAGAGGCGCGAAAACCCGCGATCAAGCTCTGGGTCGATTTCGGCACGCTTGGCGAGAAGCGCTCTTCCGCGCAGATCACCCGCCATTACCGCCCCGAAGAGCTTGTCGGGCGTCAGGTCCTGGCGGTTGTCAACTTTCCGCCGCGCCAGATCGGCCCGGTCATGTCCGAGGTGCTGGTTCTGGGCGTGCCGGATGCCGAGGGCGAAGTCGTGCTGATCGGTCCCGGCCATGAGGTGCCACTGGGCGGCAAGCTTTTCTGATGGCGCGCCTTTTGATCACCCGCCGGATGCCGTCCCGCGTGACTGAGGCGGCCCGGGCACGCTTCGACGTGACGCTGCGCGACGAAGAGAACCGCGTGCTCTCCGACGACGAGCTGCGCGCGGCGCTGCGCGAGTTCGATTTCGTGCTGCCGACGCTCGGCGACCGTTTTTCGGCGCAGGTCTTTGCGGATGTGCCGCAGCCCCGCGCCCGGATGCTCGCGAATTTCGGGGTGGGCTACAACCACATCGACGTCGCTGCCGCGAAGGCTGCGGGCCTCGTTGTCACGAACACGCCCGGTGCGGTGACCGAAGCCACCGCCGACATTGCGCTGACGCTGATGCTGATGACCGCCCGGCGCGCGGGCGAGGGTGAGCGGCTGCTACGCGCGGGCC
>JANPJD010000212.1:0-5915 GCA_031425325.1 Rhodobacterales bacterium | reverse complement strand
CAAGGGACGGCGCGGTAGGGTGCTTCCAGCCAGCCCTGCCGACTGCCCACCATCCCGCAGGCGAGCACCTGCATCCTGCGCCCGGGCAGAAGCCAAGGCTCGACAAGTCGCAGAAGGGCGGGCTCGAACGCATCCGGCGTCAGCGTGCCCATCCCGTCATCGGAAGACGCCTCGGCGCGGCACCCCTCAGGGCCCATGGCATAGGCGCGAAGGTTGCTGGTGCCCCAGTCGACGGCAATCCAGTCGGCAGTGACGGACTGACCGGTCATCCGGTCACCACCACGCCACCGTCGATTACCATGACCTGTCCCGTCATCATGCGCGAGGCATCGGAGGCAAGGAACAGCACGCCCCCCGCCATGTCCTCGGGGGCCAGCGTGTCCTTAAGTGCCTGACGGTCGACATGAGCGGCAAGCGCCTCTGGCGTGACCCACAGGTCCTTCTGCTTCTGCGTCAGCACCCATCCGGGCGCGATGGCGTTGACCCGGATACGGTCCGGCCCGAACTCTCGCGCCAGCGTCCGCGTCAGGCCGGTGATGCCGGCGTTCGAGGCAATGTAAGGGGCATAGCCCGTGTCAGCCATCATGTAGCTGATCGACGAGAAGTTGATGATCGAGCCGCCGCCCGCCGTCCGCATTCCCGGGATCACCGCCTGCGCGGCAAAGAAGTAGCTCCGCAGGTTGATCGCAAGCGACCGGTCCCAGAAAGCCTCGTCGATCGCAAGCGTCTCGTGACGCGCGTCGTCGGCGGCGTTGTTGACCAGCACGCGGACCGGTCCGTGCCGATCCCCGGCGGTCGTCAACGCCTGCCGCAGCGCCGCTGTATCCGTGATGTCGCAAGGCAGGAAAAGCGGTCGGTTGCCGGTCCGCGACTCCATGTCGTCGCAAAAGCCGATGGCGTCGGAGCGCTGGACGAAGGCGACACGGGCGCCCTGCCGGAGGAAGGCTTCGGTCAGGGCGGCCCCGATCCCCGACCCTCCGCCCGTCACGAAGACGGATCGTTCGGCCAGATCGGGGAAGACAGGATGGTCGGTCATTGCGGCTTTCGGGACGGTGGACGGGGGGAGAGGGTCGGGCTCAGGCGGCCTTGCGGGGGCGGAGCCAGTCGGGCAGCCAGTCACCGTGCGCCGCGATCAGGTCGTCCATCAGGGCGCGGATCTGGCGCAAGTCAAGCTCGGCTGCGGTGCGGGGATCAAGCATCGCGGCGTGATAGACATGCTCGCGGTCCTCTTCCATCAGCGCGGCGACGGTCAACTCCTGCACGTTGAGGTTGGTTCGCATCAGCGCGACAAGCTGGCGCGGAATGTCGCGCACGAGCGTCGGCTGGATACCGTTCGCATCGACAAGGCAGGGCACCTCGACCGCAGCACCCTCGGGAAGTTGCGGCAGGTAGCCCCGGTTCGCCACATTGCCATAGATGACCGCAGGCTCGCCCGTTGCGACGGCGTTCATGATCGTGGCCGCATACTCGTGGCTCGGCTTGACTTCGATGGTCGCAGCGGTCCGATAGCTTTCCGCCTGTTCCGACCAGCGGGCAATCTGCTCTTCGCAGCGCACGGGATATTCGTCGAGAGGGATGCGGAACTGGTCGATCAGGTCAGGCCGATGCGACTTGATGAACCACGGCACATACTCGGCGAAGTGTTCCGAACTTTCCGTGACGAAGTAGCCCAGGTGCACCATAGCCTCGTAGCGCACAAGGTTGGGGCAGCGCGGGTTCCAGTCGGACTCGAGCGGGATGCGGCCCGCCCGGTAACCCTCGCGCAATGCCGGGTAGAGATCGCGGTAGCTGCCATCGGGCTGGCGCGCCTCGAAGTTGAGGTAAAAGGCCATGTGGTTGATGCCCGCCGCTCGGTAACGCAGGTCCGTCACCGGCAGGCCGAGGTCGCGTGCAAGTTCGGTTGCCGTTCCTTGCACCGAATGACACAGGCCCACCTGTTTCAGTGCAGGATAGCGCGCCGACAATGCCCAGGTGTTGATCGCCATCGGGTTAACGTATTGCAGCATCAGTGCATCCGGGCAGACCTGCGCCATGTCCTCGGCGATCTTCCACAGATGCGGCACGGTCCGAAGGCCCCGCATGATGCCCCCGACGCCCAGCGTGTCGGCGATGGTCTGGTGCAGGCCATAAGCCTTTGGCACCTCGAAATCGGTGACGGTGCAGGGCTTGTAGCCCCCGATCTGAAACGCGACGACGACGAAGTCGGCCCCGTCGAGTGCGGCGCGCTGGCTGGTATGCGCCTCGACCTTCGCCGGCACCCCCAGCGAGGCCACGATCTTGCGGGCGACGAGCGTGCTTTCCTCGAGCCGCTTCGCGTCAATGTCCATCAGGGCCACAGTGGCCCCGGCGAGCGCGGGCCTCGACAGCACGTCGCCCACGATGTTTTTCATGAACACGGTCGATCCGGCCCCAATAAAGGCGATCTTCGTCATTTCACGGCTCCGAGGGTCAGGCCTGCGATGAAGTGCTTCTGCATCGCGAAAAACATCAGGACAGGTGGCAGGGCGGCCAGGATCGAGCCCGCCGACACGAGGTGCCACTGCGCGATCCATTGGCCGTTGAGCGACGACAGGCCCGCAGTGATCGGCTGGCTGTCCGTGCCTTGGGTAAGGACCGTCGCCCAGAAGAAGTCGTTCCAGATGAAGGTAAAGACCAGCACCGAAAGCGCTGCGATGGCCGGCCGCATCAGAGGCAACACGATGTACCAGAAGATTCGCACCTCGCTGACCCCCTCCACCCGCGCGGCCTCGATCAACTCGAACGGCAGCGCCTTGATGAAGTTCCGCATGAAGAGCGTGCAGAATCCTGTCTGGAAGGCGATGTGAAAGAGCGCGAGGCCGTACCAGGTGTCATACATGCCAAGCTGCAGCGTCATGTCCCGCACCGGCACCATGAGGATCTGGAACGGTACGAAGTTCCCCGCGACGAACATGAAGAAGATCAGGATGTTGCCGCGGAACCCGTAGACCGCCAGCGCGAAGCCCGTCATCAGCGACAGCCCCACTGCGCCAATGACGGTGGGGATTGTCACCCAAAGCGAGTTCACCATGTATTGCCCGATGGGCGTCTCGGTGAAGATGTAGACGTAGTTTTCCCAGGCGATGCCGGACGGCATTCCGAAATAGTTGCCCTGCGCCAGATCGGAAGCGGGCCGGAGCGAGGTCAGTGCCACGCCGAGAAGCGGGAAGAGCCAGACCACAAGGGCCACTGGAAGGGCGATGGTGTAAAGCCACTGCGCGGCCTGGCCGGATTTCTGGATGGGGCGGGGGAACATGACCTATCGCTCCGTCTCGTCGCGCCACATCTTCCAGATGAACCCCGAAATGAAGATCATCATGATGGCGAAAAGGACGACCGCGATGGCGGCACCATACCCCATGCGGAAGCCATACTCCCCCAACGCTTTTTCGAACATGTAGTAGGACAGCACACGGCTTTCACCGAACGGGCCGCCCTTTGTCATGATCGAGACGAGGTCGAAGCTCCGCAAGGCGCCGATGACGGTGACGATGACGGCGATGAACGTGGCAGGGCGCAGTTGCGGCAGGACGACATACCACAACATGCGCCAGCCCTTCGCCCCGTCCAGACGCGCGGCCTCGATCTGGTCGGGGGCCACGTTGTTCAGGCCAGTGAGATAAAGGATCATCACATAGGCCACCTGCGGCCACAGGCCGGCGACGATGATGCCATAGGTGACAAGGTCCGGGTCGGCCAGAATTGCAGTGCCTTTACCGGTAAGCGATTCCGTTAGCAGGTAGAACAGGCCGAAGTTCGGCGCATAGAACCACGCGAACATCAGGCCCACGACGACCTGACTGATCACAAAGGGAAAGAAGAACAGCGACTTGTAGAGTCGGATGCCCCGCACGGTCTGGTTGAGGAAGATCGCGATGAACAGCCCGATCGGCAGGGCCAGCATGTAGAGGACCAGCCACTTAAGGTTGTTCCAGAGCGAGACCTCGAACGCCGGGTCGGTCATCAGTTCTGCGTAGTTGCCCATGCCGACAAAGGTGCCGGTAAACTCGCCATCCTGATTGTAGAGCCCGTTCCAATCGTAGAACGACAAGTTGATGCTCTGGACGATCGGCCAGAGGACATAGACAACGAACATGAAAAGGCCGGGTGCCAGGAACAGCCAGGGTGCGAGGGTCCGCTGGTTCCAGCGGCTCGCGGAAGATCGGGCCGGGGCCGCCGCGATGATGTCGGATGTCGGTGCCATGTGTCCCCCGGAACGAGAAACGGGCGCCCCCAACCCGGGGGCGCCCGCGCTGTCAGATCACTGCGGGTAAAGGCGCAGGCGCGTCTGCTCCAGCCGCTCGAGGATCGCCTCAAGCTGGTCGGGCTGAACCAGGAACTGCTGGAACGCGTCCATCCCTGCCTTGGCGTACTCGGCGTCGGCGTCCCGGTCCCAGAACTGGGCGATACCGCCGGTAGCGGTCGACAAGGACTCAAAGCCTGCCGTCAGGAACGGATCGGCCGCGTCGACCGTCGCATTCTTGTTGGTCGGCAGTTGACCCACGGCTGCGTTCCACTTGGTCTGCGCCTCGGGTGACGCCATGAAGGCCAGGAAGGCCTTGGCATCCTCGGGGTTCTGCGCGCCCGAGGTCAGATGTGTCGTGTCGGTCGGAGCCTCTTCGGCACGAGCGATGCCGGCAGTGATCTCGGGGAAGACCATGAAGCCGAGGTTGTCGTTCGTCATCCCGCCTTCCTTGAACACGCCGACGGCAAAGTTGCCCATGACGAAGTGTGCGGCCTTGCCCTGAACGAGCAGCGCAGCAGCATCCTGCCACTTGATGGCCGCGTGGCCTTCGCTGACATAGGGTTGTAGCTTGGCAAACTCGGCAAACACCGCGCGTGCTTCCGGCGAGGTCCACGAGACCTTGCCTGCGGCGAGATCACTGTGGAACTGGTAGCCATTGGTTCGCAGGCTGAGATAGTCGAAAATTCCCGCAACAGGCCACTGCTCGAGCGACGAAGTGGTCAGGCAGTCGATTTCGGCGGCCTTGAACGCCTCGCAATTGGCGAGGAACTGCTCCCACGTCACGCCATCCGGGCCGGGCACTTCCACGCCAGCCGCAGTGTAGGCGTCGCGGTTATAGTAGATGCCCCACTGGTAATAGGTGTAGGGGACGCCCCATTGCTTGCCGTCGATGGTCATCGAAGGAAGCGACGAGGCCAGCGCTTCGTTCAGGCCATTGGCAGCCCAGACGTCGGAGATGTCGGCAAACAGGCCCGCCTCGACGAAGGGGCGCATACGGTTTGCGGCATACCAGTTCGCAAGGTCCGGCGGGTCCGCGGTAAGGAAGTTGCGGATCGCGTTCTTGTAGGCCTCGTGATCGAAATTCGTCATCTGGACGTCGATTTCGGGGTTTGCAGCCTCGAAGTCGGCAATCATGGCCTCGGCCGCGGCAAGCGGGATCGGGTCATAGTCGGCGTTCCAGGTTACGACGCGCTTGTCTTGCGCCCACGCAGATGTCGACATGAGCAGCGCGGCCGCCAACGCGAGCGCGCCTGCTTTCCTATGGACCATGGTTTCCTCCCTTTTGGTTCCATTATGCGAAACTTCGTCTTGAATATTGAAAACTATGCGGCGCTTCGGTTAGCCTGTCAACATCAAGGCCGGGAGGGCGGACGATGGGGGCTGACGGCGGGGTGATGGCCGGGGGGGCGCAGGGCGACGGCACTGTCGGCAAGGCGCTCGACGTGCTTGACCGCGTGGCGCAGGCTGGCCGGCCCGTCCGCTTTTCGGAGCTTCTGGCCGACGGGGCCTATCCCAAGGCGACCCTCTACCGTTTCCTCCAGACGCTGACCCACCAGGGGATGCTTGCCTACGACGCGGACCGCCAGACCTATGGTCTGGGCGTGCGCCTTGTGCGGCTTGCCCATGCGGCCTGGGCGCAAAGCTCTCTCGC
>JANPJD010000211.1:0-34213 GCA_031425325.1 Rhodobacterales bacterium | reverse complement strand
ATGATCTTGCCGACGATGCCGCGCGCGGGGCCGGGATTTTCCTCGAACCATTCGGCCAGTTTTTCGTTGACCAGATTCTCGACCGCCGGGCGGACCTCGGACGACACCAGCTTGTCCTTCGTCTGGCTGGAGAACTTCGGGTCGGGCACCTTGACGGACAGCACGCAGGTCAGACCCTCGCGTGCGTCGTCGCCGGTGAAGTCGACCTTCTCCTTCTTGGCGATCCCCGAAGTCTGGGCATAGTTGTTGATCGTTCGCGTCAGCGCCCCCCGGAATCCGGCCAGGTGCGTGCCGCCGTCGCGCTGCGGGATGTTGTTCGTGAAGGGCAGGACCGTCTCGTGGTAGCTGTCGTTCCACCACATCGCGACCTCGACGGTGATCCCCGCCCTCTCTCCGATGATGTAAATCGGATCGGGCATCACGGGCGTCTTCGAGCGGTCGAGGTAGCGCACGTATTCCCGCACGCCACCCTCGTAGAACAGCTCCGACCGCAACGGTTCCGCCGGACGCTCGTCCTCCAGCAGGATGCGGACGCCAGAGTTCAGGAAGGCCAGCTCGCGCAGGCGGTTTTCCAGCGTCTTGAACACATAGTCGAGGTTCGAGAATGTCCCGTCCTTGCGGTTGGTCTGCGACGAGGCAAGGAAGCGCACCTCTGTGCCCTTCTCGCCGTTGGCATCGCCCACGACCCGCAGCGGCTCGACCGTATCGCCGTTCTCGAAGCGGGCGAAATGCTCTTTGCCGTTCCGCCAGACGCGCAGTTCCAGCCAGTCGCTCAGCGCGTTGACCACCGATACGCCGACGCCGTGCAGGCCGCCGGAAACCTTGTAGCTGTTCTGGTCGAACTTCCCGCCCGCATGCAGCTGGGTCATGATGACCTCGGCGGCCGAAACCCCCTCTTCGGCATGGATGTCGACGGGGATACCGCGACCGTTGTCGCGGACGGAAACCGAGCTGTCGGCATGGATGCGGACCGTCACGGCGCTTGCATGTCCGGCCAGAACCTCGTCGATCCCGTTGTCCACGACCTCGTAGACCATGTGATGCAGGCCCGAGCCGTCGTCGGTGTCGCCGATATACATGCCCGGGCGCTTGCGGACAGCTTCCAACCCTTTGAGAACCTTGATGGATTCCGAGGTGTAGTCGTCCACTTTCTGTGCAGCTTCGGCCATACGGACCCGTCCTTTTTCGTGCCCTCGGTTTATAGTCCCTCTGTCCGGGGATGTCACGCGAGGGACACAAGATTTGGGGTCAGGCCAGCCCGATGACGAGGCCGACAACGATCAGCAGCGCTCCGGCAATGATGTTGAGCCGCGCCATGGCCTCGGGTGAAGACAGAACGCTGCGGACCCGGTCGACCGACAGCGCGAAGATGAGGTTGCCCGTCACGGGGATCGCCACCGAAAGTGCCAGGATCGCCGCGATGTCCGGGGCCGTCACGCTCCGCAGGTCGAAGAACCCCGGCAACACACCCATGTAGAAGAGGATCGCCTTTGGGTTGCCGAGGATGACGGCGACCCCGGCGGCGAACCCCGCCCAGCGTCCGGGGCGGGTCAAGCGGTTGTCGGTGCTGACGGGCCGCCCGGCATGGCGGATCAGCAGGATGCCCATGACGATAAAGATGACGACCGCGACCCAGCGCAGTACGTCCATGAAGCCCGCATAGACCGACACGATCCATGACAGCCCGAAAATCGCGGCAAGCGGCCAGATCAGATCGCCGACCGCAACCCCGACGGCCAGCGGCCAGGCAGCAGCGAAGCCGCCCGTCATGGTGCGGGCGATCAGGGCCACCCAGACCGGACCGGGCGTCAGGAACAGGCCCACCAGCGCCCCGGCGTACAAAAGCAGGCTTCCCGCCGTCAGTGTCATCCGCCCACCTCTCTCAGCACGCTGACGCCGCCCTGTTCGGTCACCTCGAACCGTTGCGCGCGGTCGCGCAGGGCCTCGAACGAGTCGGCCCCTGTGCCCGTCATCATCGCCTGCGCGCCAAGCGCCACGATCTCGTCGTAAAGTGCTGCGCGCCGATCCGCGTCGAGATGGGCTGCAACCTCGTCCAGCAAAAGGAGGGGCACTTCGCCGAAGTCTTCCGACAAGGCGCGGGCGCTCGCAAGGACCAGAGACAGAAGCAGCGCCTTCTGCTCGCCGGTCGAGCATTGCGCGGCCGGGGTCGCGCGGGTCGCATAGACCGCCTCGAGGTCGGTCCGGTGCGGTCCAGTCAGCGTGCGCCCCGCCGCCGCGTCGCGACGACGGCCTTCCGCAAGGGCTGCGGCCAATCCCTCAGATCCCGCCCCGAATGGCTCCGGCGAAACGAGCCGCAGCTCGGCTGCCGGAAAGGCCGTCTCGGCCCCCTCCTGCGCTGCGACAAGGCGCGCCACGGTCAAGCCCCGGTTGGCCTCGATCCGGGCTCCCGCCTCGGCCATGCGGGCCTCGAGCGCCGACAGCCAGCCCGCATCGCTGATGCCGTCGCGCAGCAGGCGGTTCCGCTCGCGCATTGCCTTGTCGTAGATCAGGCTCGGCTCGGCATGGTCGGGCAGAAACGCGAGCGCCAGCCTGTCCAGAAAGCGCCGGCGCCCCTCGGCCCCCTCGATCCACAGGCGGTCCATCGCGGGCACCAGCCAGACGATCCGCATCAGCCGCCCCAGGGCGACTTGCGGCGCGGGCTTGCCGTCGATCCGCACCTGTCGCGCCGCCTCGCCCTCGGCCCATGTCTCGAGATCATGGCGTACGCTGTCGCGATCGAGTTCGGCCATGACTTTCCAGCCAAGCGCCTCGGGCCGTCGCGCGATTTCCTGGACGGTGGCGCGCCTTAGGCCGCGACCGGGCGAGAGAAGCGAGGCCGCCTCGAGGATGTTGGTCTTGCCCGCCCCGTTCGGCCCGAAAAGCGCCACGGGCCGCCCGTCGAACATCAGCCGTGTCGCCGGGTGGCTGCGGAAATGCGACAAGCCCAGCATGCGGATCGCCACGTCCCGCCTTTCATTCTGGCTCAAGTATCCCGGGGGGCCGGGGGCAGGCCCCGGCGCTGGGTCAGACGCGCATCGGCATGACGACGTAAACCGCCGACATATCGTTGCCCTCGCGCATCAGCGTGGGATCGCCCGAGGAATTGAACAGGAAAACCGCATTCTCGCGATCGACCTGGCTCGCGATCTCGAGCAGGTACTTCGCGTTGAAGCCGATCTCGAGACGCTCGTCGCCATAGGCCACGGCAAGCTCTTCCTCGGCAGCCCCGCTGTCGGGCGCGTTGACCGACAGCACGAGACGATCCTCGTCCAGCGACAGCTTGACCGCCCGCGAACGCTCGGACGATACGGTGGCGACGCGGTCGACGGCCTTGGCGAACTCTCCCGCGTCGACCTCGAGCCGCCGGGTGTTTCCGGTCGGGATGACCCGTGTGTAGTCGGGGAAGGTGCCGTCGATCACCTTCGAGGTCAGCGTGATCGTGGGCGTGGCGAAGCGCACTTTGGTTTCGGACACCGACACGGCGATCTGCGCCTCGTCGTCATCGAGCAACTTACGCAGTTCGTTCACCGTCTTGCGGGGCACGATCACCCCGGGCATGCCCTCGGCCCCAGCGGGCAAGGGCGCGTCGATCCGCGCAAGGCGGTGCCCGTCGGTCGCGACGCAGCGCAGCACTGGGCCGCCGTCTGCCGTCGCAACATGCATGTAGACGCCGTTCAGGTAGTACCGCGTCTCTTCCGTCGAGATGGCGAACTTGGCCTTGTCGAAAAGCCGGCGCAGCAGCGGCGCGGGGGCCGAGAAGTTCGAGGCGTATTCGGACGAGGCCATCACCGGAAAATCTTCTTTCGGCAGCGTGGCGAGGTTGAAGGTCGACCGCCCCGCCGCCACGGTCAGCCGCCCCGTTGTCCCGTCCTCGGTCAGGCTGACCAAAGCCCCGTCGGGCAGCTTGCGGACGATCTCGTGCAGCATCACCGCCGAGACGGTGGTTGCACCGGGCCGCTCCACCATCGCGGGGGCCTTGTCGACCACCTCGATGTCGAGATCGGTTGCGCGGAAGCTGACCTGCGCGCCCTCGGCCTCGATCAGCACATTGGCAAGGATCGGGATCGTGTTGCGCCGCTCGACCACCGACTGGGCTTGCCCAACCGCCTTCAGAAGCGTGCCGCGCTCGATGCTGATCTTCATGGTCCTGCTTTCTCTCGACACCGCCGCAGCGGGACGCGAACGCTACCCGTTTCGCGCGGGTTCTCAAGCCTTTTTGTCGGGTGGATCAGCCTTCCAGCTGACGGCGCAACATCTGAAGGTCATCGGACAGCTGCGAGTCCGTGGTCATCAGCTCGTCGATCCGCCGCACGCCGTGCATGATCGTCGTGTGGTCGCGCCCGCCGAAGCGGCGTCCGATCTCGGGCAGGCTGCGCGGGGTCAACTGCTTGGCAAGCCACATCGCGACCTGCCGGGGGCGCGCGATGGTGCGGACGCGCTTTGGCCCGATCAGGTCGGACAGGCGCACGTTGTAGTGCTCTGCCACCCGGCGCTGGATCTCCTCGATCGTGACCTTGCGGTCGCTGGCGCGCAAGATATCCGACAAACAGTCCTGCGCCAGTTCCAGCGTTATCTCGCGCCCGACCAGGCTGGCAAAGGCGAAAAGCCGCGTCAGCGCGCCTTCAAGAACGCGGACGTTCGTGGTGATGCGATGCGCGAGAAACTCGAGCACCCCGCCCGAAATCACGAGGCCGCGATACTGACGACGGTAGAACTCGGCCTTCTGCTGCAGGATGCCGAGGCGCAGCTCGTAGTCGGTGGGGTGCAGGTCCACGACCAGTCCGCATTGCAGGCGCGAGCGGATGCGGTCCTCGAGATCCTTGATTTCGCCAGGCGCGCGATCGGCCGAGATGATGATCTGCTTGTTCTGGTCCACCAGCGCGTTGAACGTGTGAAAGAACTCTTCCTGAGTGCTGTCCTTGCCGGCGATGAACTGCACATCGTCAACCATCAGCAGGTCGACGGAGCGGAACAGTTCCTTGAAGCCCATGATCTGCCGTTCGCGCAGGGCCTGGACGAAGCGGTACATGAACTGTTCGGCAGACAGGTACAGCACCCGCAGGTCGGGATGGCGCACCTGCACATCGTGCGCGATGGCATGCATGAGGTGTGTCTTGCCGAGCCCGACGCCGCCGTAGAGGAACAGCGGGTTGAAGGTCACCGGACCGCCTTCGGCGACCCGGCGGGCGGCGGCATGCGCCAGTTCGTTCGGCTTGCCCACGACGAAGCTGTCGAACGTGAACCGCGCGTCAAGCGCCGCGCCCTTGAACTCGTCGTCAGGCCGCGCGGGACGGGCGGGGGCAGGTGCAGGACGGGGCTTCACGGGCGGGCGGGCCTGAACGCCCACATGAAACTCGACCCGGTCGACCGGCGCGCCAAGGCGAGCGAGGTCGGCGCGGATCTGGTCGGCGTAGTTGCGCGAGACCCAGTCGCCAAAGAAAACCGTCGGCACCTCGAATCGGGCGACGCCCTCGCCGAGGGTGATCAGGCGAAGCGGCTCGATCCAGGTGGCGAAATTGTTCTTTCCGATGCTTTTGAGAAGATCATTCCGTACCAGTCCCCAGGTCTCGTCGCTCATTATGTCTTGGCCCGTCTGAAGCAGTTGCCCGTACATCGTCCCGCGTCTTCTCTCGTATGGTCGCATCGACTGCGAGCCAAACACCTGAGAAGAGCGGCACACGGGCCACGCTTCGACGTCCGAGGCACCGAAGTGCCAGAGAGCCGTCGGGACATGACGCACAAGGCCGATGACACGATGTCACCGGTCCCGTCCGTACCTTAGCGCAATCACGAAGCCCCTCTTCGTGCTTAGCGCCAAATGGTTGATCGCAATCGCCTTTTCCATTGCGTGACCTGCCAGGCAGCGGCCGGTCAATCAGAAAACGCGTTCGGCAACCTTCCCATGTCCCCCCAGGACGATGTGAATCGCTCTATGACGCTAGCAACGGGGCCTCGGGCTTCGCAACCGAACTTCACTGTTGACTCAGGGGGCGGGCAACCGAATCCAGCGAAGCGTGAGGTGCCTGTGCAACAGTCTGCCGATCCGCCCTGTAGGCGCATGCATAAATGAATAGGGCGCCTAAAAAGGCGCCCTATTCATAAAAAGGAATAATGTTCTTCTCAGGCGGTAGCCGCGCCAAGCTGCTTCACGCGCGACGAGAGGCGCGACATCTTGCGGGCGACCGTGTTCTTGTGGACGACGCCCTTCGACACGCCCCGTGCAAGCTCGGGTTGCGCGACGCGAAGCGCTTCGGCTGCTGCGCTCTGGTCACCCGAGGCGAGCGCCTCTTCGACCTTGCGAAGGAAGGTCCGCATCCGCGAGCGGCGCGCCTTGTTCACGGCATAACGAGCCTCGCTTTGGCGGGCGCGCTTCTTGGACTGGGGCGTATTGGCCATGTGTCGGATGTTCCGGTGTTCGAGCGGTCAAATCTGAAGACGCGTCTTTATGGGCGACTCGGGCCCAAGTCAACCGCCAAACGTCCGCCTCGCTTAGCGGTCGCGGAACTGCGGCTCGCGCTTTTGCAGGAAGGCCTGCATGCCCTCCTTCTGGTCTTCGGTCGCGAAAAGCGCGTGAAACAGCCGCCGTTCGTGCAGCAACCCCTCGCGCAGGCTCGTCTCTTCGGCCCGACGCACAGCCTCCTTGACCGCGAGCACGGCGGCGCGCGGTTTCTGCGCGATCTTCTGTGCGGCCTTCAAGGCCTCTTCCATCAGCGATTTTGCGGGCACAACACGGCTGACAAGGCCGCAGCGCTCGGCCTCGGCCGCGTCCATGAAGCGGCCCGTCAGGTGCATCTCCATGCTTTTCGACTTGCCCACATAGCGGGTCAGGCGCTGCGTGCCGCCCATCCCCGCCACGATGCCGAGGTTGATCTCGGGCTGGCCGAACTTTGCGGTGTCGGCTGCTATGATGAAATCGCACATCATCGCAAGTTCGCAGCCCCCACCAAGGCAATAGCCGCCGACCGCCGCGATCACAGGCTTGCGGACAGCCGCCACGGCGTCTGCCTCGGGCCCGAAAAGGTCCGAGGAGAAGACCTCGACAAAGCTCTTCTCGGCCATCTCGCGGACATCAGCCCCGGCGGCGAAGGCTTTGTCTGAGCCGGTAAGGATGATGCAGCGCACCTTGTCGTCGCGATCGGCATCGCCAAGCACAGCGCCCAGCTCGCGCATCAGCGTCTGGTTCAAAGCGTTCAGCGCGTCCGGCCGATTGAGGCGGACGACCATCACGTTGTCTTCTTTTTCGACGATCAGGGTCTCAAGGGCCATCGGCTGAACTCCGGCTAAGCATCTGGTTGTGGTAGCGGGCAGGGCGCCGGCTTCAAGTCACTTCTGGCAGGTGGGGCAGAAGAACGACGACCGGCCCGCCTGCACGACCCGCCTTACCGTCCCGCCGCAACCCTCGAGCAGGCAGGGCGCGGTCTCGCGTCCGTAGACGTGAAAGCTGTGCTGGAAGTAGCCAAGCTCTCCGTCCGCCTGCCGATAGTCCCTTAACGACGATCCCCCAGCCTCGATCGCCTCGGCAAGGACGGCCCGGATCGTCGGGACAAGTGCCGCAACTCGGGCAGAGGCGATCCGTCCGGCGAGGCGACGGGGACTGATCCCCGCGCGGTGAAGCACCTCGCAGACGTAGATGTTCCCCAGGCCCGCGACGACCCTCTGGTCAAGAAGCGCCGACTTGATCGGTGTTGCGCGGCCTTTCAGGCGGGCGACGAGATAGGCCTCGTGAAAGGCGTTGCCGAATGGCTCGGGCCCCAGGCCCGCCAGCAGCGGGTGGCCCTCGGCGGCCTCGGTCGCGATCAGGTCCATCGCACCGAACCGGCGCGCGTCGTTGAAGGTCACACGCGCGCCGTTGGCCATGTGCAGCACCACATGGTCGTGCCGCGCCGGGGCAGGGTGATCGTGGTGGAACTGTCCGATCGCTGCCCCCGAGACGAGCATACGCCCCGACATCCCCAGGTGGATCAGCAGCGTCTCGCCCGAGGAGAGATCGGCGAGGATGTATTTCGAGCGGCGTCGCAAACGCTCCACCCTCTGCCCGATCAGGCGTTCGGCCATCCGGTCGGGCAGCGGCCAGCGCAGGTCGGGCCGGTTGACCTCGGCCCGGTCGATGACCGCCCCCGTCATCACGGGCTCAAGCCCGCGCCGCACCGTCTCGACCTCGGGCAGTTCCGGCATCGCGGGGGCCTTTCCGTCACCGTTGCCATTCGACCGCCTGCCTAAGCATTCCAGGCCCGCGCCGCCAGCCCCGCGACAGGACCGGCAGATTGGGCATTTGTTCTCGGCCTGCCGACGCTATATGCGACCGTGACAGGATCGGGCAGGACAGCGATGACCGAAGACGAGCGCACGACACACTTCGGCAACCAGACCGTCCCCGAGACCGAGAAGGCCGGGCTAGTCCACGGCGTCTTCACGCGCGTCGCCTCACGCTACGACATCATGAACGACCTCATGTCGGGGGGCGTCCACCGGCTTTGGAAGGATGCGATGATGGACTGGCTGGCACCGCGGCCTGGGCAACGGCTTCTGGACGTGGCGGGCGGCACCGGGGATGTGGCCTTCCGTTTTCTCGGGCGCGCCCCCGAGGCAACGGCGACGGTGCTCGACCTCACGGAATCCATGCTGGTCGAGGGCCGCAAGCGGGCCGAGGCGGAAAGCCTGGCAGACCGCCTCGACTGGGTCGTGGGCGACGCCATGGCGCTGCCCTTTGCGGACGCGAGTTTCGACGTCTACACGATCAGCTTCGGCATCCGGAACGTGACGCGCATCGCCGATGCGCTGCGCGAGGCGCACCGCGTGCTGCGGCCCGGCGGGCGGATCATGGTGCTCGAGTTCAGCCGCATCCCGAACGATGCGCTGCAATGGGCCTATGACCGCTATTCCTTCAATGTCATTCCCGCGATGGGCCAGGTCGTGACCGGCGACCGCGAGAGCTACCAGTATCTCGTCGAATCGATCCGCAAGTTCCCCGAGCAGGAGGCTTTCGCTGCGATGCTGCGCGAGGCGGGCTTCGGTCAGGTGAAGTTCCGCAACCTGACGATGGGCGTCGCGGCACTGCATTCCGGCTGGAAGATCTGACATGCGCGGACCACACAACATCTGGCGCCTCGTACGGACGGGCGCCACGCTCGAGCGGACCGGCGCGATGGCGGTGGTGCTTGACGCCTTTCGTGCGCCGCCTCGGCTGCGGCTTGTTGCACGCATCCTCGGCTGGCCCTTCAAGCCGCTGGGTTTGAAGGGTGATCCCGCCCTGCCGCCCGCAACGCGGGCGCTTACGGCGCTTGGCCCGGCCTACATCAAGTTCGGCCAGATCCTGTCCACGCGCCCCGACGTGGTCGGCGAGGAACTGGCCGAGCAACTGAAGTATCTTCAGGACAAGCTTCCGCCGTTTCCCAATGACGTTGCCAAGCGGATGATCGAGGCCGAGCTCGAGGTGCCGGTCGCGCAGGCATTCTCGGAGTTCTCCGAGCCCGTTGCCGCCGCGTCCATTGCCCAGGTTCACCGCGCCCGCCTTGCCGAGACAGGCGAGGAGGTCGCGGTCAAGGTGCTGCGCCCGGACATCGAGCGCGCGTTCCGGCGAGACATCGACGCCTTCTACCTCGCAGCCCGGATGATCGAGTTTCTCTCGCCCGCCTCGCGCCGCCTGCGTCCGATGGACGTGATCGAGCATTTCGAGGGCGTCGTGATGGGCGAACTTGACCTGCGGCTGGAAAGTTCGGCCGCTGCCGAGTTCAAGGCCAATACCGCGACCGACCAGGGCTTCCGCGTGCCGACCCCCGTCTGGCACCTGTCGGGGCGCAGCGTGATGACGATCGGCTGGGCCGAAGGCCTGTCGCTTGCCGACAATGCCGCCATCGACGCAGCGGGCCACGACCGCCGCGTACTCGGCGCGCGGGTGTTGCAGCTGTTCCTCAACCACGCACTGCGCGACGGCTATTTTCACGGCGACATGCATCAGGGCAACCTGAAGGTCGCGGCGAACGGCGATATCATTGCCTACGACTTCGGGATCATGGGGCGGATCGACGATTACACCCGCCGGGTCTACGCCGAGATCATCTTTGGCTTCATCCGCAAGGACTATCGCCGGGTAGCCGAGGTGCATTTCGAGGCGGGCTACGTGCCGCCCGACCGCGACATCGACGAATTCGCACGCGCACTGCGGGCCGTGGGCGAGCCGATCTTCGGCATGGATGCCTCGCGCATCTCGATGGCGCGGCTTCTGGCCTATCTGTTCGAGGTGACGGAACGCTTCGGGATGGAGACGCGGACCGAGCTTATCCTGCTGCAACGCACGATGGTGGTGGTCGAGGGCGTGGCCCGCAGTCTCGATCCGCGCATCAACATCTGGCAGGTGGCCCAGCCCATCGTCGAGGATTACATCAAGGAAAACGTCGGACCGAAGGCGCTGCTGCGCGACCTCGGCCGCACGGCGCGGGTGCTGGCGCGGTTCGGCCCGAAGCTGCCGCGCATGGTCGAAGCACAGCTTCTCCGACAGTCCGACAGCAAGCCCGAGCCTAAACCGCGCCGCGACCTGAATCCGCTCTATTGGATGCTGACGGGCGGCGTGCTCGTGGCGATGGGCGTCTGGATCGGCGAGCTGCTCTGACCAAGCTCCAGCGATAGGGCGGTTCCATAGTCGGCATCCCCCCGCTCGGATTTCCACAAGCAATGCGCCGTCATCCGCCAGCGATAGAGCGGCGAAAGGCGCAGGTAACGCTGGACGACGGCTGGGTCGGGATAGGCCGCGAGAAAGCGGTGCTCTTCCGCCGCATCAAGGATCGCGCCGCGATAGAGCCACTGCATCGCCGGTGACAGGAACATCGCAAGGTCTTCGGTCGGATCGCCCGCGGCCGGACATTGCCAGTCGATCGGCGTGACGCGCCCGACATGGGCGATCAGGTTGCCCGGAACCGGATCGCCGTGGATTAGCCTGGGGATGGTAACGGGGGTCACGCCGGGATCTGGCGGGGGTTCGGGCAGCGGTGCCCGGCAGGCCCGCCCGATGGCCCGGCCCTCTGCCAGCAGCGCGGCGCTGCCCGAAGGCTTGGCGCGGAACCCCTCCGGTGCAAGGGCGTGGACCTGCCCGAGGCAGCGGGCGACCGCCGCCGTCCCGGTTTGCCATGTCTGGCCCGGCAGGTAGGCATAGGCGATCCACCCCGCACCGCTGGCCTGAAGGCGGGGGGCGAGGCCAAGCGGCCCGAGGCGGGAAAGTGCCTTTTGTTCCGCCTCGGGCTCGTTCGGGAAAAGGGGCGAAGCCTCATCCGGCAGGTAGCGCTTCACGAGCGACCCGCCCACCCGCCAGACCCGGTTGGTGCGCCCACCCGCAAGCCCGAGCCACGTCAGGCCGCGCAGCTGCGGCAAGGCCGCAAGGACCTCGCGGACAAGGAAAGGGTCAGGCGTTTGCATGGCATGAAAGGCTAAGGCGGGCCTCTACCCATGGCAAGCACCGCTCAGGAGCCGCCGCGCAGCGCCGTTACGCTTGTGGCGGTAACCTCGATCCCGCCTTCAAAGACGAGGGTCGTGCCGGTCGGGCCGCCGCGCGCCTCGAGGATGGTGCCATAGGCCTCGACCGGGGTGGTCGCGATCACCGCACCGTCCTTCAGGCTTTCCACCGACAGGTCATATCGGCCTTCCGCGAGTGGCACCCCCTGGGCATTGGTCCCGCGCCATAGGAAGCTGTCGCCACTTAGCCCGATCGGCTCTCGCGCGAGGATGCTACCCGATGCGTTGCGAACGACGAGTTCGGCCGAGGTCGCGCGCGAATCCGGCTTGGCCGCCACCGTGACCGGGCTTCCGTCGAACCAGACGGGCATCGTCGCGCGGGCCTCTCGGCCGACCCAGCCCGCCAGTTCCGAAAGGCCCATGACACCCAGTTGCCCCCCGAGTTCCTGAAGAAGCTCGTTCGATTTCATCTGCTGCTCGACGCCCGAGAAGGTCGCGAGTTGGACCGCGAACTCCGAGCTGTCCATCGGATTCAGGGGGTCCTGATTCTGCAATTGCGTCGTCAGCATCCGTAGGAAAGTGTCAAAATCCGAGTTGATAGACGGCGACCTGGTAGTTGCGGTCTTTGCCGCAAGGGCCGCAGGCGGGCTTGAGGCCGCGACTGGGGTGAGGGTCATCGGATTTCCTTTCAAAGGCGAAGGTCAAGGCCGCTGCCCGAATTGGCATGCTGCGCCAAGGTCTGCGGGAAAGACGCCGCTGCGATGGAAGGTCGATCTTCGACGTCGTCCCGCGCCTGTGTCGGAGCGCGGGAGTCACCGCCCCATGACGAGAAGTCGAGGCGTCCGTCGGCAAAGCCTTCGGCCCGAAGCTCTGCCATCAGGATTTCTGCATTGCGACGCAGAAGGTCGAGTGTCTCGCCGCGTTCGGCCTGAACCACCATCCGAATGCCATCGCCGTCCGCCCAGAGGCTGACGCGCAGCTGGCCCAACTCCTCCGGCGAAAGGCTGATCTCGACCGGACCGTCCGGTTGCTGGCGCAGCACCGCCACAAGGTCCTGCGGGACCGAGGCCGGAAGCGCCGCGACCGGTGCCGGAACGCTGACCTGCGGTGCGGGGGCGGGTGCCGATGTAGCGACCGCAATAGACTGTGGGGTGTCAGGCTCTGCCGGACGATCGCCGGACGGCAGCCCATCCATCGCTGTCTCCAGCGAGGGGGCTACCATGGGCACCAGTGGCTCCGGCTGGGGTGCGTCTGTCCCAATGGCAAAGTTCTGGGTTAGCAACGACCAGGAGGATGGCACGCGCCCACCGTCGTCGCGTCTGGCATCGGACAGTCGAAGCTGCGGGGGCACGCTTGCCCCACCCGCCGGGACGGGCGCAGGTGTGAGCCCGGCCAACGGCGCGGCACCCGGCGCGGGTGCAGGGCCCGGCAGCCGTATAGCGGCGGCGTCGGTCGCAGTCCCGGTCCCCGTGTTAGCGTCGGGCGCGGCTTCGTCCGGTGTGGCTGGTGGCGTAGCCGCGGATGCCGGGGCCGCGGGGGCCACAGGGGCCTCCGTCTGCGGTTGTCTCGCCGCCGTGCCATCTGTGGCGCGGGGCGTTGTCCCCTCGCCTGTCGGCTGGCCGGATGCCATCGCAACCAGAGCGGGCGTCTCAGGGCTCGACGCCACACCCTTTGCCGGAATGTCGCCGGATGCCGTCAGCTCGCTGCCAGTCAGTGCGGCCAGCGCACCCCCGGCGGATCCGGCGGGCGACCCAGGCAGAACCAACTGGGTGTCGCCCGTTTTGGCGGACTGCACGACAATCGCCACCGCCACTGCTGAAGGCAGACCGGACGCAGTCGGCACAGGTTGGGCCGTTGCCTCGAGCACGGATCTGTCTGACAGATCAGCCTCGATTCCCTTCAGCGGGCCGCCTGGTGTTAGATCGGCCGGCTCCGGCAGATGTGCGGGGCCGTCCTCGCGTCGCATCGTGGCAAAGAATGCGGCCCCGCCCAGCGCCGGTGCCGTCCCGTCGGACGGACCCGTCCCCGGATTATAAGGAACCGCCGTGATGACCTGAGCCGCTTGCATGCCTTCGACCTCCTGCCGACCCGGTCAAGATCGCCGAGATTGCTTACCGCTTCTTTACCGAAGCTGGGGAATGTGGCCGGGCGATCCAGAAGGAGACGACGATGATTGACAGCCTGGCCGTCCGGCCATCCGCAGGGGGGCAGCAGCAGGCGAACCCCCGGCTTTTCGCGCTCGCGCAAGAGCTTGAGGCAAGCTTTCTGTCCGAAATGCTGGGACACGCCCAGCTTGGTGCCACGCCCGAGGCGTTCGGCGGCGGGCACGGCGAGGATCAGTTCGCCTCGTTCCTGCGCCAGGAGCAGGCGCGAATCATGGTGGAAGACGGCGGTGTCGGGCTGACCGAAAGCCTGTTCCGGGCGATGTCGAAGGGGGCTGCGGATGCCTGACGTGGAAATCGAACTCGATGCCCTCTACGAGGCGATCCGGCATGGGCGGCTCGACGTGTTGCAAGGCGCAAGCGACCGGCTGACGGCTGCGGTCGCCGATCTGGGGCCCGAGGATGTGGCGCGGCTTGAGCGGATCCGCCGCAAGGCCGCCCGCAACGAGGCGGGACTCCTTGCTGCGGCACGGGGCGTGCGGGCCGCGCGGCGACGCTTGGCCGAGATCGCCGCGATGGACGCGGGGTTCCTCGCCTATGGGCCGGACGGCAAGCGGGACGCCACTGTTCCGTCCCACCTGACCCAAAGGCTTTAGCGGTGATCCGTCAAATGCCGTGCATTGTTCGGGCCCGGCTTAGGATTTCCTTAGAATCTGAAGCCTCTTCCTAGGGGGGCATCCCAGGCGGGGTGGCGCGGTCCGATCCGGCCGCAGCGGCGAGAACGCCTCTCATGTGCCGTCCCGACGGGGCGGCTCTCTCAACGCTCTGACGCAAAGCGCGGGGCAGATGAAAGGTGACGACATGTCTTCGATCCTGACCAACACCAGCGCGATGGTCGCGCTCCAGACCCTCAAGGGCGTCAACGCGAACCTCGCAAAGACACAAGACGAGATCTCCACCGGCAAGAGCGTGGGTTCGGCCAAGGACAATGCTGCGGTGTGGGCCATTTCCAAGGTGATGGAATCCGACGTGAAGGGATTCAAGGGCATCTCCGACAGCCTGTCGCTCGGCTCGTCGACCGTTTCCGTGGCGCGTCAGGCGGCCGAAGTGACGACCGACCTTCTGAACGACATCAAGGACAAGATCGTTTCGGCCCAGGAGGAGAACTTCGACCGCCAGAAGCTCGACACGGACATCAACGAACTGGTCAAGCGGATTTCCTCGGTGGTCAACGCGGCACAGTTCAGCGGACTGAACCTTGTGAACGGCAGCGTGACCGGCACGAACGCGAACGGCCAGGTGGGCATCAATGTGCTCTCTTCGCTCGACCGCGATTCGGCGGGCGGCGTCACGGCGAGCTCGATTGGCGTCGATGCCCAGAACCTGTCGCTGAGCGCGGGCCAAACCCTCACGGCTGCGGCCGCGACCGTGGGAACCGATGGCGGTACGGCTGGGGTCATCGATGCCAATGACGGCGGCACGAACGACTCGATCACGCTGGGCACCTTTGCCTTCCTCGATGCGTCGGGTGGAGGCACGGGCGCGGTCGCGCTCGGTCGCACGGCAGCCGGCCTCGACAACACCGTAAATGCGGGCTTGGTCGAGGGCGACGAGTTGCGTCTGCGGATCGGCTCGGTCGAGGGCCGCTACACGATCAAGGAAGGTGATACCGCCGAATCGATCGTGGGCAGCATGAAGAACGCCCTGATCGCCGGGGGCCTCAGCGACACGGCCTTCACGCTCGACATCACCACCGCAGGCGCACTGACCGTCACCAACGAGACCAACGCGGACGAGACTTTCTCGTTCTCGGCGACCCGTGGTTCGGGCGGCCTTTCCGGCCTCAATGCGATCGACGTGACGACAGCCGCCGGGGCCCAAAGCGCGCTGGCCGCGATCGAGGGCATGATCCAGACCTCGGTCAATGCCGCCGCCCAGTTCGGTTCGGTGCAGAAGGGCATCGACATCCAGAACGACTTCGTCAGCAAGCTGACCGATGCGCTCAAGACCGGCATCGGCTCGCTCGTCGACGCCGATATGGAAGAAGCTTCGGCGCGGTTGCAGGCGCTGCAGACGCAGCAGCAGTTGGGCATCCAGTCGCTCTCGATCGCCAACCAGGCGCCGCAGAGCATCCTGTCCCTCTTCCGCTGACGCCGCAGGCCGGGGGGCCGCCGAGGCCCCCCGGCTTTCCGTTGCCGCCCCCGCAGTCTCCGATCAGGAAGGACTCCCGTGACAGCTCTCGCCCAGGCCCGAACGGCCTATACCTCGCCGGGAACACCGGCCCGCACTTCGCGCGGCATCGAGTACGACATCTTCGCCAGGGTTACCCGCAAGATCAAAGATGCTTCGGTTCCCGACCGGTCGACCTACGCGGCGCTGGTCGAAGCGCTGCATGAGAACCGGCAGCTCTGGACCGCCCTGGCAGCCGACGTGGCGAGCCCCGGCAACGCCCTGCCAGCCTCCCTTCGCGCCCGGCTTTTCTACCTCTACGAGTTCACGACCCTCCACACGCAGAAAGTCCTCGGTGGTAAGGCGACCGTGGATGTGCTGGTCGACATCAACACAGCCGTCATGAGGGGCTTGCGCGGAGAAGGGCCCGGGTCATGAGCGGGCTGGTCCTGAAGCTCGCCCCGAAGGAGCGGGTTCTGATCAACGGCGCGGTGATCGAGAATGGCGACCGACGCTCGCGACTGGCCATCATGACGCCGAACGCGCATATCCTCCGCCTGCGCGATGCCATCCACCCCGAGGAGGTAAACACCCCCGTCCGGCGGGTCTGCTACATCGTCCAGCTTGTCCTGTCGGGCGATGCTGCTCCTGACAAGGCGCGCCACCAACTGCTGCGTGGGATAGAGCAACTCAGCCAGGTCCTGACTGATCCCGACAGCCGTACCCTTCTCGATGGGGCGACGACGGCGGTCATGGAAGATCAGCACTATCAGGCGTTGAAGCTCCTCCGGGGATTGCTGCCGCGCGAGGAACGTCTGTTCGCGGCATCGCGGACATGAGCTATTCGGCGATCGTTCCGACCGGCGGCTACGGGGGCTGGCTGTTCCTCAAGCGCACCGAAGAGAACCAGCAGGCAGCGCTCGTCCGTTCGCCCGAATACCAGCGGGACGAGGCCTACTTCCGCGAAAAGATATCGTCCGTCACCACCGCAGAAGAGCTTGTCTCGGACCGTCGCCTGCTGAAGGTCGCACTCGGGGCCTTCGGGCTTGACGACGACATCAACAACCGGTTTTTCCTGCGGAAGGTTCTCGAGGACGGCACGGTCGAGGCGGATGCCCTGTCCAATCGCCTCGCGGACAAGCGCTATCGCGAGTTTTCCGAGGCGTTCGGCTTCGGTGGATCTTCGCCACCGCGAACCACGCTCGGAGGTTTCTCGGACGAGGTCCTCGACCGCTACAAGACGCGCCAGTTCGAGCGGGCGGTGGGCGAGCGCAGCGAGTCGCTGCGGCTTGCTCTCGATGCCGAGCGAACGATTGGCGAGCTTGCGGGCAAGAGCAGTAATGACACGACGAAGTGGTTCCAGATGATGGGCACTCCGCCGATGCGGACCGTCATGCAGACCGCACTTGGCCTGCCTTCCAGCCTTTCTGCCATCGACATCGACCAGCAATTGGCCATCTTCCGCGACAAAGCCAGCGATGTCCTGGGCATCCAGAGCTTCGACGAGTTGGCGCAGCCCGACCGGATGGAGGAATTGCTTCGCAGGTATCTCGTGCTGGCCCCTTCGGACGACTTCTTCGCGTCGGCTTCGTCCGGGTCGAGCGCGCTGCAAATCCTGCAAGCCGGACAGGGCCGGTCGGGCGGGGCCCAGGGATTGCTTCAGATCCTCGCATCGCGATGACCTGCATTGCCTAACCCTTGAGGCAGGCCGCAAGGCGCCGGAAGCTTCCGGCGATCCCATCGAATGCGTCCTCGGCAAGAAACGCATCGAGCGCGGGCCAGATCCGGATCGCGCGGTCGACAACGGGGTCGGACCCTGCCGCGTAAAGCCCGGCCTGAATCATCATTTCGGCCCGGTCATAGGCCCCCAGCAGACGGCGCGCCTCGGCGATCATGGCGTTTTCCTCTTCGCTCGCCGCACCCGGCAAGCTCCGCGAAACCGACCGCAAGAGGTCGATCGCCGGATACCGTCCGCGCTCGGATATCTTGCGGTCCAGCACGACATGCCCGTCGAGCGTGCCGCGCAGAATGTCCGCAACAGGTTCATCCATGTCCGATCCGGGCACGAGCACGCTAAACACCGCCGTGATCGCGCCGACCCCCCGTGGCCCTGGCCCCGCCCGTTCGGCGAGAGACATGATCTGGTGCGAGACGGACGGCGGATAGCCCCGCAGGCTGGGCTCCTCGCCCGAGGCCAGCGCCACTTCACGATGCGCCTCGGCGAACCGCGTCACGCTGTCGGCAAGGAAAAGGACGTGTCGCCCCTGGTCGCGAAAGTGCTCGGCGATGGCCATGGCGGTCCAGGCGCACCGCCGCCGCACGAGCGCCGAGCGGTCCGACGTCGCCGCCACAACGACCGACCGTCGCATGCCCCGGCTGCCCAGCACATGCTCGGTGAACTCGCGCAACTCGCGGCCTCGCTCTCCGATCAGGGCAAAGACGACCACATCCGCCGCCACGCCGCGCGCAAACTTGGCCAGAAGCGATGACTTGCCTACCCCGGACCCTGCAAACAGCCCGATCCGTTGCCCTTCGACCAGCGGCAGGAGCGTGTCGAACACCGCGACGCCGGTAGACAGCCTGTCACCCAGCCGCCCGCGCGTGGCGGCCGGTGGCGGCAGCGCCCGCAACGGTCGGGCCGATCCGCCCCGCAGCAGGGGCAGATCATCAAGCGGTCGCCCGAACGGATCGACGATCCGTCCGATCCAGGGATCGTCCGGGGCAATGCCTGCCTGCCCCTCGAGCGCGACACGGTCGCCGATGACGAGGCCATCCATCTGGTCGTCGGGCATCACGGTCACGCCGTCCCGTTCAAGACCGATGACTTCCCCGCCGCAGCTTTGCCCCGCAACCCGCAGCGCGACGCGGTCGCCCAGCCCGCAGAGCCGCCCGAGCCCGCCAACCCTGACCGTGCCGCGACCGATTGCCTCGACCCGACCCATCCGGGTTCCGGTCGCGATGGCCCCGATCTCGGCCCGCAGCCCGCTGAAGACGTCGCCCATATGATCCCCCTTTGTTCGCAACCGTTTCTAAAGGAATCACCGTTAAATCCTGATGAAGCAAAGCGAGGGAGAAGCCCCGGATGTTCGAAAAGCTCGACGTGACGAGGATGGCGCAGGCATTGGCGGCCCAGGCCGGCGGTCGGCAGGGCCTCGTGGCGCAGAACATCGCGAATGCCGATACGCCCGGTTATCGCGCCCGAGATCTGCCCTCGTTCGCAGAGGCCTACGGGCCGCAGGCCGGTGCTGCGATGCGTCAGACCAGGGCCGGGCATCTTGGCGTCGAGGCGTCCTCGGCGGCAAGGCCAGTCTTCGCGCCCGGCTCGCCGTCGCCGGACGGGAACACCGTTGCGCTCGAAATGGAAATGGCACGCGCGGTCGAGATCCGGCAACAGCACGACATGGCGCTGTCCGTCTATCGCAGCGTCTCCGACATCGTACGCACCAGCCTTGGCCGGGCGAGGTAGGGGGCATGTCCGACCTTGTGAAAACGCTCGCGCTGTCGGCTTCCGGCATGCAGGCTCAGGCCGCCCGTCTGCGCCACGTCACCGAGAATATCTCGAATGCCGATACACCCGGTTATCAACGCAAGACGATCAGCTTCAGGGACATGGCGGATGGAACGGTCAAGACCGGACCGGTCCGCCTCGACCGCTCGGACCTGCAGACGATCCACGACCCCGGCCACCCGCTCGCGGATGCGACGGGAAATTACGACGGGTCCAACGTCGATCTCGTGATCGAGATCGCCGACGCGCGCGAGGCCCAGCGCAGCTACGAAGCCAACCTGCGGATGTTCGACCAGGCGCGCCAGATGGCCCAAGGCCTGTTCGAGCTTCTGCGTCGCTAGGAGAGTCCAGAATGGATATCAGAACGGTTCTTGCCACCCAGAGCTATGCTCAGGCCCGCCCTGCGACTGCCGTGGTTGAGGACGGCGGCGGCGGGGCCTTCGGGCGCGCGGTCGGCAACTTCGCCGAAACGCTGGCCCGCGGCGACAGCGTGGCGCAGGCCGCGATGACCGGCAAGGCCGATCCCCACGCATTGGTCGAGGCGCTCGCGGCAAGCTCGCTCGCCGTCGAGACGGCGGTGACTGTCCGCGACCGGGTCGTCGAGGCCTATCAGGAAATCCTGCGGATGCCGGTCTGAGCGATGCCCGAAGCGATGATCTTCGACGTGCTCCGCCAGGGTCTCTGGGTTGCCGTCCTCATCTCGGCGCCGATCCTCGGCGTGGCGCTGGTGGCCGGCGTGTCGATCGGGCTGCTTCAGGCGCTGACTTCGGTTCAGGAGATGACCCTCAGCTTCGTGCCGAAGGTCGGCGCGATGCTGGTCGTCTTCTGGGTTTCGATGAGTTTCATGACGGGCACGCTGGTCGCATTCTTCACCGACCGGATCGTCCCGATAATAGCGGGAAGCTGACGGATGGATGTCGCCGGATACACCACCCTGTCGCGCCAGTCGGGCCTCCTGCGGGAAATGCAGGTCGTGGCGCAGAACATCGCCAACGCTTCGACGACCGGCTTCCGGCGCGAGGGGATGATCTTCGCCGAGCACATTTCCCGGCTCGACGGGGCTCCATCAATCTCTATGGCCCACGGCAACTCGCGTCATATCGACATGGGCCAGGGGAATGTCAGCCAGACGAACGGCACCTTCGATTTCGCAATCCAAGGCGAGGGATTCTTTCTGGTCGAGACGCCGGGTGGCCAGCGGCTGACCCGCGCGGGCAGCTTCCTGCCCAATGCGGAGGGCGAGTTGATGACCCCAGACGGCCACCGCTTGCTCGACCAGGGCGGGGCGCCCGTCTTCGTCCCGCCCGATGCCCGCGCGGTCAGCCTTGCGCGCGACGGGACGCTCTCGGCGGATGGCCAGCCCCTGACCCGGATCGGGCTTTGGGCGCCGACCGACCCATTGCGCCTTTCGCGCGAGGACGGTGCGCGCTTCGCCTCGCCTGCCGGGGTCGAACCGATCGACGAGGCGACGATCCTGCAAGGCTTCGTCGAGGAGTCGAACGTCGAGCCGGTCGCTGAAATCACCCGCATGATCGAGGTGCAGCGCGCCTACGAGATGGGCCAGGGCATGCTCGACCGCGAGGACGAGCGCATCCGGGCCGTGATCAGGATCATGGGCAGTTAAGGAGAGACGATGAAAGCCCTTCAGATCGCCGCCAGCGGCATGAGCGCCCAGCAGATGCGGGTGGATGTCGTGTCCAACAACCTCGCGAACATGTCGACGACCGGCTACAATGCCCGCCGCGCCGAGTTCGCCGACCTCGCCTATCAGCAGCTCACGCGGCCCGGCACGGTCAGTGCCGAGGATGGCACCGTCGTGCCGACGGGTGTGCAGGTCGGGCTCGGGGTCCGCCCAACGGCCGTTTCGGTCGTGATCGCGCAGGGCTCGCTCGCGCAGACCGGGGGGGACCTCGACGTCGCCATCGAGGGGCGCGGCTACCTCGAAGTGACACTGCCCTCGGGCGTGTCCGCCTATACCCGCGACGGCGGGCTGAAACGCACCGGAGAGGGCATGATCGTGACCTCGGACGGCTTTCCGGTCGCACCCGAGATCACCATTCCCGCCGATGCGCGAAGCCTGTCGATCAACGGGGCGGGCGAGGTCTTCGCGTTTTTCGACGATCAGGTGGGCTCGCAATTGCTGGGCCAACTGACGCTCGCGGGGTTCTCGAACGAGAAGGGGCTCGAGGCGATGGGGTCTAACCTCTATCTCGAGACGGCGGCCTCGGGACCGCCGGCCATTTCGGTGCCCGGCGACGATGGGCTTGGCCTCCTGCGGCAAGGCTATCTCGAGGATAGCTCGGTCGATGCGGTGCGCGAGGTCACCGACCTCATCAAGGCGCAGCGGGGGTACGAGCTGAACGCCAAGGTGATCACGGCGGCGGACCAGATGCTCGCTGCGACCACGCAGCTCCGCTGATGCGCGCGCTGGTTCTCCTTGCGCTCTGGCCGGGTGTCGGGCTGGCCGAAAGCGTGGTCGCGACGCGGACCATCCGGCCCGAGACCGTCATCGGCCCGGCAGACGTAACCGCCGTCGACGCAGTCATCCCCGGTGCCGCGACCAAGGTTGGCGCCGTGGTCGGGCAAGAGGCGCGGGTCGCGATCTATGCGGGCCGGCCGGTGCGCCCCGAAGATCTCGGCGCCCCCGCCACTGTCGATCGCAACCAGCTTGTGCCGATCAGCTACCGCACCGGGGCGCTCGTGATCGCGGCCGAAGGGCGCGCCCTGTCACGCGGCGGGGTTGGCGACGTGATCCGCGTCATGAATCTTGGCTCGCGAGCCACTGTCAGCGGGCGCGTGGGGGCCGATGGCCAGATCCACGTCGCAACCGCACCATGAAGGAACCTGCCATGCGGCTCGTGCTGTCCATCCTGTGCCTGTTCGCCCTTGTTAACTGCGGCCGCCTCGCGGAGGTCGGTCGCGCGCCCGAGTTCTCGCCGCTCGAGGGCTCTTACGCCCATCACGCGATGTATTCGAACCCGATGCCACTGACGGCCGAAGCCGACGGGCCGTCGGATGCCGCCTCGCTCTGGACGGCTTCGCGTGCCTCGCTTCTGGGCGACAGGCGCGCGGGCCGCCGGGGCGACATCCTGACGGTGGTGATCGAGATCGACGACCGGGCCGAGATTTCCAACTCGTCCGACCGGGAGCGGTCAGGCTCGGAGTCGCTTCAGCTTCCCGACTACTTCGGTATCCCGCAGCGGCTTAACCGCCAACTGCCCGAGGGGGCCACGATGGCCGAGGCCGTCGATGTGTCGTCTGAGTCCGAGTTCGAGGGCGAGGGCTCGATCCGTCGCAACGAGAAGCTGACCCTGCGGGTCGCGGCGACCGTGGTGGAAGAGTTGCCCAACGGTGTGCTGCGGATCGAGGGGCAGCAGGAAGTGCGCGTGAACTTCGAACTGCGCGAGCTGATCGTGACCGGCTATGTCCGCCCTGCCGACATCTCGCGCCAGAACGAAATCACCTATGACAAGATCGCGGGTGCCCGCATCGCATATGGGGGGCGTGGCCAGATCACCGACGTGCAGCAGCCCCGGATCGGGCAGCAGATCTCCGACATCCTCCTTCCCTTCTGAGGTATCATGGCAGGCAAGCTTATCCCCGCTGTCATCGTTCTTGCAGGCCTCGGCGGCGGTCTGGCTGCGGGGGCCATGCTGCGACCAGCCGACGGAACAAACGTGGCGCATGACGAAGTTGCGCCAGGTCCAGAGGCTGCCGGAGGAGAGGAGGCACCGCCCTCTGACATTGGAGCGGAGGAGCACGCGGCGACGGAGGAGGCCCACGAGTCGGGCGAGCCGGTGCACGAGTACGTCAAGTTCACCAATCAGTTCGTCGTGCCGGTCGTGGAGGATGGCAACGTCGCGGCGCTGGTCGTCCTGTCGCTCAGCCTCGAGGTCGCGCCCGGGCTGACCGAGCGGGTCTACGAGATGGAGCCCAAGCTGCGGGATTCGCTGCTTCAGGTGCTGTTCGAACACGCCAACAGCGGCGGTTTCTCGGGCTCGTTCACGGATGGGGCGAACCTGATCTCGCTGCGCGAGGCGTTGCGCGAGACAGCCGTGCGCGTGTTCGGACCGCAGGCCACGGACGTGCTGATCGCCGAGATCGTGCGGCAGGACAGTCAGTAGCTCGATCGAATAGCCAGTTACACAGGCTGGTCCACCTGCACCTATGTGGCTCGGGTAAAAGCCCCGTCGTCCCCCAGCGGACCAAGTTCGCAGCGCGACGTTCAGGCGTTCTGACTATGGTTTCGCGCGTTTGGTGTCGGGCATGATCCTGCGTCAGGGATCGGGTAGAACCTTGCCGGGGTTCATCACCCCGCCGGGATCGAGGGCTGCCTTGATCGACCGCATGACCTCGATCGCGACCGGGTCCTTGCGACGCGCCATCGACGCGCGTTTCGTCAGCCCGACTCCGTGCTCGGCCGAGAAGCTGCCGCCGAGCTGCGCCACCACATCCTCGACCGCCTCCATGAGCGTATCTGAAAGGGCGGCATCGTCGCGCGTCGGAAAGATCGTGAAATGCAGGTTGCCGTCACCGAGATGCGCCACGGTCAAGCTGGTTGCACCGGGGTCGAGCGCGGCCACCCGCGCCAGTGCCCCCTCCATGAACGCGGCGACCGCCTGCAGGGGCACGGCGACATCGGTGTCTAGGCTGGGGTGAAGGTTCTGCATGATTTCGGCAGCCGCCTCGCGCCGCGCCCACATCGCGCGCCGCTGCGCCTCGGTCTGCGCGATCACCGCGTCGAGGACGAGCCCGTCCTCCATCATGGCCGAGAGCGTCGTCTCCAGCAGCCGGACGAGTGGCAGGCCGCCCTCGGCGTCGGGGTCCGCATCGCGCGGCGCGGTCGCGGCGAGCTCGACGAGGATCGTCGTCTCGAGGATGCGTCCGAAGGGCTGGCCTAGGTCGGGACGGGCCGCCGACAACCTCTCGCTGTAGCTGCGCGGCATGTATTCGAACGCCTCGACAAGGCCGCCGGAGGCCTCCTGCAAGCGATTGAGCAGCGCCAATGCGTCGGGCAGACTGCGCGCGGCCAGCGTGGCCGTTGCATGCGCGCGGGGGCGCGCCACGAGCCGCATCACCGCCGCCGTTATGATGCCCAGCGTCCCCTCGGCCCCGATGAAGAGGTCGCGCAGGTCGTAGCCGGAATTGTCCTTGTGCAACTCGCTCATCAGGTCGAGGACCCGTCCATCCGCCAGCACCACCTCGATCCCGAGGCACAGCGCGCGGGTCGAGCCGTGCCGCAGGACGTTCGAGCCGCCCGCATTGGTCGACAGCACGCCGCCGATCATCGCCGACCCCCGCGCCCCGAACCATAGGGGGAAGTGCAGGCCCGCCGCCTCGGCCGCCTCGTGCAGGTGGGTCAGCACGACCCCCGCCTCGACCACAGCCACGCGGGCGTCGGGGCGGATCGCACGAATGCGGTTCAACCGCTCGACGCTGAGAAGGAGGCCGCCCTCGGTCATCCGACCGCCGACAAGCCCGGTGCGCCCCGCGCTTGGCACCACGGCCACGCCTGCCGCCGCCGCCGCCCGAACCACGGCGGCCACCTCGGCCGTAGAGCCGGGCCGGACGACGCAAAGCGGGCTTGCCGGGTAGCGCCCGGTCCAGTCATGCGCGTGCCCCGCCATGTCGGGGCCGGTCAGGACATGCGCGGGCCCGACAATGCCGCAAAGCGTCTCGATCAGTCCCATGCCCACCCCCGCCGACGCGTCTTGCCTGCCGTGATTTCAAATCCGGCGCCGCCTGACCAGAGACGATGTCGTCAGGGGCTGGTCTCGCGGGCGATCGGCGATCATCCTTGGCGGCAGCCTCGGCAAAAGACACCGGTCCAGAACGCTTACCCAAGGCCCCGGAAGGCATCCATGACAAGCGATCCCCTGCTTCAGCCCTACCGCCTTCGGCACCTGGTGTTGCGTAACCGGATCATGTCGACCGCACACGAGCCTGCCTACTCCGAAGACGGCCTGCCGAAGGCGCGCTACCGCCTTTACCATGCCGAGAAGGCGCGGGGCGGCATCGCGTTGACGATGACGGCGGGGTCGGCCGTGGTCAGCCGCGATAGCCCGCAGGCCTTCGGCAACCTGCACGCCTGGGACGACGGGATCGTGCCTTGGCTCGCCGAACTCACGGATGAATGCCACGAGTTGGGCAGCGCGGTGATGATCCAGTTGACCCATCTCGGGCGCAGAACCGGCTGGAACAAAGGCGACTGGCTGCCGGTGCTGGCGGCCTCGCCGGTCCGCGAACCCGCGCACCGTGCGTTTCCGAAAGAGGCAGAGGACTGGGACCTCGACCGCATCGTCGCCGACTATGCCGCGGCAGCGCAGCGGATGCAGGCGGCGGGCCTCGACGGGATCGAGTTCGAGGCCTACGGGCATTTCATGGACGGCTTCTGGTCACCGGCGACCAATCGCCGGACCGACGAGTACGGCGGATCGCTCGACAACCGGCTGCGGTTCACGCACCGCGTCCTTGACGCCGTTCGGGCGGCGGTCGGGGCGGAGTTCATCGTCGGCCTGCGGATGGTAGCGGACGAGGATTGGGACAAGGGGCTGGGCCGCGAGGAGGGGACCGAGATCGCGCGCCGCCTTGCGGCGAGTGGCAAGGTCGACTTCCTGAACCTGATCCGGGGCCACATCGACACCGATGCGGCCCTGACCGGCGTCATCCCGATCCAGGGCATGCGCTCGGCGCCGCATCTCGACTTCGCGGGCGAGGTGCGCGCGGCGGCCCGCATCCCCGTGTTTCATGCCGCCCGGATCGCCGATGTGGCGACTGCGCGCCACGCCATCGCCAGTGGCAAGCTGGATATGGTGGGCATGACGCGGGCGCATCTTGCCGATCCCCATATCGCGGCCAAGGTTGCGGCGGGGCTCGAAGCCCGCATCCGCCCATGCGTCGGGGCGACCTATTGCCTCGACCGGATTTACGAGGGCGGCGAGGCGCTGTGCATCCACAACGCGGCCACCGGGCGCGAGGCAACGCTGCCGCATGTGATCCGGCCGGCCCCCGAGCGCCGCCGCGTCGTTGTCGTGGGCGCGGGACCGGCGGGCCTTGAAGCAGCGCGCGTCGCCGCCGAACGGGGGCATTCCGTGACGGTGATGGAGGCGTCGGATCGGGCCGGGGGGCAGGTCAACCTGCTGGTGGCGAACCCGCGACGACGCGAGATGATCGGCATCGTCGACTGGCGGCTGGCCGAGTTGCAGCGGCTGGGCGCGGAGCTGCGCTACAACCTTTATGCCGGGGCAGATGACGTGCTTGGCACCTCACCCGACGTCGTGGTGATCGCGACCGGCGGCCTGCCGCAGCCGCCCGAGATGGCGGACGCGCACCTTGCCGTCTCGAGCTGGGACATCCTGTCGGGCGCGGTCCGGCCCGCCGCTCGCGTTCTGGTCTATGACGACAACGGCGCGCATCCGGGCATGAGCGCCGCCGAGGTGCTGGCCCGCGCCGGTGTCGAGCTTGAGATCGTCAGCCCCGAGCGTTTCTTTGCGCCCGAGGTCGGCGGCATGAACCATGTGCCCTACATGCGCGCGTTCCAGACCACCGGCGCCCGCATCACCATCGCCACGCGGGTAACTGGCCTGCGGCGAGAGGGCAACGAACTCGTGGCCATGCTCGGCTCGGATCATGCGCCGGGCTGGCGCGACGAGCGGCGCGTCGATCAGGTGGTCGTCGAACACGGGACCGCGCCTCTCGACGAGCTTTACCATGCGCTTAAGCCCCTCAGCCGCAACCGGGGCGCGGTCGACCATGCAGCGCTGATCGTCGGGGCCGTTCCCTTCGCCGTCGCAAGCGATGGCGGGTTCACGCTTTACCGGATCGGCGATGCGGTCGCCTCGCGCAACATCCACGCGGCGATCCACGATGCGCTGCGCTACGGTGTGCTGTGGTAAGGTGCGGGAACGCGGGTTGACGCCCTCGCCCTGACTGCGATGCTCGGGCGTCAGAGTCGCGAGGCCGGATCATGCGCGCACTTCTTCTGTTGCTGCTTTTGGCGTGGCCTGCCTACGCCCAGGAGGACCGCTCGGCCGAGCCTGCGCCCGCGGGCGTCTACCGGATCGACCCTGCTCATGCGCGGCTCCTGTTTCGGGTCAATCACCTCGGCTTTTCGCGCTACACGGCCCTTGTCCTGCGCTTCGATGCCACGCTCGCCTTCGATCCCGATGCGCCCGAGGCGATGGCGCTGACCGCGACCGCCGACCCATCGTCGGTCGAGACGCACTACCCGGATGACAGCTTCGACTTCAACGCTCTCATCACCGGGCCGGAGTTTCTCGATGCCGCCCAGTTCCCAGAGGCTCGCTTCGTCTCGACCTCTGTGGTGTTGACCGGGGACCGTACGGCGGATGTGACCGGCGATCTGACGCTGCATGGCGTGACGAAACCCGTGACCTTTGCCGCCACCTTCAACGGAGGGTATGGCGGCCATCCGATGGATGTGGGGCCGCGCATCGGCTTCTCGGCCACGGCGACGTTCAACCGCTCGGATTTCAGGATCGCCTACGGATTGCCCCCCGAGGGCTCGACCATGGGCGTGTTCGACCCCGTCGATCTCATCCTTGAGGCGGAGTTCGTGAAGCCGCGCGCCTGATCAGGGCGCGGCCCGCGCCAGCAGCTCCTGCACCGACGGACCCAGCCCCTCGACGATCAGCTTCACGCCGTCCGCATTCGGGTGAATCCGGTCGGGCTGGAACAGCGCGGCAAGGTTCACCGCATCCGCGCCGCCTGCGACCAGCGGGGCAAAGAGGTCGGGCACGATGAGGATGCCGTAGGTCGCCGCTAGGTCGGGGAAGATCGCGTCGAACTCGGCCTTGTATTCGGGGCCGAAATTGCCTGGGGCCGCCAGACCGACCAGCAGCACGGGCAGGCCCCGCTCCGTCGCCCGGCTGACGATCCGGTCCAGATTGGCGCGCGCCTCGGCAGGCGACAGGCCCCGCAGCAGGTCGTTGCCGCCCAGCGACACGATCAGTGCATCCGTCTCGGGGGTCAGCGACCAGTCGAGCCGGGCAAGCCCGCCCGCCGTCGTGTCGCCCGACACGCCTGCGTTCACAATCGTGACATCCTGGCCCCGCTCGCGAAGCCAGGCCTGCAACTGCGGCACGAGCCCGTCTTCCGGGTCCAGCCCGTATCCGGCGGTCAGGCTGTCGCCGAGCACCACGATCTCGGCCGGCTCGGCAAATGCCGGGGTGGCGAGGGCCATGACCGCCGCGAGGTTGCACAGCGCGCGCCGCGCGCCATATGCGGTCTGACGCAGCGCAGCAAAGGCCCGCCCCATGACCGAACCGATCCTGTCGCTTGACGATGTGCGCCTGACGCTGGACGGCAACGCAGGCCAGGTCGACATCCTGCGGGGCATCACGCTGTCGGTCGCAAAGGGCGAGGCGGTGGGGCTGGTCGGTCCGTCGGGGTCGGGCAAGTCGTCGCTCCTCATGCTGATGGGCGGGCTGGAACGCGCGACCGGGGGGAAGGTGCATGCGCTCGGCCACGACCTTACGGCGATGAACGAGGACCAGCTCGCGGTGTTCCGCAGGGACAATATGGGGGTGGTGTTCCAGTCCTTCCACCTCATCCCGACGATGACCGCACTCGAGAATGTCGCCGTGCCGCTGGAACTCGCGGGCGTGCGCGACGCCTTCGACCGCGCCGAGGCAGAGTTGCGCGCCGTCGGGTTGGCTGCGCGCATCGACCATTATCCGGCGCAGATGTCGGGTGGCGAGCAGCAGCGCGTGGCGCTTGCGCGTGCGGCGGCCCCGCGCCCGGCGATCCTCTTGGCCGACGAGCCGACGGGCAACCTCGACGGCGCGAACGGTGCCGCGATCATGGACCTTCTGTTCGGACTGCGCGATCGGCACGGGGCGACGCTGATCCTCGTCACGCACGCGCCAGACCTTGCCGCGCGCTGCGACCGGGTCGTGCGGCTGGTCGATGGCCGCGTCGCCGCCCCCGAGCGGAGGGTCGCGTGACCCTGGGCGGCGACCTTTCGGTCGCGGCGCGCATCGCGGCCCGAGAGCTGCGCGGCGGGCTTGGCGGCTTCCGGATCTTCCTCGCCTGCCTCGTTCTCGGGGTCGCCGCGATTGCCGCCGTGGGTCTCATGCGCGCCGCGATCGAGCGGGGCCTTCAGGATCAGGGTGCGGTCCTTCTTGGCGGCGACGCAGCGATGGAGTTCACTTATCGCTTCGCGGTCGAGGAAGAGCTTGCCTGGATGGGCGCGCGGGCTGACCGCGTCTCGGCAATCGTCGATTTCCGCTCGATGGCGGTCGTGGGTGAGGGCGAGGCCGCCCAGCGGGTTTTGACCCAGGTCAAAGGCGTCGATGCGCTTTATCCGCTGACGGGTGCGGTCGTTCTTCAGTCGTCGATCCCGCTACCCGAGGCACTGGCAGACATGGGCGGGGTGCCGGGTGCCGTCATGGACAAGGTGCTTGTGGACCGCATGGGGCTGGCCGTCGGGGACACCTTCCGCCTCGGCACACAGGTGTTCCGGCTGGGGGCCGTCCTTCTGCGAGAGCCGGATTCGGCCGCCGGGGGCTTCGCGCTTGGGCCACGCACCATCGTGCGGACCGATGCGCTTGCCGCGTCGGGGCTACTGTCCCCCGGCTCGCTCTTCGAGACGGAGTACCGACTGGACCTGCCCGAGGCGAGCGACCTCGAGGCACTGGAGGCCGAGGCGGAGGCCGCCTTCCGTGACAAGGGCATGCGCTGGTCAGACAGCCGCCGTGCCGCGCCGGGGGTGGAGCGGTTCGTGGACCGGATCGGGTCGTTCCTCGTGTTGGTCGGCCTCGCCGGGCTTGCCGTCGGCGGGGTCGGTATCTCGGCGGCGGTGCGCGCCTATCTCGAGGGAAAGGTGCCGACAATTGCGACGCTGAAAACGCTGGGCGCGAGCGGGCGGGTGATCTTCCTTGTCTACCTGATCCAGATCGGCCTTCTGTCCGCCCTGGGGGTCGCCCTTGGTCTGGCGATGGGTGCCACGGCGCTTCTGGCCGCCTCGGGCGTGATCGAGGCGCGCCTGCCCTTTCCGGTGGCCTTCGGGCTTTATCCGTTGCCGCTTCTGGAAGCCGCGTTCTATGGCGCGCTGACGGCGCTCCTTTTTACGCTCTGGCCGCTGGCGCGGACCGAGCAGGTGCGTGCGGCGGCGCTCTATCGCGGGGCGGGCGGGCGGTTCCGGTTGCCCCGCTGGCCCTATCTGGTCGCCTTGGGCGTCGTCGCGGCCCTTCTGGTCGGCGGGGCCGTCTGGTTCTCGGGCGTGTGGGAACTGGCGCTCGGCACGCTTGGCGGGGTGATGGGCGCGCTTGTGGTGCTGGCGCTTGCGGCCTTTGCGGTACGGCGTGGGGCGCGGGCGTTGGCACGCAGCCGAGGGGTGCGCGGCAGGCCCGCCATCCGCGCCGCGCTGTCTGCCATCGGCGGCCCGCGCGAGGAAGCGTCGTCCGTCATCCTGTCGCTCGGGCTCGGGCTGTCGGTGCTGGCAGCGGTGGGGCAGATCGACTCGAACCTGCGCGGCGCGATCGAGCGTGACCTGCCGCAGGAAGCGCCCGCCTACTTCTTCGTCGACATCCAGAACGACCAGATCGAGGGTTTTCTTGCGCGGCTGGATCGTGATCCCGGCGTCTCGAAAGTCGAGAATGCCCCGATGCTGCGCGGCGTCATCACGCAGATCAACGGCCGCCCCGCGCGCGAGGTCGCGGGCGAGCACTGGGTCCTCCGGGGGGACCGGGGGGTGACCTATTCCCCCGACCTGCCGACCGACGCGACCCTGACAGCGGGTGCCTGGTGGCCCGAGGGCTATGACGGGCCGCCGCAGATCTCGTTCGCCGCCGAAGAGGCGGAAGAGATGGGCCTGAAACTGGGCGACCAGATGACGGTGAACATCCTTGGCCGCGATATCGAGGCCGAGATTACCAGCTTTCGGGTCGTTGACTTCTCGACCGGGGGCATGGGTTTTGTGATGTCGATGAACCCGTCGGCCCTGACAGGCGCACCACACACGTTCATCGCGACGGTCTATGCCTCGGAGGCTGCAGAGGCGGCGATCCTGCGCGACCTTGCGACCGCCTATCCCAACATCACCGCGATCCGGGTGCGCGACGCCATCGACCGCGTCGGCGAGGCGCTGGCCGCCATCGCCGAGGCGACCGCCTGGGCCGCCGCCGTCACGTTGCTGACGGGGTTCGTCGTGCTGATCGGGGCGGCGGCGGCGGGCGAGCGCGCCCGGGTCTACGAGGCGGCGGTGCTCAAGACGCTCGGGGCCACGCGGGGCCGCATCCTGTGGAGCTTTGCGCTGCGCTCGGCCCTGCTGGGGGCTGCGGCGGGGATCGTCGCCATCGTCGCGGGTGGTCTGGCGGGCTGGGGTGTCATGACCTTCGTCATGGAAGGCGACTACGTGTTCGAGCCGTGGTCCGCACTCGGGATCGTGCTGGGCGGGCTATTCGCCACGCTTCTTGCGGGCCTCGCCTTCGCCTTGCGCCCGCTCGGTGCCCGCCCCGCGCGCGTCTTGCGCGCGCAGGACTGACCGGGCGTCGGCGCAAAGCGCATTGTGCCCGTGAACCACGCCGGTAGCATGGCTGGGGAACGGAGGTAATATCACATGGCCAATTTTGACGCGGAGCTGGAGGATCGGCTTGTCCGCTATGCCCGGATCGACACGCAAAGCGACGAGACGTCGGCAACCTCGCCCAGCACCGACCGCCAGCTTGACCTCCTGAGGCTGCTCGCGGACGAACTGCGCCAGATGGGTGCGGCGGATGTCCGGCTGACCGACTATGGTGCCGTGCTCGCAACCATTCCCGCCACGTCCAAGGCCGATGCCCCCGTGATCGGCCTGCTCGCGCATGTCGACACGGCACCCGGCTTTGCGGCATCCGGTGTCAAGCCCGTGGTTCACCGGGCCTATGACGGTGGCGAGATCCGCTTTGCCGATGCGCCCGACCTGATCCTGTCGCCCGCGCAGTCACCCTATCTCGGCCAGCGGATCGGCGATGATATCGTGACCGCCAGTGGGACAACCCTGCTTGGTGCGGATGACAAGGCGGGGGTGGCCATCGTGATGACGACGGCACGGCATCTGCTTGCCAACCCGTCCATTCCGCACGGCGCGATCCGCATCGGCTTCACCCCCGACGAAGAGATCGGGCGCGGCGTCAACGCTCGTTTGCCCGCTGACCTGGGGGCTGCCTTCGCCTTTACGCTCGACGGAGCAGATCGGGGCGAGATCGTCTACGAGACCTTCTCGGCCGATGCGGCGGTCGTGCGGGTGGAAGGCGTCTCGATCCATCCGGGACAGGCCAAGGGTCAACTGGTCAACGCGCTGCACCTTCTTTCCAAGATCGTCGGCACGCTGCCGCAGACCACCCTGACGCCTGAAACGACTGATGGCCGGCAGGGGTTCATCCACGTCTATGAGGCGCACGGCACGGCCGCCGTCGCCGAGGCGCGGTTCATCCTGCGCGATTTCGAGCGTGAGGGGCTGGACGCGCAGGGCGCGCTGCTGCGCCGGGTGTGCGAGACGATCGCCGCGACGGAACCCCGCGCGCGCATCGACTGCACGATCACGCCGCAATACCGCAACATGCGCTACTGGCTGGAAGACGACATGACCCCGGTGGAACTTGCCCGCGCCGCCTGCCGCGACGCAGGGATCGAGCCGTTCTCGATCCCGATCCGGGGCGGCACCGACGGCTCGCGCCTGACCGAAAAGGGGGTGCCGACGCCCAATATCTTCACCGGCATGGCGCAGATCCACGGCCCGCTAGAATGGATCAGCGTGCAGGACATGGCGGCTGCGGTGGGTGTCTGTCTGGCCCTTGCCCAGCGCGTCGCGACGCCCGCGAAGGGCTGACCCCTGTCCTTCGCGGGAAGGAAGGCCTAGCTTTCCGTCATGGCTGATCTCTTCGACACGCGTCCCGCCGCCGATCCCCAGCGCCCGCTGGCCGACCGCCTGCGGCCGCAGCGGCTCGACGAGGTGATCGGGCAGGAAAAGGTGCTGTCGCCCGAGGGTCCACTCGGGGCGATGCTGACGGCGGGCAGCCTGTCGTCGCTTGTCCTGTGGGGGCCGCCGGGTGTCGGCAAGACCACCATCGCGCGGCTTCTCGCGGCCGAGACGGACCTGCACTTCGTCCAGATCAGCGCGATCTTCTCGGGGATAGCCGAGCTGCGAAAGGTCTTCGACCAAGCGAAGCAGCGGCGCCGTGCGGGGCAGGGGACGCTTCTGTTCGTCGACGAAATCCATCGTTTCAACAAGGCACAGCAGGACGGATTTCTGCCCTACATGGAGGACGGCACGATCCTTCTGGTGGGGGCCACGACCGAGAATCCGTCGTTCGAGCTGAACGCGGCGCTCCTTAGCCGCGCGCAGGTCATCGTGCTGGAGCGTCTGACGCTTGCCGACCTCGAGCGCCTCGCGCAGCGGGCCGAGCGCGACACGGGCCGCGCGCTGCCACTGACAGGCGACGCGCGCGAGGCGCTTTTGGAGATGGCAGACGGCGACGGGCGGGCCGCGCTTAACCTCATCGAGCAGGTGGCGGCCTGGAACCTGACGGCCCCGCTGGACCGCGACGCGCTGTCGGCGCGGCTGATGCGCCGGGCGGCGAAGTACGACAAGTCGGGCGAAGAGCATTACAACCTCATCTCGGCGCTGCACAAATCCGTGCGTGGCTCCGACCCGGACGCGGCTCTCTACTGGTTCGCGCGGATGCTCGAGGGCGGCGAGGACCCGCGCTTTCTTGCGCGCCGCATCACGCGGATGGCGGTCGAGGACATCGGCCTTGCCGATCCGCAGGCGCAGGCGGTCTGCCTTCAGGGGTGGGAGACGTACGAGCGTCTGGGCAGCCCCGAAGGTGAGCTCGCGCTGGCGCAGGCGGTGATCTATCTGGCGCTCGCCCCCAAATCCAACGCGGGCTACACCGCCTACAAGGCTGCGCGCGCCTCGGCCAAGGCCACAGGGTCCGAGCCGCCGCCCCTTCACATCCGCAACGCGCCGACGAGGCTGATGAAAGAG
>JANPJD010000210.1:0-1726 GCA_031425325.1 Rhodobacterales bacterium | reverse complement strand
CGGCCGGATCGCTCGGAGCGGTTCGGCTAGCCATGTATCCGGGCGAGGCGACAGCGACGAGGTGGAGCGGCGCAAGCGTTCGGGCGACCGTGCCCGGCGAGAGCTCAATAGCGCCGCCGATGGCGGCGTCGTAACCTTCGGCGACGAGATCGACGACGCGATTCTCAAGGTGCCATTCGGCCCGGATCAAAGGATAGCGTGCGAGGAACCCTGGCAGCAGCGGCAGCACATGCGCCACCCCGAAGGAGGGCGGCATGCTGAGCTTGAGAGTACCGGCCGGTTCGGGTCCGTGGGCGGTGACAGTCGCAATCGCGCCCTGCAGCCGGTCGAGTGGGTCTCCGACCGACGCGAGAAAGTTCTCCCCCGCTTCGGTGAGCCTTAGCCCCCGCGTCGAACGGTAGAACAGCCGGATGCCCAGATTTCGCTCCAGCATGGCGACGTTTCGACTGACTGCTGCCGGCGTCAGCCCTAACCGGCGGGCAGCCTCGGAGAAGCTGCTGCACTCGGCGCTGCGCACGAAGGCTTCAAGGTTTGACAGAGTCTCCATCGCGTCACCTTCAACGGATCGTTGAAGGAAAAGCAAGCCGATCCCGACTAACGCTAGGGACCGACATCGCGCACATTCACGCCAATCGCGCAGCAAAAAGCCAAAAAGACCGAACCTGCCGAAGGGCATTCGGCACGATCGAACCAGAGTTTCGACACCCCGGGTTTGGTGGCGTTGTTCCTTCGAACACCAACGGAGCTGATCATGTCTGCCATTGCCGAACCAAGCCTGCTGCTCAGCCGCCGCCACGCACTGATCGCGGCATCGGCGCTCGCAGTCAGCGCGGGCCTTCCGTTGGGCCCCGCGCAAGCCAATGAACCGACAAGTCTCGACCTGCAGAAAGGAGTGCCTTCCATGGGCTACATCACCACCGACGACAACGTGCAGATTTTCTACAAGGACTGGGGCCCGCGCGACGCCCAGCCCATCGTCTTCCATCACGGCTGGCCGCTCAGCTCGGATGACTGGGACGCGCAGATGCTGTTCTTCCTCGAAAAGGGGTACCGCGTCGTCGCCCATGACCGGCGCGGGCATGGACGCTCCGGCCAGGTGGCCGATGGGCATGACATCGACCATTACGCCGCCGATGCCTTCGCCGTGGCCGAGGCACTGGATCTGCGGAACGCGGTCCATATCGGCCATTCCACCGGTGGCGGCGAGGTGGCGCGCTATGTCGCTCGGCACGGTGGACCGGTTGGCCGTGTGGCCAAGGCGGTCCTTGTCGCCGCCATCCCGCCGCTGATGCTACTGACCGAAGCCAACCCCGAGGGCACGCCTCTGGCGGTCTTTGACGGCTTTCGCGCTGCGCTTGCCGGAAACCGCGCGCAGTTCTTCCGGGACGTGCCCGCCGGTCCCTTCTACGGCTTCAACCGCGACGGCGCGGAAGTCCACGAGGGCGTGATCCAGAACTGGTGGCGGCAGGGTATGATCGGCAGCGCGAAGGCGCATTATGACGGCGTCAGGGCCTTCTCGGAGACTGATCAGACCGAGGACCTGCGGGGGATCACCGTCCCGACCTTGGTGCTGCACGGCGAGGATGATCAGGTTGTCCCGATCGCCGCGTCGGCCCTGAAGGCTGTCGATCTCCTGCCCAACGGCACGCTCAAGACCTATCCTGGCTTCTCGCACGGAATGCTGACGGTGAACGCCGACGTGCTGAACGCCGATCTGCTGGCTTTT
>JANPJD010000209.1:0-19774 GCA_031425325.1 Rhodobacterales bacterium | reverse complement strand
CGGGGATGTTCGCCGTCCAGCCAAAGCCCTTGCCGTCGAACACGCGGGGCGCAAAACCCTCCAGCGTCACCTTCAGCACGTCGCCCGGCATCGCCCCGTCGACGTAGATCGGCCCCGACACCGGGTTGATCTTGCCGAAGTCCAGGTCGACCACGCTTTGCAGCGTCGACGACGGGCCAAGCTGGCCCGCCGACGAGTCGTGACAATGAAACTCGATGGTCGAGCCCGGAGCGACGCGCAGCGTCGGGGGCAGGGTATTGTCCCACCCGAAATGGTGCTGCGCGCCGTGAATGGTATAGTCGCAGGCCTTGCACATTACTCTTTGACCCAGACGTAGTCGTAATTGACCGGGATCGAGACCGGATCGACGTAGAGCGCGTCCTCACCACCCATGCGGGGCGATTTCATCGTGTAGCGCTCTTCGTTGAAGACCGGCACCCACGGGGCCTGCTCCATCACGCCCATGTAGACGTCGGACCAGGCTTTCAGACGGTCCGCTGACATGGACGGGTCGAACATGCTGTCGGCCGCGACGGCCTTGGCATCCAGCGCCTCGTCGCAGAACTTGGACCAGTTCCAGCCGCCGTCCCCGGCGCCGGCGCAGCCAAGGATCGGACCGTAGAAGTTGGACGGATCGGGGAAGTCCGCGATCCAGGCCATTCCGCCAGACCAGATCATCGGCGCGGTGCCCGCACCCCCGGCCTCGATCACGTTGGCCTGGGCGAGGTTCTGGATGTTCGCGGTGATGCCGATGGCCGCAAGGTCCTGCTGGATGGCTTGGGCGATCCGCGGGTTCGGGTCGGTGTTCATCACGTAAAGCTCGGTCTCGAACCCGTCGGCCAGTCCTGCCTCGGCCAGCAATGCCTTGGCACCGTCCGGGTCATAGGCGAAGCCCGCATAGCCTTCGGTGTAGCCCGGCATAGAGGGCGGGAGCGGCTGCGTCGCAGGGATCGCGCGACCGTTGATGATCTGGGTGATCCGCTCCTTGTTGATCGCCATGTTGACGGCCTTGCGTACCTCGAGCTTGTCGAAGGGCGGCGTCTTGACGTTCAGCGTGATGTAGCCGGTCTGAAGCTGACCGCCCTGCACGACCTGCGCGGCCTGAGCGGGGTCGCCCATCACCTCCATGAACTTCGCGGGCGGGATGCCGTCGCCGGGGACGTCGACCTCGCCGTTCTGAAGCCGCAGCAATGCCACGACAGGCTCCTGCCCGACCTCGAACACCACCGAGTCCAGGAACGGCACGCCCGCGCGCCAGTAGTCGGCGTTCTTTTCGAACACCAGCCGCTGGCCCAGCGTCCATTCCGCCAGCTTGAAGGCCCCGGTGCCGACGGGTTTCTTGCCGAAATCGGCCCCCGCCTCGTCCACCGCCTCTTTCGGCACGACGCTGGCGAAATTCAGCGCCATGACGTGCAGGAAGGTCGCGTCCGGGCGCGAAAGGGTGATCTTGACCGTCGAGGGATCGACGACTTCCACCCCCGACAGCCCCCCGGCCCCGGCGTTCTCGAACCCTGCGATGGCCCCGAAGAACCCCGCCCCCGGCGACTGCGTCTCGGGGTTGGTCACGCGGTCGAGCGAATACTTCACGTCCTCGGCCGTCATCTCGCGCCCGTTGTGGAACTTGACCCCGGCGCGCAGTTTGAAGGTGTAGGCAAGGCCGTCGGGCGTGATCTCATAGCTCTCCGCCAGACCGGGGCGAAGCTCGGTCGTGCCGGGCACATAGTCCATCAGCCCGTCGAAGAGCGACTTGATCATCGACCAGTTCTGCCAGTCGTAGCCGATGGCGGGGTCGAGGGTCGCCACGTCGTCCTTGTAGGTCACGGTGATCGTGCCACCAGCCTTGGCGGCCGGATCGGGCGTATAGTCCTGCGCGAGGGCAGGCAGGCCAAGGGCCAGCATGACGGCGGTAGAGGCGAGCAGTTTCTTCATTGGTCTCTCCTGTTGGGTTGGCGAAGGGTGGTCAGCGAAGGGTAATCCTGGGGTCGATGAACGGAGCGATGAGGTCGGCGAGAAGGTTGCCGAGGACGATGGCGAAGGCCGAGACGAGCGTGACGCCCATGATGATCGGAATGTCGACGCGCTGGATCGCCTGCCAGGCGAGCTGACCGATGCCGGGCCAGCCGAACACGCTTTCGACCACCACGATCCCGCCCATGAAGATCCCGATGTCGATGCCGATCATTGCGATCACCGGCAGGATGGCGTTCGGCAGCGCATGGCGCAGGACGACGCGGGCGCGGGTCAGCCCCTTTGCCCTCGCGGTTCGGATGTAGTCCGCGCGGAGCACGTCGATCATGCTCGAGCGCATCATCCGCGAGTACCAGCCGGAGCCAAGGATGCCGAGGGTGACGGCGGGCAGCACCAGATGCGCGAACGTGCCGTAGCCGCCGATCGGGAACCAGCCCAGCTTCACCGCGAAGACATAGAGAAGAAGCAGGCTTACGACGAACTGCGGGGCCGACACGGTGACGAATGACGTCATCATAAGAACCTGATCAACCGTCTTGCCCCGCCAGAGGGCTGCGGCGATGCCCATGGTCAGGCCGAGCACAAGCTCGCAGGTGATTGCGCCCAGCATCAGAAGCAGCGTGGCGGGCAGCCGCGACCAGATCAGCTCGGCCACCTCGGTCTTTTGCAGATAGCTCCGCCCCATGTCGCCCTGCACAAGCGCGCCCATGTAGCGCGCGTACTGCACGACGAAGGGCTTATCGAGGCCAAGTTGCTGGCGGATGTTCTCCACCGTTTCCGCCGTCGCTGACCGCCCGGCGATCTGGCGGACCGGGTCGGCGGGCAGCACGTAAAGGAGGAAGAATGTGACGAAGCTGACGCCAAGAAGGATCAGCGCGGACTGAATCAGGCGGCGGAGAAGATACCCGGCCATTCAGTCACGCCCCCTCTGCGTCGGATCCAGAACATCGCGGAGCGCGTCGCCCACCAGGTTGAACGCCAAGGCCAGCAGGATGATCGCAGCGCCAGGGACAAAGACCAGCCAGGGCGCCGACTGGAAGTAGGTCTGGTTCTCGAAGATTATGTTGCCCCAGCTTGGCGTCGGCGGCTGCACGCCCACGCCAAGAAAGCTCAGCGTCGCCTCCAGCAGCACCGTCGTCGAAATCCCCAGCGTGCCCCAGACGATGATGGTCGGCACAAGATGCGGCAGGATGTGGCGAAACAGGATGCGGCTTGTCGAAGCCCCCAGGGTCCGCTCCGCTGCTATGAAGTCGCGTGTTGCGAGCGACGAGGTCTCGGCATAGATGACCCGAGCGGTCTGCACCCAGTTCACCAGCGCGATCACCATGGCAACGATCCACAGCGACGGCTGGAAGATCGCCGCCAGACAGATCGCCAGCAGAAGCGCCGGGAAGGCCATCATCATGTCGGTGAAACGCATCAGCACAGCGCCGACCCAGCCCCGGAAGAATCCCGCCGTGATCCCCACCAGCGTTCCGATCAAAAGCGCCAGCCCATTCGCCACGACCCCGATCACCAGCGAGGTCTGCGCGCCGTAAAGGAGGCGACTGAAGAGGTCCCGCCCCAGCAAGTCCGTCCCCAGCAGGAACTGCCCGCCCGGTGGCATCGGCGCGCCCTCGAGGGTCAGGCCGTCGAACATCTGGTCGTTCGGGTCGAAGGGCGCGATCAAGGGAGCAAAAGCCGCCCCTCCCACCACCAGCGCGATGAGAAAAAGTCCCAGGACCGCCAGCTTGCGCCGCATCAGGCGCGCAAAGGCCCCCTGTGGCGGAAGGTTATCCGCGCTGAGATCGGTCATCGCCGCCCCCATGGCTTGCGACGATCCGCACTGCGGCATCCTCGAAACTGATCCGCCAGGCCATCGCCATCTGGCGAAGCTGGGCATAGGCTTCTGACTCGGTCTTGCCCCGCGCGGCCAGCAGTGTGACCGCCCGCACGACCGTCTGCCGTTCCTCCAGCCGACGGCGCAGGTCCGCGATCTCGGCGGAGCGCGCCTTTTGGGCGTCGAAGGCGTTCCGCGCGATGATGAGCGCCGAATAGGCGCCGTTGTCCCCCACGGGCTTGAGAATCTGTGCGTGGGCCCCGGCCTTCAGCGCCCACTCAACCCGACCCGGAGCTTCGGACCCGATAAGCGCAATCATCGGAACGGGGGGCTGCCCGGCCTCCCAGGGGAACATGCCGTCATGTCCCATGTCGGCGTCGAAGAAGACGTAGTCCGCCGCCATCCCCTCGGCCCCAAGCTCGGGCCAGGCCTGCGTGACGGTCAAGCCGATCGCGGTCAGTTGCCGCGTCAGTGCCTGCACGGTGGGGTGCGGACGGTGCAGGATCGCCGCCTGGGCATGACCAAGGTCGGGGATGCGGATGGCACGGTGTTTCATCGCACCACCCGCAGCATGGGCGGGGGCGCGGCGCGGCTGCGCGCGAGGTACGGGTCGCCCGGCACAGCCTCCCAGCCCTGGACCTTGCGGAACACCCCGCCCTCCACCCGCGCGATGATGACCGGAAGCGTGGTGTGATGCGTCTCAGGGTCCACGATCCCGCGCCCCCGTTCGCCCGCCAGAAGCTGCGACAGGGGCAGCCCCTCCGCCCCCTGCCGGCCCGCCAGCAACCTTGCCAGCTCATGCACCGCCGCAAAGGCCGCCGCTTCGTGCGACGAGCCGAAGTTTCCCGGCCCCGGCCAATCCGTCAGCCCACGGAAATAGGGGCCGACTGCAACCAGCCCCTCCGCCGCCTGACCCAGGGCCGGAAGCTCGCATTCCGTCAGATTGCAGGACAGGACCGGACAGCTTTCGGGCCGGAAATGTGCATCCTCCATCCCCAGGGCACGGTAGGCGGCCATGAACTCATAGGAGGACGGCCCGATCAGCGAGTTGAGAATGAAATCCGGCCGAGCGAACCGCACCTCCTCGATCATCCGTCCGACGTCGCGTGACCCGATGGGCAGGTAACGCTCGCCCAGCACCGCACCGCCCGCGGCCGTGATCCGCTCGCGCGCGAGGCGGTTCATCTCCCAGCCCCAGATGTAGTTGGACCCCGTGAGATAGGCGCGCCGCCCATGCGCCGGCATGACCCAGTCCAGAAGCGGCAGGAGGTGCTGGTTCGGGCAGGCATGGGTATAGACCACATGGTCCGACGCCTCGAACCCCTCATAGGGCACAGCATACCATAGGGTTCCGCCGTGCTTTTCGAGCGTCGGGATCACTTCCTTCCGGCTCCACGAGGTGACACAGCCCACCACATGACGTGCGCCCGTGTCGCGCAGGATTTCCTCGCACAAGGACCCGTATGCATCGACGTTGCCGCCAGGGTCGCGCTCCACCGGCACGAAACTGACATCCCGCGCCGCATCGCCGTTTATCTGGGCGATGGCTCCCAAGGCACCTGATCGGCAGGCTTCGGAGATCAGCGAGTAGCTGCCCGAGCGCGAGAAAAGGAGCCCCAGTTCGATCTGCCGTTTCACGCCGTCCCCTGTCCCGAATGCCGAAATAGCCCTGTCGCTGACCTGGGCTGGTCAGCGTACAAGGCCCAAATGCCGTTCGAGTGCTTGTAGATTAGAAGGAGACGTTATCCCCGCCTCGACTGCGGTCAAGACCTGTCGCGCATAATCTGCTGCAGAAGGGGGTCCATCCGACGGATTGACTGAAAATTATGCTATGTGCTGTCCGGCGAATGCGAACCAGTCTCCGCCGCTGCGAGGGGAAGTGGACGTACCAAAGAACCGCAGGGCGGATCATCTTGCAGCTCGTTTTGAACGAGCGGAACGGTCAGCGTCAGGTACTGCCCGAACGCCAGCCGCCCCCCCCTTCTTAATCCAAGCTTGGTTGCCGTGCCATTTTCCTAAAGCTGCACACCCTTGGTGAGCGCGCCGTCGATGACGAGGTTTGTACCCGTGGTGAAACTCGAGGCGGGCGAAGCCAGGAACACCACGCCGCGCGCGATCTCCTCCGGCCGCGCCATCCGCCCGGTGGGGTTCAGCCGCATCGCTTCGGCAAAGAGTTCAGCGTTGTTTTCCTCGATCCACTGCCAGATGCCACCGTTGAAATAGGTGTTGCCAGGCGAAACCGTGTTGGCCCGTATGCCCTTGTTTGCCAGCCTGTATGCAAGCCCTTGCGCGTAATGCACCAGAGCGGCCTTGAACGCGCCATAAGCGGGGCCGGTGAAGTCGATCTCGCGCCCTGATACCGACGAGATAAGCGTGATGGACGCAGCCTTAGACTGCTCGAGATACGGCATCGCCGCGTTCACCAGCCGCACGGAATGCATCATGTCCGTCTCGAACCCCGCGACCCATGCGGCTTCGTCATCCGTCACCGCCAGCGCCGAGACGTTGGCAACGATGATGTCGATCCCGCCCAGCTTGGCCGCGCTGTCCTTGACCCACGCTTCCAGTGCGTTCTTGTCAGTGACATCGACAGACTGGCCGACCACCTGAGTTCCATGCACCCTCAGTGCCTCGATCGCCTCGGTCACGCCCTTTTCGGCGCGCGCGCAGATCGAAACGTTCGCCCCTTCGGCAGCCAGAATATCGGCGCAGTGCCGACCGATACCCTTGCTGCCACCCGTCACAAGAGCGTTGAGCCCTTTCAGTCCCAGATCCATTTCGACCCCTTAGCTCAGATAAGTCTTCAGCATGGATGCCCCCAGCGAGTACTTCGGGTCTACCATATTGCCCACGCGCATCTTCCCGGCCTGCGTGCACAGGAAATAGGCCTCGCTCTCGTCAAAGCCGTAGTCCGCCACCATCCAGCGGATCAGGTCCCGATAGGCCATGCGAGCCGCGTCCTCCATCGGCCGGGCACTGCCCACCGCCATGATGAAATCCTCGCGCTCAAGACGCACGCCCGGGATGGTCCAGCCCTTGATGAGATCGATCTGCACGGTGACTGTCGCGGGAATTTCCACCGCAACGCCGCAGAGTTCGCCGTCGCCCTGTCGGGCATGGCAGTCACCGATGAAGAAATGCGCGTCTTTCCGGCAGACCGGAAAATACATGACCGATCCGGGCGCAACATCGGGCATGTCCATGTTGCCCCCCCAGTAGTCAGGCTGGAGCGACGAGATAGCCTCGATCTCGGGCGACACGCCCATGGTGCCGACGAATGGCTCGTACGGCAGCGTGATCCGGTCCGAGAACCGCACACCCTCGGGCGTCACCACCATCTTCTTCACCCTTTCGGGCAGCGGGGCGTTGAGATGGGTCCACCCCGTCGAGGTCAGCCCGCCGAAATCGGGGATAAGTGCCGTTGTACCCACGGGCTGCGGCCCCCGTGGCAGAAGGGAATGCACATAGACCGCCAGGGTGTCGCCTTTCTCTGCCCCCTCGACGGCGATGGGTCCGTTCTGCGGGTTCACGAACGGCATGTTGAGCACGCGTGACGGCAGATCGTCCTCGGTCTTCACCGCACCGCCGAACGCGTCGAGCGTCTCGACCTCGACCACGTCACCTGGGTTGATACGCAGGACAGGCTGGGAATACGGGCCGTAGACATAGTGGTATTCGCCCTGCAGCGCCTCGGTCAGGCTGTGGCGAGCGCCAGGCCTGCCACGCGCAACGCCACGCCGGGCCATGTGCGACTGTTCAAGCCAGTTCATCCGGTTAATCCCCCGCCGCTTCAGAATCTGTCGCAGCGTAACTCTGGCGGTGGAGACGGCAACCCTATTCGAATGGTAGCCGAGCGAATGCCAACCGGTCTCCGTTGCTCCGATCCCGCCTGCCTGTCGGGCCGTGAGAAGGCGGCGCCACTCGGACAGGGCAGCGAAGTGGATCAGCTTATAGGTGTCAGATGGCCCGCCTGACTGGCGCGCCGCGGCTCAGCCCGCAGCGATCGTTCCGACTGTCATCAAACCTTCATTAGCATCCAGTCGACATTTCGAGTAATTTCGAAATATGAAACCGACATCTGCCATCCTTGCCTTTTCCGCCCTTGGGCATGACGGCAGGCTCGCCGTCTTCCGGCTCTTGATGCGCCATGCGCCGCACGGCGTGCGGGCGGGCGAGATCGCGACGGCACTCGGGATGCGGCCGAACACGCTGTCGACCAATCTCGCCCTGCTCGAAGAGGCGGGCCTTGTCCACGCGACCCGCGACGGGCGGGCGATCCTTTACGCGGCAAGCGTGCGCTCGGCGGGCGCGCTGGCCTCCTACATCCTCGACGATTGCGGGCGGGGTCGGCCAGACCTGCGGCCCGCCCCACCCCTGCGGGAGATCACCGACATGACCGACACCGACTTTGACGTGCTTTTCATCTGCTCGGGCAATTCGGCGCGCTCGATCTTCGCCGAAGCGCTGCTGCGCGACCTTGGCGAGGGACGGTTTCAGGCCTTCTCGGCGGGCACCCGGCCCAACAGCACGCTCAACCCCTTTGCCCTCGAGGTGCTGGAGCGCAATGGCCACGACGTGTCGGGCCTGCGCTCCAAGCACGTGTCCGAATTCCAGCAGCCGGGCATGCCGGTGATGGATTTCGTCTTCACGGTCTGCGATGCGGCGGCCAACGAGGAATGCCCCCCCTGGCCCGGCCAGCCGATCACCGGGCATTGGGGCCTGCGCGATCCGGTCAAGGTCGAGGGCACCGATGCCGAAAAGGGCCTCGCCTTCGCCCAGACCTATGCCGAACTGCGCCGGCGGATCAGCGCCTTTACCGCCCTGCCGTTCCAGCAACTGAGCCGGATCGCCCTGCAAGGCCGGGTCGACGATCTGGGCCGGTCGGCATGACCGCGCCCCGGATCGCGCTGAACGGGCTCGGACGGATCGGCAAACTGGCACTGCGCGACCTGATAGACCGGGGCGCGGGCGGGCAGATCGCGCTGGTCAACGACCCCGCAGGCACCCCCGCCCAGCACGCCCTGCTGATGGAGTTCGACTCGGTCCACGGCCGCTGGCCGCGCGCCATCTCGCATGACGAAGGCAGCCTGACGATCGAGGGCCAGCGCATCGCCCTGTCCGCCGCGCGGCGGATTGAGGATCTGCCGCTGGCGTCAATGGGCATCGACCTCGTGATCGACGCGACGGGCGTGTTCAAGACGGCTGAAAAGGTGGCGCCCTACTTCGCCGCAGGGGTGCACAAGGTCGTCGTCTCGGCCCCGGTCAAGGACGAGAGCGCTCTCAACCTCGTCTACGGGGTGAACCCTCACCTCTACGATCCGGCGCGCCACCACATTGTCACGGCGGCAAGCTGCACCACGAACTGCCTCGCGCCCGTGGTGAAGGTAATCCATGAGGGCATCGGCATAAGGCACGGATCGATCACGACGATCCACGATGTGACCAACACGCAGACCATCGTCGACCGCCCTGCCAAGGACATGCGCCGCGCGCGCTCGGCCCTGTTGAACCTGATCCCCACCACCACCGGATCGGCCACCGCCATCACGCTTATCTACCCCGAGTTGAAGGGGCGGCTGAACGGCCACGCGGTGCGCGTGCCGCTTCTGAACGCCTCGCTGACCGACTGTGTGTTCGAGGTGGAGCGTGCGACGACAGTGGCCGAGGTCAACGCGCTTTTCGCCGCCGCCGCCGAGGGACCGCTCGCGGGTATCCTCGGCTACGAGATGCGCGAACTCGTGTCGTCGGACTATACCAACGACCCGCGGTCGAGCATCATCGACGCGGCAAGCACGATGGTCGTGAACGGCACGCAGGTGAAGGTCTTTGCCTGGTACGACAACGAATGGGGCTATGCCTGCCGGCTGGCCGACATCACCCGGATGATCGCGGGGTCGATGTAGTGGCCGCAGCGTCCGGCCTGCGTGCCTATGCGGCGGTGACGGCGGCCTACTGGGCCTTCATGCTGTCGGACGGTGCGCTGCGGATGCTGGTGCTCTTGCACTTCAACGCGCTCGGGTTCACGCCGATCCAGCTTGCCTGGCTGTTCCTGCTCTACGAGGTCGCCGGGATCGCGACAAACCTTGCTGCCGGGTGGATCGGGGCACGGTTCGGCCTTGCCTCGACGCTTTATGCGGGCCTGCTGATCCAGATCGCGGCGCTTGCGGGGCTGACGATGCTCGATCCCGCGTGGTCGGTCGCGGCCTCGGTCGCCTTCGTCATGGCGGTGCAGGGCCTGTCGGGGGTAGCCAAGGACCTGGCCAAGATGTCGTCGAAATCGGCGGTGAAGGTGCTTGCCCCCAAGGGCGACGGCACACTCTTTCGTTGGGTCGCTGTGCTGACCGGATCGAAGAATGCGGTCAAGGGCCTCGGCTTTTTCCTTGGTGCGGCGCTGCTGGCGCTGGCGGGATTTCAGGCGGCGATCTGGGCGATGGCGGGGGTGCTCGCGGTCATCCTTGTCGCCGTGGCGCTCTTCATGCCCGCAGGGCTTCCTCTGCGCGACAAGTCGGCCAGGTTGGGTGACTGGCGGGTCACGGACCCGCGCATCCTGCGGCTGTCGCTGGCGCGGATGTTCCTGTTCGCTGCGCGCGACGTATGGTTCGTCGTAGGGGTGCCGATCTACTTCCAGATGGTGCTGTCAGATGGCACGCCCGAGGGCCGCCGCGCCGCCTTCTTTCTGATCGGCGGGTTTCTGGCGGTCTGGATCATCGCTTACGGCGCAGTGCAGGCCGCAGCCCCGCGCATCCTGCGCGCGCACGGCAGGGACGGTGCCGCCATCGTCGCGGCGGCGATCCGCTGGGCCGCCTGCCTCGTGCCGATCCCGCTGGCGCTGGCGGCGCTGGCCTGGGCGGCCGGGGCCCCTGCCCCGTGGCTGAGCCTTGCGATCGTCGCGGGGCTTCTGGCCTTCGGCTTTGTCTTTGCGGTGAACTCGGCGGTGCATTCCTATCTGATCCTCGCCTTCGCCGATGCGGGGAAGGTCACGCGCGATGTCGGGTTTTACTACATGGCCAACGCAGGCGGTCGGCTGATTGGCACCTTGCTCTCGGGCATCAGCTATCAGGTCGGGGGGCTGCCGCTCTGTCTCGGCACGGCGGGTGCCATGGCGGCGCTGAGCTGGCTTTCGGCAAGGCGGCTGCGCGGGGCAAGCGACGCGCCCGTTTGACAAGACCACGCCCGCGCGCCTTCATGGCGATCCGTGACGGACCCGGAAGGAGCGTGATCGCATGTCCCGACCCGAAGCAGGCTCGATCTTCGACCTTACCGGCCGCCGGGCTCTGGTCAGCGGCGCAAGCCGGGGTCTCGGGCTGCACATGGCCGAAGCGCTGGCGGGCGCAGGGGCCGACCTTGTCATCACAGGCCGCGATGCCGCATCCCTTGGCCGTGCCGCCGAGACCCTGCGCGCCACGGGGCGAAGCGTCGAGGCGGTCGTCCTCGATCAGCGCGACACGCCCTCGATCGAGGCGGCGCTGGCCGGGACGGCGCCGGTCGACATCCTGGTGAACAACGCAGGCGTGGAAGAGGTCTGCGCCTCGGAGGCGGTCAGCGCCCCGCTCTGGGACAGGATCATCGACACGAACCTCAAGGGCGCGTTCTTTCTGGCGCAGGCCGTCGCCCGCCCGATGCTGGCACGCGGGCGGGGCAGCATCATCAACCTCTGCTCGCTGACCTCCTTCGTGGGCGTGCCGACGGCGGCCCCCTACGGCGCGTCGAAGTCGGGGCTGCTGGGCCTTACGCATGCCCTCTCGGCCGAGTGGGGGCCGCGCGGTGTGCGCGTGAACGCCATCGCGCCGGGCTATTTCCGCACGGCGATGACCGAGCCTTTCTACGCCGATGCGGACTGGGCCCGCTCGATGCTGGGCAAGATCCCGGTGGGCCGATTCGGCGAGGGTGCGGACCTGGCCGGGCCGGTGATCTTCCTGGCCTCTGACGCCGCGCGCTATGTCACGGGCCAGTGCATCGCCGTCGACGGAGGTTATCTTGCCTCAATCTGAAGCAGACGGGCGCCTGCAAGAGGGCCAAGGCGGGCGTCCGGGCAACTCAAGTATATACATAACCGCGACGGCGCTGTTACGACTCTGACGTTGATAGGTCGGCAGGCCAGCGGCGAGGGGTATGGATGGCGCAAAGCGGCATGGCGGACGACGCACGACCCGAAAGCGGGGATGCCGTCGTTTCGGTCCGCAACGTCTCGATGGATTTCGGCTCCGGCCCGCTTGCCGTGGACGGGGCCACCTTCGACCTTTTTCGCGGCCGCTTCCTGACGATCCTCGGCCCGTCGGGTTCGGGCAAGACGACGCTCCTTCGCATCATCGCAGGCTTTCAGCGGCCCACCCGCGGCACGGTCACCGTGGCGGGGGCGGCGATGGATGCCGTGGCCCCGCATCGCCGCTCGATCGGGATGGTCTTTCAGCGGCTGGCGCTGTTTCCGCACATGACGGCGGCACAGAACGTGGCCTTTCCGCTGAAGATGCGCCGCCACGATCCGCGGGGCATCGCCGACCGGGTGGAGCGGTTCCTTGATCTGGTGCGCCTCGGCGGGCTTGGCGGGCGGCGCATCCATGAGTTGTCGGGCGGCCAGCAGCAGCGCGTGGCCATTGCGCGCGCGCTGGTGTTCGAGCCCGACCTTCTGCTTCTGGACGAGCCGCTGGCAGCGCTCGACAGCAAGCTGCGCGAAGAGATGCAGTTGGAGTTTCGCCGCATCCAGCGCGAACTCGGCGTGACCACGATCAACGTGACGCATGACCAGCGCGAGGCGCTGGTGATGTCGGACGAAATCATCGTGATGGACCGGGGCCGCATCCAGCAGGCCGCGCCCCCGGTGCAGATGTACCGCGAGCCTGCGAACGCCTTCGTCGCGGGCTTCATCGGCGTCACCAACTTCCTTTCGGGACATGCTGTCGAGGGGGGGCTGCGAATGGGAGAGATCACGCTTGCCGGGCGCGCCGCCGAGACCATGGCGACCGGCGCGCCGGTGCAGGCAGCAATCCGCGCCGAGCAGGTCCGCATCGAGACGGAACCGGCGCGACTGGCCGGGCTCGACACGGCCTTCCCGGCCGAAGTGCGCGACGTGATCTTCGAGGGCGACCGGCTGCTTTGCGAGGTGGCCGTCCCGGCGCTTGGCGGGCGCGTCGTCAAGGCGCTGCGCCGTGACCCCGAGGGCGACGCGACCCTCGTGCCGGGGGCCGAAGTCGCCGTCGGATGGAATGCCCGCGACCTTCTGATCTTTGCCTCTCCGTCCCCGTAAACAGGGCTGGCAACCGGGGGGCATCCGCCTCGCGGCCACGGAGCAAGACACGACCGAACCGAACCGGACCAACAGCAAGGAGAGACCGATGACCAAGATCACCAGAACGACGGCCATCAGCCGCCGTGGAATCCTCAGGGGCAGCGCCGCGCTTGGCGGGGCCGCCCTGCTCGCCGCGGTGCCAGGACGCGCGCTTTGGGCCGCCGAGCCCGAGAAGCCCGCGGAACTTATCATCCGGGCCTGGGGCGGCTCGTGGGTCGCCGCGCTGCAAAAGGGCGTGTCCGATCCATTTACGGCGGCGACGGGCATCGCGATCCGCCATGACCTGACCGAGGACAACGAGATCCAGCCCAAGGTCTGGGCGGCGGTCGAGCAGGGCCGCGTGCCGCCGATCCACATCAACTGGGACACGACGGTCAACGCGACCAAATCCGCGCTGCGCGGCGTGACCGAGGATCTGTCCGACCTGCCGAACCTTGCGGGCACGACCGATCTGGCGAAGCCCGTTGGCCTCGAAGGCTTCCCGATCGTCAACACATACGGCTATGTCTATGTGCTGGCCTACCGCCCCGAGGCCTTCCCCGATGGCGCGCCCACGTCCTGGCGCGACCTCCTCGATCCGCGCCTCAAGGGCCGCATCGCCTTCTACAACGATGGCATCGGCCTGCACTTCCCGGCCCAGGTCGCGGGCGGCGGCACGCTGGACGGCATCCCGGACGCCATGCAGCCCGCCTGGGATTTCGTGACCGAACTCAAGGCGCAGGAGCCGCTGTTGGGCGAGGACCCCGATTTCACGACCTGGTTCCAGAACGGCGAGATCGACGCCGCCTGCACGATCTCGACCAACGCACGCGAGGCGCGGCTGAACGGCCTCGACATCGCCTGGACCGTGCCGGCCGAGGGAGCCAAGTTCGACACAGACGGGCTTTGGATTCCCAAGGGCCTGCCCGAGAACGAGCTTTACTGGGCCAAGCAGTACATCAACTACGCGCTGACGCCCGAGGCGCAGCAGGTCTGGCTTGACGGCCTTGGCCTGCCGGGCGTCGTACCCGGTCTGACCCCGCCCGCCGACCTTGCGGGGGGCGACGCGTCCTACCCGACGACGCCAGCCGACTTCGAGAAGCTGATCCGCGTGTCGAACGCGATTCAGGTCGAGAACCAGAGCGACTGGTTCGCGCAGTTCAAGGCGATCATGCAGGGCTGACCCGCCCTGTAAGGACGGCCCCTTCCGGGTGACCGGAGGGGGCAACCCGCATCACAGGCCACAGATGAGCCCTTCGCCTTTCCCCTATCCGATCCGCTGGCGGCTGCTCGATGCGGCCGAGGCGGTGGCCGACCGGCTCTGGCCGCGCCGCCTTGCCCGGCACACGGGCTGGCTTCTGGTCTCGCCCGCGCTGCTTCTGGTCGGGCTGCTGGTGATCGGCATGATCCAGATCACGGATGCTTCGCTCCATACCCTGGACCGGGCGACCTTCCGCCCCGCGCCGGGCCTGACGCTGGACAACTACCGCACGATCCTGGCGCAAGGCGTCTACGGGACAATCGCCTGGCGGTCGCTTCTTGCCGCAATGCTGGTGACGGGGCTGACCCTGGCGCTGGCCTTTCCCTATGCCTATGCGATGGTCCGCACCCGCCGACCGTGGGTCCGCAAGGCGCTTCTGATCGCGCTCTTCCTGCCCTTCTTCATCGGTCAGGTGGTGCGCGCCTATGGCTGGCTCATCATTCTGGGCAACAACGGCATCGTGAACGACGCGCTGGGGCTGGTGGGGGTCGAGCCGCTGCGGCTTTTGTTCAACTACTGGGCCGTGGTGTTCGGCCTTGTGCAATACATGCTGCCCTTCGCGGTCCTGATGCTGGCCCCCGCCCTGACCGCGATCCCAGAAGAGATCGAGACGGCGGCCGGATCGCTTGGGGCCGACTGGCTGCGAACGCTCTGGCATGTGGTCCTCCCTATGGCCCGGCCGGGTCTGGTCGGCGCGGGGTTGGTGGTCTTCACGCTGACGCTGACCGACTTTGCGATGCCCGCGATCCTTGGCGGCGGCTCGCAGGACTTCATCGCAAACGCGATCTACGACCAGTTCTTCCGCACCTCGGATCAAGGCCTTGGGTCAGCGCTGACGGTAGTGCTGGTCGCGGCGGGCTCGCTGATGGTCGGCGCGATCTTTGCTGTGTTCGGTGCAGGCACGCTGGCGCTGGGGGCCCGGCGATGACAAGCGCAGGCCAGCGCATCACGATCTGGGGGCTGGTGTGGCTGTCGGTCCTGATCCTGTCGGCCCCGACGCTGGTGGTGCTGGGGGCATCCTTTACCAGCGGCAACATCATCGCCTTCCCGCCCGAGGGCTTCTCGCTGCAATGGTACGAGAAGATCGCGCTCGCCCGCGACCTGCGCGCGGCCTTCCTGCGCTCGCTGGTGGTCGCCTGCGTCTGTACGGCGGTCGCGCTGCCCGTGGGCACGCTCGCGGGGATCGCGCTGACGCGCTACCGGCTGCGCTTCGGCGGGGCGGTGCAGGTCTATCTGCTGCTACCCTTCACGATCCCGCTGATCGGATCAGGCATCGGCCTGATGCTCTTGTTCGGCGAGATGCGGGTCTTGGGCAGCCTCTGGCCTGTCGGCGTCGCCTGCGCTGTCATCAACCTGCCTTTCATGATCTGGGCCGTCACGTCGAGTGCTGCGCTCCTCGATCCCGACCTCGAGCTGGCGGCGACAAGTTGCGGCGCGGGGCGGGTGCAGGTGTTCCTGTTCGTCACGCTGCCCGCCGTGATGCCCGGCGTCATCACCGGGTCGCTTCTGATGTTCATCCTTGCGATGAACGAGTTCCTCGTCAGTCTTCTTCTGACTGATGCGCGCACCGTCACGCTGCCGGTGCAGATCTACAACTCCATCCGGTCCATCATCACCCCGGACCTCGCGGCCGTCTCGGTCGTCTTCATCGCCATCGCGGCGCTGGCGATCGCGCTCTTGGACCGACTGGTGGGGCTCGACCTGTTCCTGAAATCGAAATGACCGGGCCTCGCGTCCGGCTGCCACGAAGGTTTGTCCCATGCCGCATGTGAATGTCGTGACCCTCGCCGATCTGGCCCCCGAGGCGCGCGCCGATCTGCTGAAGCGGTCCGAGACCGACCTGTCGCAGTTCACCGCCAAGGTCGCCCCGATCATCGAGGCCGTGCGAACCGAAGGCGACGCGGCCCTCGTGCGCTACGGCCGGACGCTCGACGGGGCGGCGGGCTTGACGGAAGGCGCGCTGAAAGTGACCGAGGCCGAGTTCGACGCGGCCTTCAATCTGGTCGATCCTGCCGTGATCGGGGCGATCCGTGCGGGGATCGCCAACATCCGCTCGTTCCACGAGGAACAGGCGCCCGAGCCGATGTGGCTGAAGGAGATCCGCCCCGGCGCCTTCGCCGGCGACCGCTATACGCCGATCCGGTCGGTGGCGCTTTACGTCCCGCGCGGCAAGGGCTCGTTCCCCTCGGTTACCATGATGACCTCGGTTCCGGGTGTGGTGGCGAAGGTGCCCGAGCTTGCGATCTTCACACCGCCCGCCCCCGATGGCGGTGTGGATGCGGCGACGCTTGTTGCGGCGCGGCTGGCCGGGGTCGGCACGGTCTACAAGGCGGGCGGCGCGCAGGCGGTGGCGGCGGCGGCCTATGGCACCGAAACGGTGCGCCCCGCGCTGAAGATCGTCGGCCCCGGCAGCCCCTGGGTGGTCGCGGCCAAGCGGCTTCTCGCGGGCGTGATCGATCCGGGCCTGCCCGCCGGGCCGTCCGAGGCGATCATCTTCGCCGACGAGTCCGTGCATGGCGGCCTTGCCGCGCTCGACCTGCTGATCGAGGCCGAGCACGGCCCCGACAGCTCGGCCTGGCTCGTGACCCACTCCCCCCGCGTCGTCGACGAGGCGCTTGCCGCCTTCGACGAGCATTGGGCCGCGATGACGGACCAGCGCGTCGCCTTCTCGCAGGCGGTGCTGGGCGGGCGGTTCGGGGGCATCCTGCTGACCCGCTCGGCGCAGGAGAGCATCGACTTCATCAACGACTACGCGCCCGAGCATCTGGAGATCCTGTCGCGCGATCCCTTCGCCTATCTCGGCCGGATCACCGAGGCCGCCGAGATCCTGATGGGCCCGCACACGCCCGTCGCGATCGGCAACTTCGCCCTTGGCCCCAATGCGGTGCTGCCCACCTCGCGCGGGGCGCGAACCTGGGGGCCGCTGTCGGTGCATGACTTCGTCAAGCGCTCGTCGATCGGCTATGTCACCGGGCAGGCCTACCCCGAGCTTGCCGCGAACGCGGCGCTGCTGGCGGGATACGAGGGCTTTCCCGCCCATGCGAACGCCGTCGGCCCGACCCGGCTGCGCTATCTGGGCAACTGAGCCCGTGCCGCCCGCCTCGCGCACCGCCGAGATCCGCGCCCTCGCTGCCACCGACGAGGCGGCGGCGCTTGCCCTGCTCGGGTCGCTTCTGCACGACCTTTTCGGGATCGAGGCGCGCGACCTTGCGATCAACCGCGACGCCTATTCGCTGAACTCTCTCAACGGGTTCTTCGTCTGCGACCTTGGCCCCTGCTTCTTCAAGTTCCACCAGGAGGAGGGCGAAGAGGCGATGCGCGGCGAGTATTACCGCGCCGACATCTTGGCCCGCGCCGGCCTGCCTGTGGACCAGCCGCTGCTGACCTCGGCCCTGCCGGGCGAGCAGGTGCTGGTCTATGCGCGCCGCAGCGATCCGCGCTTTTCGGACGTGCTGCGCGCCCTCGATCTTGCACCCGACGCAAGAGCTGCCGCGCGGGCACTGAAGGCCGAGGCGGTGCTGAACGACCATCTGCTGGCGGTCGCGCAGGACACGCTGGCCCCGATTACGCCTGACCAGTCCGAAGCCGAACCGATCCATCGGCTGTTCCACCAGCGCCTGATCGACCCGCGCGACGGCACCTTCCCCGGCGGGCGGCTGTCCGCGTTCTATGTCGGAAAACGCTTCGATCTTGGCGGGACCACGCTCGACTGGCAGACGCTCGCCGCCGCGACGCCGGTGCTGAACGGCCAGAGGCACCGGGCGACCTTCGGTGAGTTGTTCCGGCGCGCGCAGGACAGGCTCTCACCCCGCAGGCTGGCGGATGCGGGCGGGATCGTCGCGCATGGCGACGCGCATAACGCCAACGTCTGGTACGAACGCGGTGCCGCCTCTGATCGCCTGCGACTGTTCGATCCTGCCTTTGCCGGGGATGCGGTCCCCTCGCTTCTGGCCGAGGTGAAGTCGACCTTTCACAACACGCTGGCCCATCCCTTCTGGCTCTACGACAGCCCCGAAGCCACGCAGCGCTTTGCCGCCACAGTGCGCCATTCGGGCGGCGATCTGGTGATCGAAACCGACTGGCAGCCCAGCCCCTTGCGGCGCGACCTTCTGGGCGTGAAGGCCACCCACTTCTGGCGGCCCTGGCTCGGCACGCTGCGCGACCGGGACCTTCTGCCAGACGACTGGGAAGAGGTTCTGCGGCTTGCGCTCTTCCTCTGCCCCACGCTGGTGATGAACCTGCGCGCAGGTCCGGGGGGTGGCCCGCACAGTCCGACGACCTCGGCCATCGGGCTTTTCGTGGCGCTGATGGCGGGATCGCCGCCCGAGACGGGGACGGATGTCGTCTCGGACTTCATCGAGGCGATCAGGCCCGGCCCAGGGACGGGGTCGGCATGACGCGCAAGCCGGCCACGCATCACGACCGCATCCTGGCCGAAATCCGCAGCCACATCCTGGAAGGCCGCTGGGCGCATGGCCACCGCTTGCCGTTCGAGCTGGACATGGCCGCGACCTACGGCGTGTCGCGCATGACGATCAACAAGGTGCTGACGCAACTGACGCGGGACGGCTTTCTCGAGCGCAAGCGCAAGCTCGGCACGGTCGTGGCAACCCCACGCGTGCAGTCGGCGGTCATGGAGATCACCGATATCGAGCGCGAGACGCGCGATCTGGGCCTGAGCTATGCGTTTCGACTGCTCGCCCGGCATCACGGGCTGCCAACGGCCGAGGAGCGCGCCCAGATGCGCGAGGAGAGGCCGGACCTTGCGGTGCTGCGCTGCACTGTGCTGCACGAGGCTGGCGGCGCGCCCTTCTGCCTCGAGGAACGGCTGATCAACCTCGCCGCGGCACCGGCTGCCGCCACCCAGGACTTCCAGGCTGTCTCGCCGGGGAAATGGCTTTTGCAGACCGTGCCGTGGAGCGCTGCCGAACATCGCATCCGCGCCGTCGCCGCAGGCTCTGCCATGGCACGGCTGCTGGGCGTCAAGCCGGGTGCCGCCTGCCTCGAGGTGGTGCGCCGGACGGAAAGCGGCCCGCGCTGCGTGACCTTCGCCCGGCTGACCTATCCTGGCGAGCGACATCAGGTCATCGCCCGCTTCCGGCCCAGACAGCAGTATCTGGGCGCAGCCGAGCCGGGCATCGCCGAGCCGACGACGGAACCGCCGCCCGCACCGGACGCCGTGCGGCCCGGCGCAGAGGCACGGTAGCATGCCCGTCAGACCCGTCGCCGATCTGCCCAAAAAGGCATCCGGGTCGATGCCGCAGAAGTCGATCTTCGCAATCGGGCCGCGATGCCCCCAGCCCGATTGACGAACAGGGGCCGGTATGCTGACGTGGTAAAGCGATTTAGTAAACCGATTCACACCGGATGGGCCTGTGGCGGTAGCAAGCCTGAAGGATGTTGCAAAGGCGGCGGGGGTGTCGGTGACAACGGTGTCCCGTTTTCTGAACGGCACGCTCGA